>DATFMZ010000300.1:0-9031 GCA_035266665.1 Gemmatimonadales bacterium | reverse complement strand
CAGTGCGTGCGCACGCCGCGGGGCGCACCGACGCGGGCGTCCATGCACTCGGCCAGGTCATCAGCTTCACGCTGCCACGCGCGTGGGATGCCGCCGAGTTGATGCGCGCGATGAACGCGCTCCTCCCCCACGATGTCTGGGTCGCCGATGCGCAGCCGGCGCCCGCGGGATTTCACGCGCGCAAAGACGCCACGGCGCGGCGGTATCGCTATGTGCTGGGGTGTGACCGGGCGTCCGCGTCGCCCTTCCGCCGGCCGTACGAGTGGGCGCTGCAGCGCGCCGTGGATGCGGGCGCACTCGCGGCGGGGGCACACGCCTTCCTCGGCGAGCACGACTTCCGCGGCCTCTCCGCCGTCGGGCAGATCAAACCGCACTATCGCTGCCGGATCACCCACGCAGAATGGACGGAGCGTCCGCATGCCGAAGGCTATATCTTTACCGTCGAGGCCGATCGGTTCCTGCATCGGATGGTCCGGTTCATGGTGGCCCTGATGGTGGACGTCGCCCTCGGACGCCGCGCGCCCGGAGACATTCCCCACATGCTCGCGGCGGAGCAGAACGCGGACGCCAGCCCGCCGGCGCCACCGGAAGGGCTCTTCCTCGAATCCGTGCAGTACCCTCATCTCGCAAAGGGCGCGTGACGATGAAGTTCTTTCTCGACACGGCACAGCTCGCCGACATTCGCTGGGCCGCGCAAGCCGGGTTGATCGACGGCGTCACGACCAATCCCTCCCTGCTCGCGAAGGTGGCCGGGGATCGGAAGCCCCGCGACATCCTGAAAGAGATCTGCACCGCGGTGGATGGCCCCGTCAGCGCCGAGGTCGTGGCGGTCGATACCGAGGGGATGTACGCCGAGGGCAAGGAGCTCGCGAAGCTCGCTGAGAACGTCGTGGTGAAGATCCCGATGATCGAAGACGGCATGGCGGCCGTCCGACGCCTCTCGCGGGACGGCATCAGGGTGAACGTTACGCTCTGTTTCAGCTCGGTGCAGTGCCTGATCGCGGCCAAGGCCGGCGCCGCGTACGTCTCCCCCTTCCTCGGCCGGCTCGACGACGTCGGTCAGGACGGGATGGACGTGATCCGTGAGACGCGCCTCATCTTCGACAACTACGGGATCGAGACGGAGATTCTCGCGGCGTCCATCCGCCACCCGCGCCACGTCGCGGAGGCGGCGATGATCGGTGCCGACGTCGCGACGATGCCCACCGAGGTGCTGAAGAAGCTGCTCCACCATCCCCTCACCGACCGCGGGCTGGATCAGTTTCTGAACGACTGGAGCAAGATCGCGTCTCGCGGCAAGGCCGGCGCGTGAGGGGCCGCGCGGCCTCGCTCGTCCTCACGCTGGCTCTCGCCGCCGCTGCGGCGCCGTCCCCCGCAGCGGCACAGGTGCGGGCACGCGCCCACGTGGACGACGTCCGTCGCACCGCGATCGTCACGGCGGCCGCGCGCGTCGCCCCCGCCGTGGTGAGCGTCAACGTGGTCCGTCGGGAGCAGGCGCAACCGAGCGATCTCTGGGAGCAATTCTTCCTCCCGCGCGGCTACGAGCGCACCGTGAAGGGGCTCGGCTCGGGGTTCATCATCTCGCCCAACGGCATCGTCATCACCAATCAGCACGTCACCGACGGCGCGGAACAGATCGTCGTCACGACGCGGGACGGCACCGATTATCCGGCCAAGCTCCTCGGCGAGGACCCGCTGACGGACATCGCCGTGCTCAAGATCGACGGGCACGATCTTCCCACCGCGCCGATCGGCTCGAGCCGCGACCTCGAGATCGGCGAATGGGCGATCGCGATCGGGAATCCCTACGGTTATCTCCTCGGCAATTCGGAGCCCACGGTCACCGCGGGCGTGATCAGCGGCGTGGACCGCAACCTCCTGCCCTCGAGCGACCAGTCCGGCATCTACGTCGGGATGATTCAGACGGACGCGGCCATCAATCCCGGCAACAGCGGCGGCCCGCTCGTGGACGCGCTCGGTGAGGTCATCGGCGTGAACAGCTCGATTCTCTCGAGCTCCGGAGGGTCCATCGGCCTGGGCTTCGCCATCCCGATCGAGCGGGCGCTGCGGGTGGCGCACGAGCTCGAGGCGCACGGGACGGTGCGGCGCGCGTGGGTGGGACTCGGCATCGCGCCCACGACCACGCCCCGGGAATGGAAGCGGATCGGCGGGATCGCAGTCCAGGGGGTCGCGCCCGGCGGCCCGGCCGCGCGATCGGGGATCGTCGCCGGCGACGTGCTCGCGGACGCCAACGGACATGCGCTCCACACGTTTCTGGATTGGGAGTCGGTGAAGCTGGATGTCGCTCCCGGTGATACGATCGTCGTCCACTACACGCACGACGGCGCGCGGCACCGCGCGGTGCTCAACGTGGAAGACCTCCCCAGCACCCGCGCGGAGAAGGTGTCGGTGCTGGGCGGCATCCGTCTGATCACCGTCACCCCGCAGATCCGCCAGGAACGCGGGATCCACCACCAACGCGGGGCGCTGATCTACCAGATCCCGAGCGCGACGTCCCAGCAGACCGGGCTCCAGGCGGGCGACGTGATCGTGCAGATCAACCGGACGCCCATCACCAACGCCGAGCAGGTGCGTCGCGCGTTTACCGCGGCCGCCCATCAGGGTGCGGTCCGCGTCTACTTCGAGCGGAACGGCCAGCTCGCCTACGCGGACTTCTACGTCCGATGACGGAGACGCCGCACTACACGTCTCCTCTCGGCACGCGCTACGCGTCGCCGGCCATGCAGGCGCTGTGGACCGCCGAGCATCGCGCCGGGCTCTGGCGCCGCCTCTGGCTCGCCCTCGCCCGCGAGGAGCAGCGCCTCGGCGTCGCAATTCCCGACGAGGCGCTCGCGCAGATGGAAGCGCATCTCGACGACGCCGACCTCGGGCGCGTGCGGGAGCTCGAGCGGCGCCTCCGACACGACGTGATGGCGCAGGTCCATCACTTCGGCGAGCAGGCGCCCGCCGCCAAGGCCTACATCCATCTGGGTGCCACGAGCTGCTTCGTCACCGACAACGCCGATCTCATTGTCCTGCGCGACGCGCTCCGGCTCTTGCTCGGCCGTCTCGCCGCCGTGCTCGCGGGGCTCCGGGCGCACGCCGAGAGCCATCGGGCCCTGCCGACGCTCGCGTACACGCATTTTCAGCCGGCCCAGCTCACCACGGTCGGCAAGCGCGCCACGCTCTGGCTCTACGATTTCGCGCTGGACGCGGAGGCGTTGCGCCGCGTCGCCGATGCGCTGCCGTTCCGAGGCGCGAAGGGCACCACGGGGACGCAGGCGAGCTTCCTCGAGCTCTTCGACGGCGATCCCGCCAAGGTGCGTGCGCTCGATGCCGCGCTGGCCAAGGCGTTCGGCTTCACCCACGCCGTCCCCGTCTCCGGCCAGACGTATTCGCGGAAATGGGATGCGCGGGTCGCGGACGCCCTCGCGGGCATCGCGCAGTCGTCGTCCAAGTTCGGCAACGATCTGCGGCTGCTCCAGCATGAGGGGGAGATCCTCGAGCCCGCCGGCTCAGAGCAGATCGGCTCGAGCGCGATGCCGTACAAGCGCAATCCGATGCGCGCCGAGCGGCTCTGCGCCCTCGCGCGGTACGCGATCTCGCTCCGTGAAAACACGGCGTACACCGCGGCCACGCAATGGCTCGAGCGGACGCTCGACGACAGCGCCAACCGCCGCATCGCGCTGCCCGATCTGGCGCTCGCCACGGATGCTCTACTCGTGCTCGCCGCGGACGTGGGCCGCGGGCTCACCGTGCGCGAGGCGACGATCCGCCGGAACGTGTCGCGTGCGATGCCGTTCATGGCCACCGAACGCTGGTTGATGTTGGGTGTGAAGGCGGGCGGCGACCGCCAGGCCCTGCACGAGGTCATTCGCCGCCACGCGTGGACGGTGAGCGACGCGATCGATGCCGGCGCGGAGAACGATCTGCTGGCGCGCCTCGCCGCCGATCCGGCATTTGCCGACGTGGATGCCGACGCCTTGCGGGCCGAGCTCGATCCCACCCGGTACATCGGGCGCGCGCCCGAGCAAGTGGATGAATTTCTCACCGATGTCCTCGAGCCCCTCCTGGATTCGCTCCGGGCCTTCGAGGTACACGACAACGCGGGAGTGACGCTCTGACTATTGCCCTGAGCCACAGCGATCTGCCCCTGCCCCTGCTCCGCCGGGGAAAAGTCCGCGAGGTCTACGTCGTGGACGATGACACCCTCCTGCTCGTCGCGAGCGACCGCGTGAGCGCGTTCGACGTCGTCCTCTCGCCACCGATCCCGCGGAAGGGCGCGGTCCTCACCCAGATCAGCGCCTACTGGTTCCGCGAGCTCGCCGACGTGGTGCCCCATCACTGCCTCACCGCGGATCCCGACGAGATCGTCGCGCGCGTGCCGACGCTCGCCGACCATCGGGCGGTGATCGCCGGCCGGGCGATGCTCTGCAAGCGTGCGAACCCGCTGCCGATCGAGTGCGTGGTGCGCGGCTATCTGGCGGGGTCCGCCTGGGCGGAGTACCGCAAGCACGGCACGCTGGCCGGGGAACCGCTCCCGAAAGGGCTGGTGGAGAGCGCCCGGCTCGATCCGCCGATCTTCTCCCCCGCCACCAAGGCGGACGTCGGCCACGATGAGAACATCACGTTCGAGGGCGTGATCGAACGGGTCGGGACGAAGGTCGCCGAGCAGGTGCGCACGGCGAGCCTCAGCCTGTACAGCGCGGGACGTGAGCGGGCGGGCGCGCGCGGGATCATCATCGCCGACACGAAGTTCGAGTTCGGCACCGACAACGCGGGCAACCTGATGCTGATCGACGAACTGCTGACGCCCGACTCGTCGCGCTTCTGGCCGGCGGATCGCTACCAACCGGGCAAGGGGCAGCCGAGCTTCGACAAGCAGCCGCTCCGCGACTATCTGGCGGCGGAGAAGAAGGCGGGGCGCTGGAACGGCGATGCCCCCGGCCCCGAGCTGCCCGCCGAGGTCGTGCGCGCGACGAGCGAGCGGTACGTCGAAGCGTACCGCCTGGTGACGAGCACCCCGCTCCCGGAGTTCGTGTGAGCGTTGCCCCCGAGGGGCGACCGTTCATCGGCCTCGCGGCCATCATCCTGGCCGCGCTCCTCGTCGTGGCGGAGCTCGCCGGCGGTGGGTGGTGGCTCGCCCTGCCCGTGGCGTGGCTTCCGATCGCGCTCTGGGTCCCGTGGTTCTTCCGTGACCCGGTGCGTGAGGGCCCCCGCGGCGATCATCTGATCATCGCACCCGCCGACGGGAAGGTGGTGAGCGTGATCGAGATCGACGAACCCACGTTCGTTGGCGGCCGCGCCGTTCGGGTCTCGGTCTTCATGAACGTGTTCAACGTGCACGTGAACCGTCATCCGGTGAACGGGGTGGTCGAGCATCGCGCCTACCGCCCCGGGAAGTTCTTCAATGCGTCACTCGACAAGGCGAGCGCGGACAACGAGCAGGCATCCCTCGGCATCGGCACGGCGCGGGGCCCCGTCCTGGTCCGGCAGATCGCGGGCCTCGTGGCGCGGCGCATCGTGACCGATCCCGAGGTCGGCGCCGCCGTCCGCCAGGGCGAGCGCCTGGGGATGATCCGGTTCGGCTCGCGGCTGGACACCTTCTTTCGACCGGACGCGGTCCCCAGCGTGCGCGTTGGCGATCGGACGCGGGCGGGCGTCACCGTGATCGGGGAGTGGCCGGCATGACCGCACGGCATCGCGGACATAGCGGCGGCCGGCGTCGCGGCGTGCGGCGCGTCGTCGTCGTGGTCCCGAGCATCTTCACGCTCGCCAATCTCTTCTTCGGCATCTGGTCCGTCGTGCTGGCGTCGCAGGGGCATTTCTATCGCGCCGGCTGGTACATCGTGCTCTCGGGCGTCCTCGATCTGCTCGACGGGCGGATCGCCCGGATGAGCCGGACGGGGTCGCGCTTCGGGGCCGAGCTCGATTCCCTGGTGGACATCGTGAGCTTCGGCGTGGCACCCGCGGTGCTCGTCTTCTTCATGTTCTTCCGCGCGCAGGGCGGCTTCACCTGGGTCTTCTCGTACGCGTACGTCGTATGCGCGGCACTCCGGCTGGCGCGGTTCAACGCCCAGGGCGGCCACGAGCCGGGCGGCGCCTTCACGGGCCTTCCCTCGCCGGCGGCGGGCCTCACGCTCGCGACGTGGTATCCCTTCAGCCAGACCGGCTTCTTCCAGGCGACGCTCGCGGGGCTCCCCTGGTCGCAGCTCATGATCTTCGTCGTCATGGCGCTGGGCCTCGCCATGGTGAGCACCGTGCGCTACGCGCGGCTCCCGCGGATCGATCTGCGGACGCCGCGCGGGCTGTTGGGCCTCGCGATCCTCGTGATGATCGTGGGTTTCGGCATCTTCGAGCGCGACGTGTTCTTCTTCCCGCTCGGCATCGCCTATCTGGTGTACGGCGTGGTGCGCGCGCTGGTCGTCGGACTCAGGGATCGCGCGGACGCCAACGGCGGTCCCGACGAATTCACCGGTGAAGGAGTCTGAATGGCGGTCTTCGAGGTCGAGATACGCGTGATGCCCCGGGCGACCCTGCTCGACCCGCAGGGCCAGGCGGTCCAGCACGCGCTCGCCGCGCTCGGATTCGGCGGCGTCGAGGGCGTGCGCGTCGGGAAGGCGCTCCATCTCACGGTTCAGGCCCCCGACGGCGCCACGGCCGAACGGGAGGCCCGCGCGATGTGCGAACGCCTCCTCGCGAACCCGGTGACGGAAGACTTTGCCGTCACGGTCGGCGTCGCCCCGTGACGCGCGTTGCGGTCGTTCAGTTCGCCGGGACCAACTGCGAGGTGGACACCCTCCGCGCCGCCGAGCGCGCGGGCGCGGACGCCTACTACGTCTGGCACCGCGACACCGACCTCCAGGGCGCCGACGCGGTGATCCTGCCGGGCGGGTTCGCCTACGGCGACTACCTTCGGGCGGGCGCCATCGCGCGGTTCAGCCCGATCATGAGCGCGGTGATCGCCCACGCCGAGGCGGGCGGCGCGGTGCTCGGGATCTGCAACGGGTTCCAGGTGCTGTGCGAGGCGGGGCTCCTGCCGGGTGCCCTGATGCGGAACGCGGGGCTCCGGTTCGTGGCGCGGCCCGTCCGGGTCCGGATCGAGCAGACGGGGACACCGTTTACGGCAGCCTATGAAGAGGGCAATATTGTAACGATACCGGTGGCGCATGGTGAGGGGCGTTACGTCGCGCCCGCGTCGATACTCCAAGATTTGGAGGACGACCACCGCGTCGTCATGCGGTACGTGGACGTGAACCCGAATGGGTCACTCCACGACATTGCGGGCATCACCAACGCCGCCCACAATGTGGTGGGCATGATGCCGCATCCCGAGCGCGCCGCCGATCCCGCGATCGGCGCCACCGACGGAGCGGCGGTCTTCGCTTCGATCGTGGCGTGCATCGGTATTCCTGGAGGAGGAAGCCCATGAACTGGCGGACCCTGGCAACCGTCGTGGTAGCGGGAGTCGCATTGACGGCTTGCGACAAGATCCCATTCCTCGCCAAGAAGAAGGCACCCGCCGACACGGCCCAGGTGGCCGCGAAGCCGGTGCCGGCCACCACACCGGCGGCCGCGGGCACCACCAAGGCCGCGCCGGCGGAATCCGCGGCGGCCCCGGCGCGGAAGCCCGCGCCCAAGCAGGTGGCCGCGAAGCCGGCCCCGCCGCCCGCGCCGCTCGAGAACACGCCCTGGACGCCGATCGACACCGGGACGGTGAGCCCCGGCATGACGCGCGACCAGGTCATCTCCCTCTGGGGGGTCCCGGTGGCCGAGCGCCATCAGGCCAACTGGACGTATCTTTTCTTCCGGAACGGCTGCGAGGCGACCTGCGGCACGTTCGACGTCGTGTTCCTCGACAACGGGCAGGTGGTGGACGCCATCGTGCGCGGCGAGGGGCACCACTACGCCGGCGTCTCGTCGTCCCCCGCGAGCCGGAAGCCCGAGGCCACTCCACCCGACACGGCGGCGACGATGCCGGGATCCAGCACCTAACGCATGAACGACAAACCGAGTCGCAACGAAGAAGAATATTTCGCGCGCCGGGACGCCGAGCTGATCAAGGCCGGCCGTGAGGCGATTGCCGCCGAATCGAAGCGGCGCGAGCGCGCGAGCCACTACATGAAGTGCCCCAAGTGCGGCGGCGATCTGGTCACCGAGGAGTACCACACGATCCAGATCGACCGGTGCCCCGATTGCGACGGGATGTGGCTCGATGCCGGTGAGGTGGATCTCCTCATCGCCGGCGAAGACCACGGCGTCGGTGGCCTCCTCAAGGCCATCGTCCGGGGCGTGCGGGGCGCGGCACCCGCGAAACCCGGCGAATGACGGCGACCCGGGTCGAGGCATTCCCGGGCGATCCCCCCATGACCGACGACCTCGTCCGTGAGCATGGCCTCACGGGCGGGGAGTACGCCCGCATCCGCGACATGCTGGGCCGTGAGCCCACGTTCACCGAGCTCGGCATCTTCTCCGCGCTGTGGAGCGAGCACTGCTCGTACAAGCATTCGCGGCCGGTGCTCAAGCGGTTTCCCACCGAGGGGCCGCACGTGCTCCAGGGCCCCGGCGAGAACGCCGGCGTCCTGTCGGTAGGAGACGGCTGGGCCGTCGCGTTCAAGATCGAGTCCCACAATCATCCGTCGGCCGTCGAACCCTATCAGGGGGCGGCGACCGGCGTCGGGGGCATCCTGCGCGACGTGTTCACGATGGGCGCGCGCCCGGTCGCCCTCCTCAACAGTCTCCGGTTCGGCCCGCTCGGCGACGCGAGGAACCGCTATCTCCTCGCCGGTGTCGTTCGCGGGATCGGCGACTACGGCAACTGCGTCGGTGTGCCGACGGTCGGCGGCGAGGTGGATTTCTCGCCGAGCTACAACGGCAATCCGCTGGTGAATGCGATGTGCGTGGGGCTCCTCAAGGAGGAGCAGCTCATGCGCGCGGTGGCGAGCGGCGTCGGGAACGTGCTGATCGCCGTGGGCGCACGCACCGGACGGGACGGCATCCACGGCGCGTCCTTCGCGTCCGAAGAGCTCAC
>DATFMZ010000299.1:0-14134 GCA_035266665.1 Gemmatimonadales bacterium | reverse complement strand
ATCTGCAAGCGGAACCCCAAGCACAAGCAGCGGCAGGGCTGACATGGCACGTATCGCAGGCGTCGATCTCCCGCGTGAGAAGCGGGTCGAGGTGGCGCTCACCTACATCTATGGCGTGGGCGATTCCACGGCGCACCGCATCCTGGACGAGACCGCCGTCAATCCCGACACCCGGGTCCGTGACCTCAGCGACGCGGAGGTCGCGCGGCTCCGGCAGGTGATCGAGCGCGGCGTCAAGGTCGAGGGCGCGTTGCGCACCGAGGTCGCCATGAACATCAAGCGCCTCATGGACATCGGCAGCTACCGCGGCCACCGGCATCGGCGCGGGTTGCCGGTCCGGGGCCAGCGAACCCATACCAACGCGCGGACCAAGAAGGGCCCCCGGCGTGCCATCGCCGGCAAGAAGAAAGTGACCAAGAAGTAGCATGGCTACAGCATCGACGAGCACGAAGCGCAAGAAGGTGGTGGAGGCGGAGGGTGTCGCCCACATCACGGCCACGTTCAACAACACGCTGATCACGATCACGGACTCCAAGGGCAACGCCGTTGCCTGGGGCTCGGCCGGCAAGTCCGGCTTCAAGGGCTCCAAGAAGTCCACGTCGTTCGCGGCCACCGTGGCTGCCGAGAACTGTGCGCGGGAAGCGCTCAATCTCGGCGTCCGGCGCGTGCACGTGCGCGTGCAGGGTCCAGGCTCGGGTCGCGAGTCGGCGGTGCAGGCGCTCGCCTCGGCCGGGTTGCACATCATGTCCATCCGTGACGTCACGCCGATTCCGCACAACGGCTGCCGTCCCCCCAAGAAGCGGCGGGTCTGAGCCATGGCGCGATACGTTGGGCCGGCCTGCAAGCTCTGCCGGCGGGAAGGCACGAAGCTCTTTCTGAAGGGAACCCGCTGCCTCACCGACAAGTGCGCGGTGGACCGGCGGGGCTACGCTCCGGGCCAGCACGGCCAGACGATGGCGCGGCGCCGGAAGGTGTCCGAGTACGCCAAACAGCTCCGTGAAAAGCAGAAGGTCAAGCGCATCTATGGGCTGTCGGAGCGCCAATTCCGGAACACCTTCGACACGGTGCGTTCGGAGCCGGGGGTCACGGGTGAGAATTTGATGGTGGCACTCGAGACGCGGCTGGACAACATCGTCTATCGCATGGGATTCGCGGCGAGCCGCAAGGCCGCCCGCCAGCTCGTCCGCCACCGGCACGTGCAGGTAAACGGCGCCACGGTGGACATTCCCTCATACCGGGTCGGTCAGCACGCCGAGGTGCGTCTCGCGCCGGCGAGCCGGGACCTGGTCATCGTTCGCAGCGCCCTCGAAGCGGCCACCCGTGGTGCGCCGCTGTCGTGGATCGCGGTCGACGCCGAACAGGCTGTCGGCAAAGTCACCGAGCTGCCCACCCGGGACGCGATTCCTGTCGCCGCCCAGGAACAGCTCATCGTGGAGCTTTACTCGAAGTAATATGGCTATCGATCTCACAGGTTTGGTGCGTCCGACCGTCGTCGAAATGACGAAGCGGGAGGACAATCCGTTCGCGGCCGAGTTCCGCCTCCAGCCGCTCGAACGCGGCTACGGCTACACCCTCGGCAATTCGCTCCGGCGCATGCTGCTCTCCTCGTTGCGCGGCGCGGCCGTCTGGGGTTTCCGGTTGGACGGCGTCGTCCACGAGCATCAGACGGTGCCCGGTGTCGTCGAGGACATCCACCAGATCATCCAGCGGCTCAAGCAGTTGACGCTGGTGCTGGCGGAGAACGTCGACGAGGCCGTGCTCCACATCCAGGCCGATTCGGCGGGCCCCGTCTACGCACGGGACATCCAGCCGAACGCGGCGGTGCACATCGTCGATCCCGATCACCTGCTGTTCACGCTGCAGGAAGACCGGGAGATCAACGGTGAGCTCTACGTGAACAAGGGACGCGGGTACGTCGAGGCGGCGCAGCACCCGGCCGACCGGTCGCTCCCGGTGGATCTCGTCCGCGTGGATTCGATCTACAATCCCGTTCGCCGCGCCAACTTCACGGTGGCGGAGACACGTGTCGGTCAGCGTACGGACTTCGACCGTCTGACGCTCACGGTCGAGACCAACGGCACGATCGCCCCGGAAGACGCCATCGCCTACGCGGCGGCGCTGCTCCAGGAGCACGTCCAGGCGTTCCTCAACTTCGGTACGGTCCCGACCTCGCCCACCCCGAACGGTGACGGCGCGGCCCACGACGACGCTCGGCTCCGCGATCTCCTCGCCAAGCCGATCGACGATTGCGGTCTCTCGGTGCGGTCCATCAACTCGCTCAAGAACTCCAACGTCAGCACCCTGGGCGACCTCGTGCGGTTCCGCGAGGAAGATCTGCTCAAGGTGAAGAACGTGGGGGAGAAGGCACTGGCGGAGATCGCGGACCTGCTGCGTCGCGAGGAGCTCAACTTCGGTATGGAGTTCGAGGATCGCGGCACCGAGCTGGTGGTCACGAACCCCGGCACGCCGCCGAGCATCGCATCGACGCCCGACGGCGCCGAGCCGGCGGAGGAGTAGCGGCATGCGTCATCGCGTTCGCGGGCGTCAGCTGAGCCGCACCGCAAGCCATAAGCGGGCGATGCTCAACAACATGGCGACGTCGCTCTTCGAGCACGGTCGCGTCGTGACCACCGAGGCCAAGGCCAAGGAGCTCCGGCCGTTCGCCGAGCGGTTGATTACGCTCGCGCGGCGCGGCGACCTGCACGCGCGGCGGCAGGTCGAGCGGCGGATTCGGAATCGCGAGGTGGCGGGAAGGCTCTTCGGAGAGATCGGGCCGCGCTTCGCGAGCCGTCCGGGCGGCTACACCCGAATCGTCAAGCTCGGCCATCGACCGGGCGACGGTGCGGAAGTGGCTCGGATCGAGTTGCTGGCGGAGTGACGGACCGAGTGCAGCCTACGAAACGACATTGGGGACCCGCGGGTCCCCAATTTTTTGAGCCGCGGCCGGAGTCAGGCCTGCGCGGCTCCGCGTGGCGCCTTGACCACCCGGCCCGACTTGATGCAGCGGGTACAGACCCGGAGACGGCGCGGCTGGCCGTCGACGAGGGCGCGCACGGGCTGGAGGTTGGGATACCAGCGGCGGTTGGTCTTGTTGTTGGCGTGGCTCACGCTATGACCGAAGCTCGGTCCCTTGCCACACACATCGCAAACTCGTGCCATGATAATCAGTCCGTGCGTACCGGGTCGACGATATCTTTTGAGAACAGACACTAAAGCTACCGCGGAGCCGCCCATCGTTCAAGCGGCTTCCTCAGAGGGGGGTGGGTCGTGCCAACGGCGCTGATCACCGGGGTGACCGGACAGGACGGCTCGTATCTGGCCGAATTTCTCCTGGGGAAGGGATATCGCGTGGTGGGGGTGGTGCGCCGGACCTCCCACGACTCCTACGAGCGCATCGGACATCTGCTCGACCGGGTCGAAATCGTGGCGGCCGATCTCCTCGACCAGCACTCGCTGACGATGGTGCTGCGGGACGTCCAGCCCGACGAGGTCTACAACCTGGCGGCCCAGAGCTTCGTCCCGACCAGCTGGTCCCAACCCGTGCTCACGGGGGAGTTCACCGCTCTGGGCGTCACCCGCCTCCTGGAGGCGCTCAGGCTCGCCCATCCCAGCGCCCGGTTCTACCAGGCGAGCTCCTCGGAGATGTTCGGCAAGGCGCAGCGTACGCCCCAGAACGAGGAGACGCCGTTCTATCCCCGCTCGCCGTACGGCGTGGCCAAGGTCTACGGGCACTGGATCACGGTGAACTACCGCGAGTCGTACGGCATCTACGCCGTGAGCGGCATCCTCTTCAACCACGAATCGCCCCGTCGGGGGCTCGAGTTCGTGACCCGCAAGATCACGGACGGCGTGGCACGCATCAAACTGGGGCTCGCGAAGGAGCTGCGCCTCGGAAACCTCGATGCGCGCCGCGACTGGGGATATGCCGGCGACTACGTGGACGCCATGTGGCGCATGCTGCAGCAGGACGCGCCCGAGGATTACGTGATCGGGACGGGGGAGACGCACGCCGTGCGCGAGTTCGTCGAAGCGGCCTTCGGCCACGTGAAGCTCGATTGGGAGAAGTATGTCGTGGTGGATCCCCGCTTCGTGCGGCCGGCCGAGGTGGACCTCTTGCTGGCCGATCCCGCCAAGGCGCGCACGCGCCTGGGGTGGACGCCCAAGGTGAGCTTCCATGAGCTCGTGACGATGATGGTGGACGCCGATCTCGCGAGGCTCGAGGCCAGGAAGTGAAGATTCTCGTCACGGGGGCGGACGGGTTCGTCGGACGGTGGCTCGTTCCGCGCCTCCTCACCGACGGCCACACCGTCACCGCCGCCGTCCGGCCGGGGGGCACGACTCCTGCGGACTGGACGACGGTGCCGCTGGAGCTCGGAGCGGCGGAGTCGGTACAGCAGGCCGTTGCGGGCGGGTATGAGGCGGTGGTGCACCTGGCGGCGGTCGCGTCGGGCAGGGATGCCCGCCAGGATCCCGGCACCGCCTGGGAGGTCAATGCGGCGGGGACGGCACGGGTGGCGGAGGCGCTGGGCGCGGTTCGGGGGGAGGGCAAGACCGATCCGATCCTCCTCCTCGTCTCGACGGCCGAGGTGTATGGTGCGGGAGCCACGCCCCCCGTCCCCCGGCGCGAGGACCACGAGCCGGCGCCCTGCTCGGCCTACGCCGCCTCGAAGCTGGCGGCGGAGATTGCGGCGGCCGAGGTCGCGCGGCGTACGGGCCTTCGCGTCATCGTGGCGCGGCCCTTCCCGCACACGGGGCGGGGGCAGGACGGACGCTTCGTGATTCCGGCGTTCACCAAGCGCCTGCTCGCGGCGGCGCGGACGGGCGAACGCGAGATCCGGGTCGGCAATCTGGATCCGGTGCGGGATTTCCTGCACGTCTCGGATGTCGTGGATGCCTACGCGCGGCTGATCGTCACCGGACGCCCCGGCGAGGTGTACAACGTCGCGTCCGGATTCGGCGTCAGCATTGGGGAGCTGTTCGAGCGTCTGCGCGGCCTGATCGGCTGTAATGTGTGCGCGAAGGTGGACCCCGAGTTGGTCCGACCGGCCGACATCGCTCATCTGGTGGGTGATGCCACGAAGCTCCGCCACGAGACGGGCTGGGAGCCCCATGTCTCGCTCGATGACACCCTGAACGAGGTCGTAGGTGCCCAAGCGGACTGATCTCAAGAGCATTCTCCTCATCGGCTCCGGCCCGATCGTCATCGGGCAGGCGGCCGAATTCGACTACTCCGGCACGCAGGCGATCAAGGCGCTCCGAGAAGAGGGGTACCGGGTCATCCTGGTGAACTCGAATCCCGCGACGATCATGACCGACCCCGAGATGGCGGACCGGACCTACGTCGAGCCGGTGACGCCTGAGTGGGTGGCTCGGGTGATCGAACGGGAGCGCCCGGACGCCCTGCTCCCGACGATGGGCGGCCAGACCGCGCTCAACGTGGCCATGGCGCTCGCGGAGGACGGCACGCTCGAGAAGTTCGGTGTCGAGCTGATCGGCGCGGACGCGCGGGCGATCCAGATGGCCGAAGACCGGCGCGAATTCGCGAAGGCGATGGACCGGATCGGGCTCGCGGTGGCGGCGGGGAGGCTGGTCGGGTCATGGGAGGAAGCGCTTGCGGCGGTGGAAGACACCGGATATCCGGCGATCATCCGTCCCTCGTACACCCTTGGCGGGACGGGCGGTGGCGTCGCCTACAACCGGAGCGAGTACGAGACGCTGATCGAGCGCGCGCTTTCGCTCTCACCGGTCCACCAGGCGCTGGTCGAGCGGTCGGTGCTTGGCTGGAAGGAATTCGAGCTCGAGCTGATGCGTGACGGTGACGACAACGTCGTGATCGTCTGCTCGATCGAGAATCTGGACCCGATGGGCGTGCACACGGGAGACTCGATCACCGTGGCGCCCGCCATGACACTCACCGATCGCGAGTACCAGACGATGCGCGACGCCGCGATCGCCATCATCCGGGAAATCGGCGTCGCGGCCGGCGGGTGCAACATCCAGTTCGCGGTGGATCCCAAGACGGGCGAACAACTGGTGATCGAGATGAACCCGCGGGTCTCCCGCTCGTCGGCGCTCGCCTCGAAGGCCACCGGCTTCCCGATCGCGCGCATCGGGGCCAAGCTCGCCGTCGGGTATCGGCTGGACGAGCTGCCGAACGACATCACCCGCACCACGCCCGCCTCGTTCGAGCCGGTGCTGGATTATGTGGTGGTGAAGTGTCCCAGGTTCGCCTTCGAGAAGTTCCCCTTGGCCGAGCCCACGCTCACGACCCAGATGAAGTCGGTTGGCGAGTCGATGGCAATCGGCCGGACCTTCAAGGAAGCGCTGCAGAAGGGCCTTCGCGCGCTCGAGATCGACCGGCCGGGGTGGACGGTCGGTGCCACGCCGAGCGACGATCGCCTCGAATCGGATGCGCTCGACGAGCTCCGCGCAGCGCTCCGCCGTCCCACACCCGAGCGGATCTTCCAGGTGAAGCGCGCGTTCCTCTCCGACCTCACGGTAGACGAGGTCGCGGAGCTCACGTACATCGACCCCTGGTTCCTGCAGCAGATGCACGCACTGGTCGAGGCCGAGCGGCGGTACGCCGCGGCCGGCGAGATCGGCGCCGAGGATCTGCGCGGGATGAAGCGGCTGGGGTTCTCCGATCGCCAGCTCGCGGATCTCCGCGATGAGCAGGAGGACGACGTACGGCAGCGTCGCTGGGCGTGGGGCATTCATCCCGCGTTCAAGACGGTGGACACCTGCGCGGGAGAGTTCCCGTCGGCGACGCCGTACCTTTACTCCTCGTACGACGAGGAGAACGAGTCGGAGCCGCTGGGCGAGGACGGCATCGTCATCCTCGGGAGCGGGCCGAATCGCATCGGGCAGGGAGTCGAGTTCGATTATTGCTGCGTGCGCGCGGGGCTCGGGCTCCGGGACCTCGGCTACCGCACGATCATGATCAACTCGAACCCCGAGACCGTCTCCACCGATTTCGACATCCCCGACAAACTCTACTTCGAGCCGCTCACCCTCGAGGACGTGCTGGAGATCGTGAGGCTCGAGCGCCCGCGTGGCGTGATCGTCCAACTTGGCGGGCAGACGCCCTTGAAGCTCGCGAAGGGGCTCGAGGCGGCGGGCGTCGAGATTCTCGGCACGAGCCCCGATGCCATCGACGTGGCGGAGGACCGACGGCGCTTCGAGGATCTCGCGCGACGTCTCGGGGTGACCCAGCCCGCGAACGGTACAGCGACGACCGTGGAAGAGGCGGTCGCGGCGGCTGCGCGGATCGGCTACCCCGTGCTCGTCCGGCCCTCGTACGTCCTGGGCGGGCGTGCCATGGAGATCGTGTACGACGAGCCCTCGCTCCGCTCGTACTTCCAGACGGCCGCCCGCGTCGCACCGGAGCACCCGGTGCTGATCGACTCGTTTCTCGAGGATGCCTTCGAGGCGGACGTTGATGCCATCGCGGACGGCACGCAGTGCATCATCGGCGGTGTGATGCAGCACATCGAAGATGCGGGCATTCACTCGGGCGATTCGGCCTGCGTGCTCCCCCCATATCTGGTTGGCGAGGATGCCGTGGACGCGATGCGGCGTCACACGCGGGCCTTTGCCGAGGCACTCGGCGTCCGCGGCCTCATCAACGTGCAGTACGCCATCAAGGACGGGGTGGTGTACGTGCTCGAGGTGAATCCGCGGGCGTCCCGCACCATCCCGTTCGTGAGCAAGGCGACCGGGGTGCCGCTCGCCAAGCTCGCCGCGGCGATCATGGCGGGGCGGACGCTCGAGGAGGCGGGGGTGCCCGACGAGGTGGCGATCCCCTACGTGGCGGTCAAGGAAGCCGTCTTCCCCTTCTCGAAGCTGCCGAACGTGGACACGCTGCTCGGTCCCGAAATGCGCTCCACGGGCGAGGTCATGGGTATTGCCGACAGCTTCGGCATGGCCTTCGCGAAGGCGCAAATCGGCGCCGACGGCGCGCTGCCGCTCGAGGGCACGCTGCTCGTCACCGTGAACGATCACGATAAACCGACCGTCGCGCCCATCATTCGACGTTTCCACGAGATGGGGTTCAAGATTCTCGCGACGGCGGGCACGGCACGCTATCTGGCGGCGCGAGGCATTCCGGCAGAGCAGATCGCGAAGGTGCACGAGGGCCGCCCGAACCCCATCGACTTCATCATGTCGGGCGCGGTGCAGCTGCTGATCAACACCCCGCTCGGGAAGCTCACCCAGCGCGACGACTACGCCATCCGGCGGGCCGCGCTGCAGCACCGCGTGCCGTACACCACCACGATGTCCGCCACGAGCGCCGCGTGCGACGCCGTGCTCGCGCTGAGGAGTCGGCAAGGGTCGGTGCGCTGTCTGCAGGAGTGGTATGAGATGACCGGTCTCGCGAAAGCCGCGAGCCCGGTACCAGCTGCCGCGAGGGTCCTGTGACGGACTACGTCGTGCATCCGAGCGCGTTTGTGGACGATGGCGCCGCGATCGGCGCCGGGACCAAGATCTGGCACTTCTGCCATGTGATGCCGGGCGCCGTGATCGGCGAGCGATGCAGCCTCGGCCAGAACGTGGTGGTGATGCCCGGCACGCGTATCGGCAACAACGTCAAGATCCAGAACAACGTGTCCATCTACGAGGGCGTCGAGTTGGAAGATGACGTCTTCTGTGGGCCGTCATGTGTCTTCACCAACGTCATGAACCCGCGCAGCCATATTTCGCGCAAACATGAGTACCGCCGGACGCTCGTGAAGCGCGGTGCCTCGATCGGCGCGAACGCGACCATCGTGTGCGGCACCACGCTCGGCGAGTACGCCTTCGTCGGTGCCGGGGCCGTGGTCACGTCCGACGTGCTGGCGTATGCGTTGATGGTGGGCGTTCCGGCTCGACGAGTCGGGTGGATGTGTCAGTGCGGTGAGCGGCTGCGCGTACAGGCCGGGCGGGCCGCGTGCGCGGTGTGCGGCGCCCTGTACGTGGAGAAGGATGGCGTTCTGAGCCCGATTGACCCCATGCCATCGCGCTAGTTAGGGTTCTTCGATTGTTCCCTTCAGCCTCGGAAATAGACCTATGGGCGTTCCGTTGCTCGACCTTCGAGCACAGTACGATACGATAAAGGACGAAGTACTCCCCGCGCTGATGCGGGTCGTGGAGAGCCAACATTTTATCATGGGATCGGAGGTCGCGGAGCTCGAAGAAGCGGTCGCGTCGCTGTCCCAGGCCCGGTTCGGTATCGGATGTGCCAGCGGCACCGACGCATTGCTGCTCCCCCTCAAGGCCCTGCAGCTCGAGCCGGGCGACGAGGTCATCACGACCCCGTTTACCTTCTTTGCCACAGCGGGCGCGATCGCGAACGCGGGCGGCACGCCCGTCTTCGTCGACATCGATCCTGAGACCTTCAACATCGACCCTGTGGCGGTCGAGGCGGCCATCACCCCGCGGACGCGGGCCATCGTCCCCGTCCACCTCTACGGACAGATGGCTCCGCTCGAGCGCCTCCTCCCGATCGCCGAGGCGAACGGCCTCGCGGTGATCGAGGATGCCGCTCAAGCAATCGGTGCTCGCAGACGCACAAACGGGAACTGGGTCATGGCCGGCCAGGTCGGGACCGCTGGCGCATTCTCGTTCTTCCCGAGCAAGAACCTTGGTGCCTGGGGTGACGGAGGAATGATCGTCACGCAGGATGCCGCCCTAGCAGAACGGCTGCGACGGCTGCGGACCCACGGCGGCGCGAAGCAGTACCACCACGACGAGATCGGCACGAACAGCCGACTCGACACCCTGCAGGCTGCGGTGCTGTTGGCCAAACTGCCTCACCTCAGCGCATGGAGCGCGGCACGGCGGGCCCACGCCGCCGCCTATACCGCCGCCTTGGCGCAAGTGCCCGACGTCGTGCCACCGGTGACGGATCCCGCCAACGAGCATGTGTTTCACCAATACACGATTCGGGTCCCGCGGCGGGATGAGTTGGTCGCGCATCTCAAGGCGCAGGGCATCGGATGCGCCGTGTATTATCCCCGTCCGCTGCATCTCCAACCGTGCTTTGCCTCGCTCGGATATCGGGCCGGCCAGTTTGCCGAGACCGAGCGCGCGACGGGCGAAGTGGTGTCGCTGCCGGTGTATCCCGAGCTTCCGGAGGCGGCGCGTGCGGCGGTCGTGACCGCCATTCGAGGGTTCTACCAATGAGCCGTTTGCGAATCGTCGTCGTGGGTGCAGGTGCGTGGGGCAAGAACCACGTGCGCACGGTCGCGGGATTGCCTGAAGCCGAGCTCGCTGCGGTGTGCGATCTCGATGCGACGCGACGCGACGCGCTGTCACGTCAATACCCAGGGTCGCTTATTACCGACGACCTCGATGCGGCGCTCGATGTCGCGGACGCCGTCGTCGTTGCGACATCAGCCGTCTCCCACCACGATGTAGCCCTTGCCGTGCTCGCGCGGGGGCTTCCGACGCTGGTCGAGAAGCCCTTCGCCCTTTCGGTCGCCGATGCCGAGGATATGGCCGCGCGTGCCGAAGCGGGTGACGTTCCGTTGTTGGTCGGCCATCTGCTGCTTTTTCATCCTGTCGTGGAGCACCTCCGGGAGATGGTGGGCGCCGGGGAGTTGGGCACTCCCTATTACCTGTATAGCCAGCGGGTGAATCTCGGTCAGGTGCGTCCCGACGAGAACGCGCTCTGGAGCTTTGGGCCGCACGACATTTCCGTGGCGCTCTATCTGCTTGGCGAATCGCCGGTGCGCGTGACCGCGCACGGACACAGTTACCTGCAGCCCGGGATCGAGGACGTCGTGTTCCTCACCATGGAGTTCGCTTCCGGCGTGATGGCGCACGTGCAGATGTCGTGGCTCGATCCGCACAAGGAGCGGCGTCTCACGGTGGTCGGATCGCGGCGCATGGCGGTGTTCGACGACATGCAGCCTCGGGAGAAGCTCAAGATCTTCGACAAGGGGATCAGCAGGCCCCCCGAGTATCGGTCCTACGGTGAGAGTCTCTCGGTGCGGGAAGGGGACATTTCCATTCCGCTCGTGCCGAACGTCGAACCGCTTGGTGCCGAACTGCGCCACTTCATCGCAGTGGCGCGAGGTGAAGAAACGCCGCGGTCGGATGCGAGACACGGGGTCGAGGTCGTGCGAGTGTTGGAGGCAGCGGCTTCATCCCTCAAACAGGGCGGCGCCGGTGTGGATCTGGCGGCCGCGGAGGAGGGCGCTCGATGAGCGTCGAACAGGATCTCATCGCCAAGGCCGCCGATCGCTCGGCGGTCTTCGGCGTGGTGGGTTTGGGATACGTGGGGCTCCCGCTCGCGGTGGAGCTCGCGAGCGCGGGCTATCGTGTGCTCGGCTACGACGTGCAGTCCCGCGTCGTGGACGGCATCAACAAGGGCATCTCGCACGTCCAGGATGTTCCGTCGGAGCGTCTCGCGCCGCTGGTGAAGGAGGGAAAGATCTCGGCCACGTCGGATGCGGGCCGCCTCGCCGAAGCCGACGCGATCTCGATCTGCGTGCCGACGCCGCTTTCCAAGACCAAGGACCCGGACGTGTCGTACGTGCTCGCGGCCGCGGACGCGATTGCCGATCATGTGCGGTCCGGGCAGGTGGTGATCTTGGAGAGCACGACGTATCCGGGGACGACCCGTGAGCTCCTTCAGCCGCGCCTGGAGGCCAAGGGGCTCGAGGTCGGCAAGGACATCTTCCTCGCGTTCAGCCCCGAACGGGTCGATCCGGGCAACCCGATCTGGCAGACGCGGAATACGCCAAAGGTCGTCGGCGGCGTCACGGACGCCTGCAACCGGGTCGTGACCGCGCTCTATGCGCCGGCGTTCGACCGGTTGGTGCCGGTTTCCTCGCCCGAGGCGTCCGAGCTGGTGAAGCTGCTGGAGAATACCTTCCGGAGCGTCAACATCGGTCTCGTGAACGAGATGGCCATCGTCTGCGACAAGCTCGGTGTGGACGTGTGGGAAGTGATCGACGCCGCGGCCACGAAGCCCTTTGGGTTCATGAAGTTCACGCCGGGGCCCGGTCTGGGCGGGCACTGCATCCCGATCGATCCGCACTACCTCGCCTGGAAGATGCGCGGACTCAACTACAAGACGCGGTTCATCGAAGTGGCGGGCGAGGTGAACTCGGAGATGCCGTTGTATTGGGTCCGGAAGGTGACCGATCGCCTGAATGAGGAATCGAAGTCGGTGCGTGGCGCCAACGTCCTCGTGATCGGCGCCGCCTACAAGAAGAACATCGATGACATTCGCGAGAGCCCGTCGCTCGACATCATTCGGCTCCTGCGTCAACAGGGTGCCAAGGTGTCGTACCACGATCCGCACGTACCCGAGCTGCGCGAAGACGGTGTGACGGAACGCTCGGTGCCGCTCGACGAGAAGACGCTGAAGGCGACGGCATGCGTGGTCATCGCGACCGATCACGATGACGTGGACTACGAGATGATCCGGCGCTCCGGCGTGCCGGTCGTCGACACACGCCACGTGATGGCGCACACGGCGAACGCATGAAGGTCGCGGTCGTTGGGACGGGATATGTCGGGCTGGTGGTCGGCGCGTGCCTCGCCGAGGCCGGAAACGACGTCGCCTGCGCCGATGTGAGCTCGGAAAAGATCGACGGACTCAGGAAGAACCAACTGCCGATCTTCGAGCCCGGTCTCGACACGCTCGTGGAGCGAAACCAGGAAGAAGGACGGCTCCAGTTCACCACCGACGTCGGAGCGGCCGTCGAGGCCTCCGAGATCGTCTTCATCGCCGTCGGGACTCCCCCTGACGAAGACGGCTCGGCGGATCTCCAGCACGTGCTCGCCGTGGCCGAGACCATCGGGGATCACATGAATGCCCCCAAGATCGTGATCACGAAGAGCACGGTCCCGGTGGGGACGGCGGAGAAGGTGCGACGCGCGATCGCCGGCCGAACGTCCGAGAAATTTCACGTCTGCTCAAACCCGGAGTTCCTGAAGGAAGGCGCCGCCGTCGAGGACTTCATGAAGCCCGACCGTGTGGTCGTGGGTGTGGACTCCCCCGAGGCCGCAGAGATCGTGGGCGAGCTCTATGCGCCGTTCGTTCGCACGGGGAAGCCGCTCCTCTTCATGGATATTCCGTCGGCGGAGATGACCAAGTACGCGGCCAACGCGATGCTCGCGACGCGCATCTCATTCATGAACCAGATCGCGGAGCTGTGTGAGAAGGTGGGGGCGGACGTGACGCTGGTGCGGAAGGGGATCGGATCGGATGCCCGGATCGGCTCGGCCTTTCTGTTCCCCGGCCCCGGTTACGGCGGATCGTGCTTCCCGAAGGACGTGAAGGCGCTCATCCGGACCGGCGATGACTGTGGTGTCTCGCTCGACGTGCTCAAGGCGGTCGAGGACGTGAATGCGCGTCAGAAGCGACGGATCTTCGAGAAGCTCCACGAGGCCGCCGAAGGAAACCTCCATGGACGGCGCGTCGCGGTCTGGGGGCTCGCGTTCAAGGCGGAAACCGACGACATGCGGGAAAGCCCGGCGATCGATCTGATTCAGGCGCTGCTCGACGCGGGCGCGACCGTCCGGGCACACGATCCGCAGGCCGTCGACAACGCACGGCACATCTTCGGTGGCCGCATCGAGTATGCCGAGCATGCGTACGATGCCGTGAAGGGCGCGGACGCCCTGGCGATCGTCACGGAATGGCTCGAGTTCCGCAACCCCGATTTTGGCCGTCTCAAATCGCTGCTGAAGACGCCGTTGATCGTGGATGGCAGGAACCTCTATGAACCCGCGCGCATGCGGCAGCTCGGCTTCCGGTACATCGGCATCGGCCGCGGGGAGGGTGCGTGAGGGTCCTCATCACGGGTGCTGCGGGATTCTTGGGATCACATCTGTGCGATCGGTTCGTCGCCGACGGTCACCACGTGATCGGGATGGACAATCTGATTACCGGAGAGCTCGGCAATGTCGCGCATCTGGACGGGCGTGAGGAGTTCACCTACGTCCGCCACGATGTGAGCACGTTCATCTCCGTGGATGGCCCGCTCGATGCCGTGCTGCACTTCGCGTCGCCCGCGAGTCCGGTGGATTACCTGAAGTATCCCATTCAGACCTTGAAGGTGGGTGCGCTCGGGACGCACAACGCCTTGGGCCTCGCCAAGGCCAAGGGCGCGCGGTTCTTCCTCGCCAGCACGTCCGAGGT
>DATFMZ010000298.1:0-6322 GCA_035266665.1 Gemmatimonadales bacterium | reverse complement strand
CGCTGCTTGCGCTCGTCGCCACCTACGGGATCATCGGCGCGGATGCCCGCCAGGGGTTCTACCGGTTCCTCTTCTCCAAGCCCGTGTCGCCGCCGGCGTACTATGCCTCGGCCTTCGTGGTCGCGGGCGTGTCGTTCGTGGGGGCGGAGCTGGTGCTCGCAGGCGTGTTCGCGGTGCTCGTCGGACCGACGTGGAGCACGACGGTCTTGCTCGACGCCGTCGTGAGCTTCGTGCTGCTTGGCGCGATCGTGTTCGCGTGCTCGCGGTTCACGCGCCTCGATTGGCTCCTCGCCATCCTCGTGACCGCGGTGGCGAATTTCGCTCGGTGGAAGTATCCGCCGCACGCCTCCGCGCTCGGCGCGGTCCTGAACGTCATCTTCCCACCGACCGGTACCACGACGTACTTCCCCGAGGGCATGCATCCCGCGTGGGGCCCGCTCGCGTGGGCCCTCGGATACGCCGCGGTGATGCTGGCCATCGGTCTGTCTGCCGTGCGCTTCCTCGAGCTCGGGTCCAACCGCTAGGCGGCCCGTCGCCCCCCAGTGGACGTCCCGGCGCCGGCAACCCACTACATTACCACCATCTCCTCCGTGTCCCGCACACACCCAGACATTCGCACGGACATCTGATGCGCTGGACCGACTCCGTCATCAAGGAAGTACTGCCCACCGGTCTCACGCTGCTGGTGCAGCGCGCCGCCGCCGCCCCGGTCGTCGCGGTCGTCACCCACGTGCGCGCGGGATATTTCGACGAGCCCGACCGCTGGAACGGGATCGCCCACGTCCTCGAGCACATGTACTTCAAGGGTACCGCGCGCCTCGGGCCCGGTGCCCTCGCGCGCGAGACGCAGCGCCTCGGCGGGTACCTGAATGCCGGGACGATCTACGACAAGACGGTCTACTACGCCGTAGCGCCCGCGGCCGGCGACGGCCTCGAACGCACCGTCGAGCTGCAGGCCGACGCCCTGATGCATCTGACGCTCGATGCCGACGAGCTCTCGCGGGAGCTCGAGGTGATCATCCAGGAGGCGAAGCGGAAGCTCGACAATCCGCCCGCAGTGACGGGGGAGACGCTCTACGAGCTGCTGTACGACGCGCATCGCATTCGGCGGTGGCGCATCGGTACCGAGGCGGGGCTCCGCGCGCTGAGCGCGGACGATCTGCGGCACTACTACCGAACCCGCTACGCGCCCGAGCGCACGATCGTCGCGCTGGTGGGGGCATTGGATCCCGAGCGCGCGCTCGCCATCGGCCGCCGGGTCTACGGCGCGTGGACCAGGACCAGCGGTCCGATCGCCGGCTCTCCGGTCGAGCGCGTGCCGCCGCCCCCACGACTGCGCATCCTCGAGGGGGACGTGCACCGGCCGCTGGCCGTGGTCGGCTGGCGCGGCGTGCCGCCCATGCATCCCGATGCGCCGGCGCTCGACGTCGCGGCCGACGTGCTCGGTGCCGGGCGTGCCGCGTGGCTTACCCGCGCGGTGCGTTTGCCCGGCCTCGCCGATGCCGCGGGGGCGTCGAACTTCTCGGCGGGTGACGTCGGAGTCTTCGACGTGAGTCTCACGGCGGGGCTCGAGACGCTGGATCGCGCGCTGGGTCGGTCGCTGGAGGTCGTGGCGGCGCTCGCCGACTGCGGGCCGGCGGCGCAGGACATCGAACGCGTGAAGAGTCTGGCGACAACGGGCTGGGCCCGGCGCTTCGAGTCGTGCGACGGCCGCGCCACCGCGCTCTGCGAGTTCGAGGCGCTCGGTGACGTCACGCTGGCGGATCGCTGGTACGATCAGGTCCTCGCCGTCACGGCGGACGACGTGCGGCGCGTCGCGACGCGATACCTCGCCACCGATGCCGCGAGCGCGGCGCTCTATCTGCCGCGCGGCGCCTCGCCGGACGGTCTCGCCACCTGGCCGCGCGCCGTCGTCGCACGACCACCCCAGACCACCGGCGCGCACGCGCGCGAACGGCGTGAGGTCCCCGCGCCCGCCGGCGCGCGGCGTTCGGTCGGAGGCGTCACACACCTCGCGGCATCGGGTGCCGATCTGCTCGCGCACACGAAGCGCGGCACGGGGCTCGTCACGCTCGGGGTGTACTTCAACGGAGTACTCTCACGGGAGACCCCCGAAACCGCCGGCCTGTCGCGACTCCTCGCGCGGGCGGCACTGCGCGGCGCCGGCGGGATGGGGGCGGAGGGGCTCGCGGCGGCGGCGGAGATGCTCGGCGGTCCGATCGGCGTGGCCGTGGACGCCGATACGCTCGGCTGGACGCTTACCGTACGCGCGGAGGCGCTCGGCGAGGCGGCGGAGCTGCTGCGAACGCTCGTCCGCGAACCGGCACTGCGCGACGAGGACGTCACGACGGAGCGCGATCTACAGATCGGCGACGCGCGCCGGGCGCGCGACGACATGTTCCGGCATCCGCTCGAAGGGGTGCTGCGCGCGGCGTTCGGTGGTGACCCCTACGGTCTGCCGACGCTCGGCGAGCCCGACCAGCTCGCGGCGCTGGAACCGGGCACGATACGGTCGTGGGCCGATAGCGTGCGCCAGCGCCGCGCGCTCGTCGTGGTTTCCGGCGACGCCGAGGCGGACGCGCTGCTGGACGCGCTCGGCGCGTTTGGGGAGTGGCCGGGGCGGGAACCCGGGGACCGGACGGAAGCTCCGTCGTGGCACCCTGGCCGTGTGGTGGAAAGCCGGGAGAAGGCGCAGTCGGCGCTCGCGATGGCGTTCCCCGCGCCGCGCGCGGCGGCGCCCGAACGCTTCACCCTCGCGGTGGCGGGTGCCGTGCTGAGCGGGCTCGCCGGGCGGCTCTTCGAGGAGCTCCGCGAACGCCGTGCCCTGGCGTACACGGTGCAGGCCGTGCCGCTGCTGCGTGCGCGGGCGGGTGCGATGCTCACCTACATCGCCACGTCCCCCGAGCGGGAGGCCGAGGCGCGCGACGCGATGCTCGTCGAGCTCGATCGCTTGGGCCGCGACCCCGTCGCCGCCGAAGAGCTCGATCGGGCCTGTCGGTACGCGGCGGGACTGGTTGCGATTCGCCGCCAGCATACGGCGGCGATCACGAGCGAGATCGCCCGCGCGTGGACGTGCGGGACCCTCGATGCGTGGGATGAGAAGGAAGCGCTCCTGCGTGCCGTCACGGCCGAGGACGTGGCCGAGGTGGCCGCGTCCGTGTTTCATGCCGAGGAGCGCGCCGAGTTCGTCGTGCACGGGAGCGGCGGAGGGCGCTGAGCGCCGCGGTCAGAACATCGACATCGCGAGGAACGACCGGAGATTGTCGTTCGTCGCACGCAGGCGCTCCGACAGGAGCCGTACCACGGCCCAGAGCACCTTGTACGCGAGGTCGCGATTGAAGTCGAGAAGGATCTCGAAGTCGGAGCGGGTGATGGTGATGAGCGTGCTATCGACGTTCGCGATGGCGTCGGTCGAGCGCTCGGAGCGATCGAAGACGGACATCTCACCGAAGCACGCGCCCTTCTTCAGGACCGTCAGCGCTTCCTCCCCCGAACCGGGGACATCCCGGGAGATCCGCACCTCACCCTGGGAGATGATATACAGGCGATTCCCGGGGTCGCCCTCCTTGAAGATCGTCTGGCCGAACTTGAACTGCAGTTCCTTGCAGATCTCGGCGACGTGCTGCAACTCGTCGTCTCCGAGATCCTTGAAGATCGCGGCCTGTTTCAGGAGTGCGAGGTCCATGCTACCTCCGAGCGGGCGGAGACGCCCGAAGGAAGGAACCTATCCCGGCACCTGAGGAGCGGCAAGCAAAGCGGCTCGTCCGATGGCCCGACGCGCTGTCGGCATTGCGCGTCCCGCTGGCCGTGGCGTTTCTGGTTGCCGATGACGTCGCCGTGCGCGCGACGGTCGTCGCGTTGGCGGCGGTGAGCGACGTGGTGGACGGCGCGTGGGCGCGGCGGATCGGTGGATCCCGGGTCGGCGCGGTCCTCGATCCGGTGGTGGACAAGCTGTTCATGGCGGCCGCCTTCTGGGTCGTCTGGCGGAGCGGGGTGCTGACCCCGTTCGAGGTGATCGGCGTCTTGCTCCGCGATCTGATCGCCGCCGCGGCATTCGTGACGACGGCGGTCTTCGGCCGGCCGACGGCGCTCCCGGCGCGTGCGGGCGGCAAAGCGGTGACGCTCTGTCAGGTGCTCACGCTCGTGGCGTTTCTCGCGCGCTCGGATCTGGTCCGCCCGCTCGCGTGGGCGACCGCGGCCATCTCCGTCTACGCCATCTGGGACTACAGCCGGACCGCGTTGGCCCGGCCTATTCACTGAGAGGAGCAGGTTGATGTCGAACGAGCGTGCGGTGCGCGTCGAGTGGACGGGCACGGGGATGCAGTTCCGCGGGGGGGGGACCAACCCCGTGACGCCGGAGATCGTGGTGGACGGGGACGGCGCCGAGGGGCCGAGCCCGATGTTGACGCTGCTGCTGGCCGCCGCCGGCTGCACGGGGTCGGATATCGTCGACATGTTCCCGAAGATGCGCGTGACGCTCACGACGCTTCGGATCGACGTCACCGGCACGCGGCGCGAGGAACACCCGCGGCGCTACGTCGCCTTGCGGCTCCACTTCACGCTGGCCGGCGAGGGGCTCGATCGCGCCAAGGCGGAGCGTGCGGTGGGGCTCTCGCTCGAGAAGTATTGTTCGGTCGTGCACTCCCTCGCCGCCGACATCCGAGTCGACCACGAGATCACGCTCGTCTGAGCGCCGTGTGGCGGCCGTGGCCGCCGTGATGCTCGCGACGGTCGTCGCGGCGCACCGCGCGGCCGCGCAGCGTCCCGCGGACTTCCGCGTCGTCTCGATCGGGACGGTGACCGCGCGCCGCTATGTGGGGGGCGGAGCGGGCGCGAGCATCGCGCTGGGCGCGCGGCTGCGGCTCGGCGCCCTCGCGACGCTCGGCCATTCGGCGGGAGGACTCGCGACGCGGAACGAGCTGATGGTGACGTTCCATCTCACCCCGTATCGGCGGCGGGGTCCCGCGGCGTACGCCGGCGCCGGCGCCGCCCTGCTCGCCGACGCGGGCGGCACGGCCGAGTACATGGTGCTCGTGCTGGGTCTCGAGGCGTCCCCCGGGCGTGCGGCGGGATGGTTCGTCGAGGGTGGGGTCGGAGGTGGAATCCGGCTCGCCGCGGGATACCGCTGGCGGCTCTGAGGGTGGAGGTATGACAAACGGCGGGGGGCACCGATGGCGCCCCCCGCCGTTCTGCCTGCACGCAACCGCGGCTGCGTCCGGGTCAGGTTCCGGCGACCGCGAGGTCCGTCCGCTGGATCACCGGCTGGCAGTACCGTTCCCCGAGCCGGCGGAGCTCCGCGAGGTCGTTGGGGCTCAGCTCTTCATACCGCTCGGCCAGGTACTCCATCGTATCGTCAAACCATTCCTTCTGGTCTTCGCCGGCGGCCTGCAACACGCCGCACCGAAGGATATGGCTGAATAGTTCGTCACGAGCCTGCTCAAAGTAGCTTGGTGCCACGTCACGTCGATTCGAGGTCTTGGGTTTGCCCATGCGCCGAAACTCCTTCGTCTATATTTCGCAGAATGCCCTAAAGCTAAGCGGGGCGGGGCCTTCGCGCAAACGGCGGCCGGCCGGTACCGGCCGGGATTAGATTGTGTACGGATGCCGTCGGTCGACGGGTCCGGACGGGGAGGATGCGATGCCCGAAGACACGTATGGGGCCGAACGGGCGGCGCGACTGGTCGCGCTGCTCCGCGCGCTCGCGCTCCGCATCGAGGAGCTCACCTCCGACCGGGAACTCCTGGCGGCGGGGCCCGAGCTGCTGAAGATGATGGGTGACGCGCGCACCGAGCTGTTCCACTACGAGGTGCGTTCCACGTACGACACGCCGGAGATCGCCGAGAGCCGGCGGATCGTCGACGAAGCGCGACGACGCTTCGAGGCCCTCGACTTCGATCCGGAGGACGACGCCCCATGGCGGGACGCGGAAGACTGAAGAACTTCTACCTTCTCCTGGGCGTCGTGGTCGTCGGCGGCGTCGCGGCGCTCGTGTACACATCGCAGACGCGCGGCAGCTCGACGACCGAGACGGGGCCGATGCCCGTCGTCGCGGCCGACTCCGTGCCTCCCGCGGCCTACGTCATTGGGAGCGACACGGCGCCCGTCGTGATCGACGACTACTCCGACTTCCAGTGCCCGTTCTGCGCGCAGCTCGCCATCCTGACCTTCCCGGATGTCCGCACGCGCCTGGTCAACACGGGGATCGTGCGCTGGCGCTTCCACGACCGGCCGCTCAACATCCACAACAAGACGCTTCGGGCGCACCTCGCCGCCGCGTGCGCGGCGGAGCAGAACAAGTTCTTTCCGATGCACGACCAGATCT
>DATFMZ010000297.1:0-4785 GCA_035266665.1 Gemmatimonadales bacterium | reverse complement strand
GCGATGAGCGGATCGTAGGTCCAGTAGACACGATCGACGCCGAGGCGCCGGAGGCGGGTGCGCTGGTAGCGCTTGAGCCGGCGGCCGACGCCCTGATCCCGCCAGGCCGGTGCCACCGCGAGCATGTGCGACCAGTGCGCCAGCCGTCCGTCGCTGACGCCGGTGATTCCGAAGACGAAGCCGCCGAGCCGGCCGCGCGCATCGAAGGCGCCCGCCGCGATGCCGCCCATGCGCTCGGCGATGAGCAGCAGCGCCGCCGGCACGAGCTCGCGAAAGTCGTTGCCCCAGGTGCGGCGTTGCAGGGCGATGCACTGATCGAGATCGCGCTCGCTTGCGAGGGGGCGGATCCGGAACGCGCCGCGCGTCGTCACCCGACCTTGCGCAGGACGATCTCGTCCTTGGTGAGCAGCGGGATCAACAGGATCCCGCGCTTCGTGTCGTAGCCGATGTCGGCGGGTGAGGTGACGCTGTCCACCGCTACCGTGAAGCGGCCCTCCGGCGAGAGGCGGTAGACGGCCTGCGCCTGCCAACTCGAGATCAGCAGCGTACCGTCGGCCAGTCGGACGACGCCGTCCAGCTGCCCCTGATCGGGTATCGGGAGGTCGGTGCGCTCGCCGGTGGCGGGATCGATCCGATAGATCGAGCCCGAGCCCATGGTGACGACCGTGAGCCCGGCGGGACCAACGGTGATGCCGTTGGGCCGGCCGAGGTTCGGCCCGGTCACGATTGCCTCGGCGCCATGCGCGGTGAGGCGGTAGACGGCATCGGTGCCGGAATCCATCGTGCCGCCCTTGCCGGCCTTGACGCCCATGTCGGTCACGTAGACGGTGCCGTCCGGGCCGGCCGCCATGTCGTTGAGGAAGGTGGCCTGGGGGATGTCCACGGCCCCGAGCGGGGCGCCGGTGTGCAGGTCGAAACGGCGGACCGCGTCGATGTCCGCCACGAAGAGCGTGTCCCCGACGACGGCCATGCCTTTCGGGGCATTGAGCGTCACGTTCGGGGCGGCGCCGTCGATCCACTTGAGGGCAACGATCTCGCCGGTCGGTTTGATCCGGGAGATGAACCCGTTGCCGTCCTTGGCCAGCGGATCCCCGTTGATGTTGCTCACGACGTACTGATCCTGGGCGGAGTCGTAGAGCACGGATTCGGGATGCTGGAGCCCGATGCCCGCGATGCGCGCGGGCAGCGTCTCGGGCGCTCGCTCGGCGGGCGCGCCGCACGCGGCGAGGGCGATGAGAGCGCCGCCGGCCAAGATGGTGCGCGTGAACATCGGTCTTCTCCTTGGGGTCCGGGCGCCCCGGGGGCGATCCCGAGGGACGCTCGAAGGTAGCGCGTGAACGGGGGGATGGCGACGCCACGAGGCGTTACACCCGGATGGCTGGCCGGGTCCTGAGGACGTTATATCTGGTACGCACAGCCACAGGAGGTCTCATGCGCAGGACATGGCGACACACGGCGACCAGGGTCGGAGCGGGCGCCGCGATGGTGTTGGGCGCGATCCTCGTCACGGCGCAGCGCGCGGCGGCTCAGGACTCGGCGGCGACGACGGCGCCGACCGTGCTGCACGCGGCGGTGGCAAACAACGTGGCCGACCGGATGCCGGTCGACACCGCGGAGAGCTTCTCGCCGGATGTCGGGAAGCTCTTCGCCTGGGTGCAGATCCAGGACGCGGCGGGCTCGACCATCCATCATGTCTGGTACCACGGCGAGACCAAGACGGCGGACGTGAGCCTCCACGTCTCCACGTCCCCGTGGCGAGGCTGGAGCACGAAGCTGATTCAGCCCAGCGACACGGGAGCGTGGCACGTGGACGTGACGGACGCGAGCGGCAAGGTGCTCGCGACCCTTCACTTCACGATCGGGTCGTAAGCGGCGCGCTACAGCCCCATCGCGAACTTCATGAGGAACGCGAAGGGGATATTCAGGACGAGCCAGAGCGCGCCGAGAATGACCAGCGGTCCCGTGAGCGACTTGCTCCGGGCCAGGACCTTGTTGCCGATGGCGAGCAGCACGACGAACCAGACCGCCCAGACCGAGACGAGCGTCAGGTAGGCGTGCGCGAAGCCGCTCGGCGCGAGGAACCCCAGCGAGACGCCGGCGTCGAGTCGTCCCGTGGCCCGGATCATGAACGTGGTCACCACCATGCCGAGGAGCCACACGATATTCGCGTGCGCGACGACCGCGAATTCCTGGCGGAACTTGATGGGCTCCGGCGCGCCGGCGCCGAAGATCAGCTTGCAGACCGCCGCGATGATCACGAGGATGACGAGCGCCATGATGATCGCGCTGACCGCGCCCGTCACGCGCCGCACGGGAGAGGCGATCTTCGCGAGCTGCGCGTCCCGGGTGGCCTGGGGGATCGGGTTGCCCGTCCGCTGCTCGATGCGCTGCATCATGCGCTCGGCCTGCTGGCGTTGCAGCTGCACCGGCATCATGAACTGGGCGAAGGCGGACACCAACACGATCAGCACGATCGGCAGCCACGCGGTCGGGCGCGCCGCGAGCTTCGCGAACGTGCCGGCGGGGTCGTCGAAGACATGGAGTGCGAGACTCGCCGCACTCGGCGGCGGTGTCTGCGGTGCGGCGGGCGTTTCTGGCGAGGTCACGATCCCTCCTTGCGAGTGACGGCTTGCACGGCGACGGCTACGGCTGATCGGTGCCGCAGACCGGTGGGCCGGCGGCGTAGGGGCCGGGGAGCGCGCGGCTCACGGCCCGAATCCGGACGAGGGCCAAGCTGGGGGCAACGCTGCCACGGGCGATGGCCACCCATCGCTGCTTGCCGTCGGTCACCCAGCCAAGGACGCGTGGCGCGAGCTCAGCCACCACGTCATAACAGCCATTCGGCGGGCGCACCTCGGCGATCCGCGTGAGACGCGGGAGACTCGCGAGCGTCGGATAGACCTGGAATGCCCCCAGGCGGCGCGGGGCGGTGGTGCGCACCACGGGCCGTGTCCGCGTCGGGCCAAGGAGCGAGAGCGCGCCCTCGGTCGCGACCGAATCCATCCCCACGCGGAGCCCGCGCCAGGATTGCGACGGCGACGTGACGGTCACGGCGTAGACGGTTCCGTTGAGGGCGTCCACCGTCAGACTATCGGCGAAGACGTACCGCGCCAGCGTCCGGCTGTCGGGGTTCACACGCCCCGGCGCGGTGCCCAGCATCGCGAAGACGCCGTCGAGCGGAACGTTCGGCCCGAGGGGGACCGGCTTGGCGTCGCCGGACGGGGAGGGCGGGATCTGCTGCGATACGAAGGTGGGTCGCGCGAGCTGATAGATGAGCGGCAACGCCACGACGCCCGCGACGCCCAGCGCGAACCAGACGAAGCGGTGCCGGATGAACTCCGTCGTCTGTTCGAGGCGCGTGGGGTGCGGGGTCGGAATACGTGGTGGCTGCGTGACGGGCGGGGGCCACGCGCCCGGCGGAAGACGAGGCTCCTCCTCGGGCGGTGGCGGCGGGAGAATCTCGATCTCGGGCGGCCGCGCCACACCGCGGGAGGCGCGCTGCAGCTCGCGAATCGCCTCCGCCGTGGGATCCGGGCCCTCACGCTCCGCCGCGCAGGCCGGACAGCCGCGCGGATTCTGGTCGTTGTACGGAATGTTGTGCCGAGGGCACCGCACGACGGCCATGGGGTCGCCTAGATCCGGGGAAGGGTCACGCCGCGCTGCGCCTGGTACTTGCCCTTGCGATCGGCGTAGGACGTTTCACACACGTCGTCCGCGTCCGCCTCGAAGAACAGCACTTGTGCGATCCCCTCGTTGGCGTAGATGCGGGCCGGCAGGGGAGTGGTGTTGGAGATCTCGAGCGTCACGTGTCCCTCCCACTCCGGCTCGAACGGGGTCACGTTCGTGATGATGCCGCAGCGCGCGTACGTGCTCTTGCCGACACAGATGGTCAGCGTGTTGCGCGGAATGCGAAAATACTCCACGGAGCGCGCCAGCGCGAACGAGTTGGGCGGGACGATGCAGATCTCCCCCTCGAACTCGACGAACGACCGGGCGTCGAACTGCTTCGGGTCGACCACGGTCGAGTGCACGTTCGTGAAGATGCGGAACTCGCGCGCGACCCGCATGTCATAGCCGTACGACGACAGGCCGTAGCTGATCACGCCGGAGCGCACCTGCGCCTCTTCGAACGGGTCGATCATCCCGCACTCGCGGGCCATCTGTCGGATCCAACGGTCGGATTTAATCGCCATCGCAGCCGGGGTCGGAGTGTAGGATACGGCGCACCATGCGCGCGAGCAAAAGATATGCGCCGGTTGCCGTTATGCCACTCGGAGGTTGGTTGACACTCCGTTGGACGGCTAAGTAACTTGCCTGCCCGAGCAAGTGAATTCTTTCACGAGTCCACGGGGCCTATGACCCGCGAGTACCTCACCTTACTGCTGCTTCTGGTGTTCGTGGTGGCGAATGCGGTCGTCATGCTGGGCCTGTCGCAGCTCGTTTCTCCGCAGCGCCCCACCGCCGTCAAGCAGACGCCGTACGAGTCCGGGATGCCGCCGCTCGGCGGCACCCGCGAACGCTTCAGCGTGAAGTTCTATCTCGTCGCGATGCTGTTCATCGTCTTCGACATCGAGACCGTCTTCATGGTGCCGTGGGCCGCGATCTTCCGATCGCTCGGGCTGTTCGGCTACGTCGAGATGGCCGTCTTCGTGCTGATCCTCGCCGTGGGACTCGCGTATGTCTGGAAGCGAGGTGCGTTGGAATGGGAGTAACCGCAACGCCGACGCGCACCGGCGGCACGATCGTCGCCGAACAGGTCACCCCCAACTGGCTCACCACCCGGCT
>DATFMZ010000296.1:0-4854 GCA_035266665.1 Gemmatimonadales bacterium | reverse complement strand
CCACCGGCACCGGGCCGTACAACGAGTACACCGACCCGATCACGATCGGCGAGTGGCAGACGATGGCCAACAACGACATCCGGGCCGTCGCCGCCCAGGGGCTCCCCGGCGCGTGGACGTGGGCGTTTTTCGACGGGTGGTGGCCGGGGTATCTGGTCTGGGTCGCCAACAACCACAACGCCATCGGCCGGTTCTTCGAGACCTTCGGCAACGCGGGCGCCAATACCTACGTGCGCGATCTCTCGACGGCACGCTTCGCCGGTGACTCCGTCACGGCGCGTACCTGGTACCGGCCGTGGCCGCCGACGCGCAAGGTGCGCTGGTCGGCGCGGGACAACACCAACTACATGGAGGCGGGGCTCCTCGCCTCGCTCGAGTACGCCTCGCAGAACGGCCGGCAGCTGCTGCACGATTTCTGGCAGAAGGGCGAGAACGCCATCGAGAGCGGTCGCTCGGCACCGCCCTACGCCTTCGTGATTCCGGCCCTCACGCGCCAGCGCGACCCACGCCGGGCGGCGTACCTGATCAACCAGCTGAAGCGCCAGCACATCGAGGTGCACTGGCGCATGAAGGGTGACTCGTCGGGCGACTTCGTGGTCCTGCTCGACCAGCCGTACCGGAACCTCGCGATCACGCTCCTCACCGATCAGAAATTCCCGGTGAACGATCCCAACGCGCCGTACGACGACGTCGCGTGGACGCTGGGACCGCTCTACGGCGTCACCGTACACGAGGTGAACGACTCGAGCGTCTATCACTGGCCGGGCCTCCAGATCGTGCACGATTCCGTGGCCTACATCGGGACGGTCAGCGGCACGGGTTCGACGTACATCCTGAACTATCGCGCACAGGCCGAAGTGCTCCCCGCGCTCTACTGGCTGCGCGGCGTGGACTCGCAGGCCACGGCCGTCGCCGCCGAGTCGAGCTTCACGGTGGCCCGGCACACGTACCCGATCGGGTCCGTGATCTTCCGGGGGCTCTCGCACGACGAGGCCACACAGCTGGGGCTCCGCTACGGGCTCGATCTTCGGGCCGCGCCGGCGCCGAACGTGCCGACGCACGCGCTCGACCTCCCGCGGATCGCGGTGTATCACACGTGGTTCTCCACCCAGGACAACGGGTGGACGCGCTACATGTTCGACCGCGCGGACATTCCCTACACGCCGATCGACAAGGACGACCTGCGCCGTGGGCATCTGCACGATCGCTTCGACGTGATCCTGGTGCCGAACGCGAACGGATCCGTGGCGACGTGGATTCACGGCGTGGACAGCGCCTTCAGTCCTCTCGCGTTCGACAGCACCGCGCAGACACCCGCCCTCGGCCATCCTTACTCGTCTCCGGACATCACCGGGGGCCCGGGCTTCACCGGCCTCGCCGAGCTCCAACGGTTCGTGCAGTCCGGAGGCGTCGTGGTCACGCTGGGTGCCGCCACGCGCCTCGTGGCCGAGACGGGGATCGCACGGGCGCTCGAGCCGCTCGCCGCGCGCGGGCTCTTCCATCCGGGGTCGGTCGTGCGGGTGAAGGCGCGCCGGCCGGACAGCCCGATCCTCTACGGCTATCCCGACACCACGCACGTCTTCCGCGGGAACATGCCGCTCTATCAGGTGCCCGAGCGTGACCGGGCGGCGATGATGGTCCTGCAGTACGGGACGTCACCCCTGCCGGACGAAAAGGCGGACGAGCATCCGGGTCCGATGCTCGGGATGCCGGGGCCCGCGACGCCGGCCAAGGACACCACGCACGCGAACGGCAAGACCGAACCCTACGTGATCTCGGGCGGCGTCCGGAACGCGAAGGAGATCATCGGCCAGGGCGCGATCTTCAACGTGCCCGTGGGCGCGGGCCGGGTCATCGCCTTCACGTTCGATCCGCTCCATCGCTACCTCAATCTCCACGACAGTCCGTTGGTGTATAACGTGCTCCTGAACTGGGACGACCTGAAGTGAGCGCGGAGGAGAAATCGTGAAACGACAGCGCAGTATCGGGGTGATCGTCGTCGTCGGGGCCCTGCTCGTCGTGACCTATCTGATCTTCGGCAGCTCCCGGGTCACGCAGGCCTCGTGCTACGTCTGCATCGAGTACAACGGGCAGACGCAGTGCCGCACCGGAGACGGCGTGGACGTGCAGGACGCCAAGAAGGCCGCGCAGAAGGCCGCGTGCGCCGTCATGGCGAGCGGAATGAACGAGACGATCGCGTGCTCGAACACCCAACCCACCATCGCGCGCTGTCCGGCGTGAGGAGCAGACGATGACGCCCATGAGCGTGCAGCGCGCGGCCTGGGACTCGAGCCGCGTCAACTACCTCACGACGACCACGTTCGACATTCCGGGCTACCAGATCGTCGAGAACATCGGGGTCGTCCGGGCTATCGTGGTCCGTTCCCGGTCCGTGGTCGGGACGGCGCTGGCCGGACTGAATACGCTCATCGGCGGGAACATCCGCGCGTTCACGAATCTCTGCGAGCAGACGCGCGGCGAGGCCTTCCAGCTCATGATCGATCACGCGAAGGACGTCGGCGCCAACGCGGTGATCGGCGTGCGCTACGACGCCACCGAGATCATGCACGGAGTGACCGAAGTGTTGTGCTACGGGACCGCCGTGAAAGTCGAAGGGGGCGAGGCCTAAGGCCCCGCCCCCTCGGCGTCGTTCCGCGGGAACGGACTAGGCCGCGCGCTCGCTGTGGCGCGCGCCCGCGGGTCGTTCCGCGGCGCTCCTCCCCAGCGTACCCCACACCGCATCCCACACCGGCGAGCTCACGCCGTAGTCGTGCGTGGAATCGTAGTAGTGGTGCCGGAAGTGCCGCTTCTTCTGGTAGCGCGCAAACGCGGTGCGCGTCGCCCCGTGGTGCGTGAGGTAGTGCGTGGTGTCGTACGCGAGGTACCCCGCCACGAACCCGGCGAACGCCGCGGGTGCCGCCACACCGACGGTGACCGCGAACAGCGCGTAGAAGATGATGGCGAGCGGAATGCTCACGCCCGGCGGCATCACCAGACGCCTGGAATCGTTCGGGTAATCATGATGGTTGCCGTGCACCAGGAAGTAGAACTTGTGCCGGAACGTCGGCATCTCCGGCATGATCGGCGTCCCGGGCTCGAGCCCGCCCACGATACGCCGCGTGTCGTCCTCGATCCACTGCGGCGGATGGAAGACGAAGCGATGGATCACGTACTCGGTAAACGTCCACATCAGGAAGCCGGCCAGAATCCACTCCCCGGTCCGCACGACGCCGAGCGACGTCCGGCTCGAGAGCCAGAGCATCACCGCGATCACCGGCAGAAAGATGATATGGGGAACGGCTGGGTGGACGTGGCTCAGCCGCTCCACGAGGTCGCTCCGGAACATCCGGCACGACTCATCGCGGTTCGAGACGAACCGGCGCTCGGGCTGCGTCCTGTTGGATGACGACATAACGATTCCTTCTCCGGGTGGCGGTCCAGTACTGGATGGTATTGTATCCCTGTTCCGCCCGCAACGGTCCCCTTAAAACGCGAGACCGACGCCGACCCCTATCTCTTCATACGTCTCCACACCCGCCCCGCCGGAGAGTGCCAGGTGTTCGGCGCGGTAGGTGCCCAGCGCCCAGAGTCGGGTGCGGGGAATCCGCACGGAGAGACCGCCCGTCAGACCGCGGGCTGACCCATAGGGAGTCGTGCCGTCCACCGAGCCCGCGAGTGCGGCCCACAGGTCGAACGTCGCGCGCATCGCGTCGGTGGCGAGCGGCAGGGCCACCCCGGCCCGCGCACTCCACAGCACCCACCGCACCGTGCCGGCGCCGGTCAGGTAACTCCGTGCATGGGGCCCGAACCCGATGCTCACCCAGGGCGCCGGGCGGACGGCGAGCACGGCGTCGCCCTCGACCACGTCCCACGCGATGTTGTTTGTCCCCGTCACGCGCCCCTGGAGATAGGTCCCGGCGAGCGCCAGCACGCCGAGGTCCACCTCCCCTACCCCTCCCGCGAGCGCGCCGGTCAGCGTGGGCTCACCCGAGCTGAACGGGGTCGTCACCCGCGCCGCCGCCGCGACGGCCCCGGCACGAAGCGTCTGCGCCTCGAGCGGCACGGTCAGCAGCAGGGCGAGCGCCAGCGCCACGGGCAGGCGCCTCACTGGGCCACGCCCTCATGCCGTTCCGCGGCTCCCGCGCGAACGACTACACCGGCGCCGCGACGGCGGCTCGCGTTGAGCGCGGCCACCGAGTCACGGTGCGCCATCCACGCCTGCCGGATCGCGCGGTTCGCCGCCACGTTCGCGGGGATCGTCCGCCCCGGCTGGTGAGTGAAGAATCCGATGATGCCGGCGAGTCCTACCGACCCGGCGACGGCGAACCGTGCCGGCGTGAGGTGTCCGCCAGGTGCAATGGCAGGGGCGAGTGCCGCGAGCGCCGCGCCGACACCGATCCCGGCCGCGAGCGACGTGACCCCGAGGTGGTCGTGCGCGTGCTCGGGAAGGAAGAGCGAATCCGCGGGCGGCGCGGGAAGCGCGAGCGTGTCGGGTACGTTCGGCGCCACGCGAATCGGCACGGTCACCGAGCGCAGCACGTCGCCGTTCAGGTCCATGGACTGGGCGATGATGCGGTAGCGGCCGCCGCCGCGCGCCGGCGGCGGTACCGTCCACCGCTCGACCGCGCTATCCGCCACCAATCCCGAGAGCAGGACCACCGGATGGGCCCCAGCGGCATCCGTCACCGTGAGAACGACGCGGTGCAGCGTCGAGGGATAGACCGCGATCGGGAGCGTGGGACTCGCGCCGGTGAGCACCGTGTCGGTCGGCACGCCGAGCGCCACGGCCGGCGTGGCGCTCCGGGCCGAATCGAAGACGCTCGTCACCTGCGGCGGGAAGACCAGCTGATCGGC
>DATFMZ010000295.1:0-6116 GCA_035266665.1 Gemmatimonadales bacterium | reverse complement strand
CGCCCTGACGGCGGTGAAGCGGCTCGATCCCGACTCATTCGCGATTCGGGCACCGCGGTTCGATCAGCTCGCGGGGTCGGACGAGCTCCGGCTGGCCCTCGACTCCGCCACGGCGGCCGCGACGATCGCCGCCCGCTGGCGCGCGGCCGACGCCGAGTTCGTCCGCGAGCGGGTGCCCTACCTGTTGTATCACTGAGCGCCGGGGCCGGCCGCTCCGCACCCTCGTGCATTGCCGCAGGTGCATGGTACCGTTATTCTTAGCAGCCTGTCACCCGGACCCTCATGAGCCTAATTCCGAGTCCCGTCCGTCGCGGGGTCGAGGCGTTGTTGGCGCCGATCGTCGATCGGCTGATCGCCCTCGACATCAGTCCGAATGCCATCACCACCGTGGGGACGGGCCTGCTCGTCCTGGCGGGGGTGGCGTTTGGCGCCGGGTGGATCCGGACCGGGGGGGCGCTGCTGCTCGCGAGCGGCGGCTTCGACATGCTGGACGGCCGGGTGGCACGCGGCGCGGGTGGAACCACCAAGTTCGGGGCGTTCTACGACTCGACGCTCGATCGCGTCGGGGAGTGGGTGCTCTTCACCGGGATCCTGGTCTACTTCGTGACCGGCGGCGTGCCGCCGGAGTGGCGTATTCCGGGAGTCGTGCTTGCGGTCTCGGCACTCGCCTGCGGGCTCATCGTGTCGTACGCGCGCGCGCGGGCCGAAGGGCTGGGGCTCGAGTGCAAGGTGGGGATCGCGCAGCGCGCGGAGCGGATCGTGGGCATCGGCGCACCGTCCCTCCTCTTCGGCGCGGGTCCGGACGGCATGCTGTTGTTCATCATCGTCGGCGTGCTCGCGGCGATCGCGCTGATCACCGTCTTCCAGCGCATCGCGCACGTCTATCACGCGACACGCGCTACGCCGCGCACGACGCAGGCGCGGCGCGTGCCGACCGATTTCGCACCATACCTTGGGAAAGGACCCAACGGTGAGTGATTCGAAGGGCCGCGCGATCGCGCCGGCCGAGGGGAAGCTGGGGGTGCTGCTCGTGGGGCTCGGCGCCGTGGCGACGACCTACGTGGCGGGCGTGGAGAACGTACGCCGGGGTGCCGCGAAGCCGATCGGCTCGCTCTGCGAGATGGGCACGATTCGGCTCGGGAAGCGCACCGAGAACCGGACGCCGGCCGTGCGGGAGTTCGTGCCGCTGGCGTCGCTGGACGATCTGGTGTTCGGCGCGTGGGACCCCATTCCCGATGACGCATACCGGTCGGCGAAGGTGGCCGGCGTCCTCGATCCCCATCATGTGGAGCCGATCAAGGACTTCCTGACGAGCATCAAGCCCATACCCGCCGTCTTCGACCAGAAATACGTGAAGCGGCTCTCCGGCACGAACGTGAAGACCGGCCGCACCAAGCGGGAGCTCGCCGAGCAGCTGCGCGAAGACATGCGGGCCTTCAAGAAGAAGAACAAGTGCGCGCGGCTCGTCGTCGTCTGGTGTGCCTCGACCGAGGTGTTCATCACGCCGGGCCCCGCGCACCAGTCGCTCGCCGCGTTCGAGAAGGCGATGGAGGCGAACGATCCCGCGATTGCGCCGTCCATGCTGTATGCCTGGGCCGCCCTGCAGGAGGGGATTCCCTTCGCGAACGGCGCGCCCAATCTGTGCGTGGATACCCCGGCCCTCGTCGAGCTCGCGCAGCAGAAGCACGTGCCGATCTGCGGCAAGGACTTCAAGACCGGCCAGACGATGATGAAGACCGTCATCTCGCCGATGCTGAAGGCGCGTCACCTCGGGCTGGCCGGGTGGTACTCCACCAACATTCTGGGCAATCGCGACGGCGAGGTGCTCGACGATCCCGAGTCGTTCAAGACGAAGGAAGAGTCGAAGCTCGGCGTGCTCGAGCACATCCTCCAACCGGATCGGTATCCCGAGCTGTACGGGAAGATCTATCACAAGGTGCGGATCAACTACTATCCCCCCCGTGGCGACAACAAGGAGGGGTGGGACAACATCGACATCTTCGGGTGGCTCGGCTATCCGATGCAGATCAAGATCGACTTCCTCTGCCGCGACTCGATCCTGGCGGCGCCGATCGTGCACGACCTCGCGCTCCTCCAGGATCTCGCGCAGCGCGCGGAGATGTCGGGGATCCAGGAGTGGCTCTCCTTCTACTTCAAGAGCCCGATGGCCGCGAAGGGCCTCACGCCGGAGCACGACCTCTTCATTCAGCACACCAAGCTCAAGAACACCCTGCGGTGGCTCATGGGTGAAGAGCAGATTACGCACCTCGGCGTCGAGTATTACGGCTACGCGGACGTGTGACCGTATCCGACGCCGTCGTCGTGGTGGGCGGTCTCGCGCTGATCGCGTGGGAGTTGTGGTACTTCCTCGCGCCGCGTAAGGCCGCCCCTGGCGCGGAGGCGCCCGCCAAGTCGGGTGTGCAAGAGATCAAGGTGCTCGTCAAGAACGGCTACGATCCCGACACGATCCTCGTCGAGGCGGGCCGGCCGGTGCGGCTCCATTTCTACCGCGACGAAACCGCGGAGTGCTCCGAGCGGGTCGTCTTCGATTCGCTCGGGATCGATCAGGTCCTGCCGCCGTTTCAGACCACCACCATCGAGTTCATGCCGACGCAGCCGGGCGACTATCCGTTTCGCTGCGGCATGTCCATCCTGAAGGGGCGTGTCGTCGCCCAGGTCGGGCGCGAGGCCGCACGCTTGAATCTCGGCCGGGGGCACGCGAAACATGCCTGAGACCCGGATCACCCTGCCGGTCGAAGGAATGACGTGCGGGGCCTGCGCCGTCACCGTGCAGAAGCGGCTCGCCGAGGCCCCCGGCGTCCATGACGCCAACGTGAACTACGCCACGGGCCGCGCCACGCTGCTGGTCGACGAATCGGCGAGCAAGGTGGCCGATCTGGTCCAGGCGGTCCGCGAGGTGGGCTACGACTGCGCCAAGGCGACGGTCGAGTTCGGGATCGAGGGCCTGCACTACGCGAGCGGCGTCTCGCGCCTCGAGGACGATCTTCGCGCCCTGCGCGGCGTCCTCGCGGCGAACGCCAACCAGGCGAGCGAGATGGTGCGTGTCGAGTACGTGCCGGGGCTCGTCACCGCGAAACAGCTCGAAGACGTCGTGACGGCCGCGGGGTTCACGCTCGCGGCGCCCGTCCCGGAGCAGGACCCGGTGGAGCGCGAGCGGCTGCTGCGTCAGGCCGAGGTGCGCCGGCTCACGTGGAAATTCGTGGTCGCGGCCGTCGCGTTCGTGATCACCATGGTGGGGTCGGTGCCGCTCATGGCGGCGGGGCGCCACGGACCGGCGGATCTGATCTCGATCGCGATGCGTCCCCTGGATGCGGTGCTCCGCGCCCTGGTGCCCGGACTGTACGGCCTCGCCGACCGCGCGCCCGACGCGCTGCGGTTCGGGCTCCTCGTGATCACGCTTCCCGCACTGCTCTGGAGTGGCCGCCAGTTTTATCGCGGCGCAATGAGCGGCTTCCGCCACCGCACGGCGGACATGAACACGCTCATCGCGGTGGGTACCGGTGCCGCGTTCGTGTACTCGGTGGTGGTGACCGCTATCCCCACCGTCTTTGCGCGCGCGGGGCTCGGCGTGGACGTCTACTTCGACGCGGTCACGGGGGTGATCGCACTGATTCTGCTCGGCCGGCTCCTCGAGGCGCGCGCCAAGGGACGCACCTCGGAGGCGATCCGCCGGCTCATGAAGCTCCGTCCCAAGACGGCCCGCGTGCAGCGCGACGGCGAGGATCAGGATATCCCCATCGAAGAGGTGGTGGTGGGCGATCACGTCGTCGTGCGGCCCGGCGAGACGATTCCCTGCGATGGCGTGATCGTCTCCGGCGAGTCGAGCCTGAACGAGGCGATGCTCACTGGCGAGCCGATGCCCGTGGACAAGGGGCCGGGCGCCGAGGTCGTGGGCGGCACGCTCAACGGCACGGGATCCATCGTCTTCGAGGCGCGGGCGGTCGGCAAGGACACGGCACTCGCCCAGATCGTCCGGCTCATCGAGGAGGCCCAGGGCTCCAAGGCGCCGGTTCAGCGCCTCGCGGATCGGGTCGCCGGCGTCTTCGTGCCGATCGTGATCGCGATCGCGATTCTCGCGTTCGTCGTGTGGTACGTGGTGGGGCCCGAACCGCGGTTCGTGTATGCGATGGTCGCCCTGGTGACGGTGCTCGTGATCGCATGCCCCTGTGCACTCGGCCTCGCGACGCCCACCGCCATCATGGTCGGCACGGGACGCGGCGCCGAGTACGGCGTGCTGATCCGCGGAGGGGAAGCGCTCGAGCAGCTGCAGCGCATCGACACCATCGTCTTCGACAAGACCGGGACCGTCACGCAGGGCGCGCCCACCGTGACGCACGTCCTCGGCGCGAAGCGGGCCGACGGGAGCGTCGTGCCGCCGCCGGACATCCTGCGGCTTGCGGCGGCGGTCGAATCGCGCTCCGAGCATCCGGTCGCGCGCGCGGTGGTGGAGGCGGCACGGGGGCGCGAGCTCGCCATTCCCGGGGTCGAGCGGTTCGTCGCGATGCAGGGTCGGGGTGCCCGCGGCGTGGTGGGCAAGTACCTCGTGGAGGTGATTAGCGTTCGTCACGCCCGCGAGCGGAGCATCGACCTCGGGTCGCTGGCCGGCGAGGCCGACCGCCATCTGCAGGAGGGACGTTCGCCGGCGGTCGTGGTGGTGAACGATACCGTGCAGGGGTTGATCGTGATCGCCGATGCCATCAAGCCGCACGCCAAGGAGGCGCTCGCCCGGCTCAAGGAGATGGGGTTCGAGCTCGTGCTGCTGAGCGGGGACACCAAGGTCTCCGCCGGGCTCGTGGCCAAGGAGGTCGGGATCGATCGCGTGGTGGCCGAGGGCCAGCCCGCGGACAAGGTCGACGAGGTCCGGCGGCTCAAGCGGGAACGCCGCGTGGTCGCGATGGTGGGGGACGGCATCAACGATGCGCCCGCGCTCGCCGAGGCCGACATCGGCTTCTCGATCGGCACCGGGACCGACATCGCCGTGGAGGCGTCCGACATCACCCTGATCCGGGGCGATCTCCGCGCCGTCGTCACCGCGATCGAGCTCTCGCGCCGGACGATGCACACGATCCGCGGCAACCTGTTCTTCGCCTTCATCTACAATGTTCTGGGGATACCCATCGCCGCGGGCGTATTGTATCCATTCACCGGTCTCTTGCTGAGCCCGATCGTGGCGAGCGCGGCGATGGCGCTTTCGAGCCTGAGTGTGGTGACGAACAGCCTGCGGCTGCGGCGGTTCGCGCCGAGTCTTTCGGCCTGACGGCCGACGGGAATGCTGTGTCGGAACGACCGCGCATGACGAACCGAGTGTCCCTCTGCATTCTTGCCGCTGCGCTCGCACTGCCGGCGGCCACGGCGGGTGCGCAGTCCCTGGTGGATTCCGGGGCGTTCGTGACGCGGCTCGGGCGCGATACCGTCTACGTCGAGCGCTACGTGCGCTCCCGCGAGCGACTGATCGGTGATCAGCTCGCGCTCTCACCGCGCCCCACGATCTTTCACTATGTCATCGATTACGGCTCCGACGGACTGGCGGACAGTGCGCGGCTCGACGTGCGCCCGCCCGGAGCCGCCGCCGCGGCCGATCCCGAGCTGTCCACCCGAATCGCCTTCGACGGCGACAGTGCCACGATCGTCCAGCGGCGCGGCGACACGGCGCGCTCGCGGCGGGTGGCGGTCTCGGCCGGCGCGGTGCCCCTCGTCTACTTCGCCTGGGGCACGTACGAGCAGCTGACGCGCACCGCCCGGCGGACCGACGGCGGGGCCGTCGAGCTCGCGGGGCTCCCGTTCGGCGTGGCCCGCCCGATCGCGCAGGCGGTGCGACCGGTTGGCGCGGACTCGGTGACGATCACGTCGAGCCAGTTCGGCACCTTCCGCGCGCGCGTGGACGCGACGGGCCGGCTGCTCGCGGTGGACGCCCGTGAGACCACCGACAAGTACGTGGCGCGGCGCGTGCCGCATCTCGACTTCGCGGCGCGTGTGCGCGCCGCGCACGGACTCGGGCAGCTCTCACCCCGGGACACGGTGCGGGCCGCCGCCGGCGGCGCCCATCTGTTGGTAGATTACGGCCGGCCGTCGATGCGCGGCCGCGCGATCTTCGG
>DATFMZ010000294.1:0-4196 GCA_035266665.1 Gemmatimonadales bacterium | reverse complement strand
TCCAACATCATCAGCGCATTCCGCAGATGCCCCGCGGGGGATTCGCGGCGCTCCCGCGTGCGCCGCTCGCCATCTTCCCTCCCCTCCTTCACCGCGCTCCCCTCCTGGCCGCGCATCTCCCGCCGGCGGTCGGCGCGGCGACGGTCCTGCACCACGACGGGTGGTGGAGCGATCAGTCCGCCGCGCTTGTCGGAGGGTGGCACAAAACGCATCCCATTTCTCCAGGGCAAATGGTCGGCCCCAACATAAAGGGTGTGAGCCGATTGGTCGAGAGATCGCCAGGAAGACGCGGAGCCGCCGCCCTCGAGAGGACGGCGGCTCCATCTATGAAAAAAGCGGCGGCGCGGGTCCAGGGTCCCGCGAACCAGCCTGCGTCAGAAGCTCAGACGCAGCCCCGCCGCGAAAGGCCATACCCACGCCTTCGAGGTGCCCAGCACGGCCTTGTCCGTGAAGGCGATGTCGCCCTGCGGACTCAGAAAGAGCGCCACCCCGGGAGTGACGTCGTAGCCGATTTTCGCTCCGACGTTGATCGCCGGATACGCCTTGGTGAGAGTCGTCGTGCCCTTCACCCGGAACATCATCGCGCCCGCGCCGGCATTGATCGTCACCGAGAGCGGTGAATACTGCCGCGGCAGGAGGTCGTAGCCGACCTTGCCCATGAAGTGAAAGACGTCCACGTCGGGCCCCTGGCCGCCGCCCACCAGGTTCGCACCCTTGTGAAAGCCGAAATCGGCGTCCCCCATGAGCCACACCCGCGGGGCCACCTCCACTGAGATCCCGCCGCCCACGCTTGGCCCGGCCTTCGCGGCGTCGGTAATGCCGAACGTGGGAACGTTGACGCCGCCACGCACTTCGACGGCGACCTTCCCCGCGCTTTGCGCATGCGCCGCGGGTGCGGCGCCCAAGAGTAGGGCGCCGGCCGCCAGCGCGGTGACCATGAATGGTTGCTTCCTGAGATTCCGCATCTGAGCTGCCTCCGGTTCGGTGCCTCGGCCAGCCGGTCGCACACACGCGCCGGAGCCGTTGTCCAACTAACGTCGAACAAAATACGACGCTGTGAGCTGTATGTCAATGTATTGTCCAAATAGATACCTTGTCAACGCTTGGACAGTTGTTTAATATGTCAGCCATGCCGGACACACCTCTGACCACAACTCCGCGACATCCGATCCGGGTCGTCGCGAGCCGCACCGGGCTCTCGCCGGACACATTGCGCGTGTGGGAACGCCGGTACGGCGTCGTGCAACCGGGCCGGAGTGATGGAGGCCAGCGCCTCTACTCGGATGCAGATGTCGAACGGCTCACGCTCCTCGTGCAGGCGACGGGGGCGGGGCGCAACATCTCGCAGGTCGCCGACCTTTCGGACGCCGAGCTCGAGCGGCTCGTGGCGGAGGACGAGGCCGCCGCGGCGCCACCCGGAGGGGGAGCGGCGGAGCGGCGGCCCGAAGGGCGCCTCGAGGCCGCCTTCCTCGACGCGGCGTTAGCCGCGGTCACCGAGCTCGCGCCCGAGAAGCTCGACGCCGTCCTCCGGCAGGCGGCCTTTGCGATGGGCGCCACAAGGTTCATCGAAGCGCTACTGGCGCCGCTGCTCCACGAGATCGGACGCCGCTGGGAAGCGGGCGAGCTGGGCCCCGCCTACGAGCACGCGGCAAGCGCAGTGATCCGCCGTCGGCTCGAGTGGTTGGCACCGTCGTTCGATCTGGCGGACGACGCGCCGATGGCGGTGATCGCTACCCCGCCGGAGGAGCGGCACGAGCTTGGAGCGATGCTGGCCGCCGCCGTGGCGGCCGCCGCTGGGTGGCGTGTGACGTACCTCGGTGCCGACCTCCCTCCTGCCGAAATCGCGGGCGCGGCGCGGCGCACGGGCGCGGGTCTCGTGGCACTCAGCGTCGTGTACCCCGCGCATCCCGACCGCCTGGGCGCCGAAATTCAGCAGATCCGGAAGAGTCTCCCCGCCGCCACGCCGCTCGTGATCGGCGGTCACGGCGCGGCGGCGCTCGACGCCACGCACCGCACGGCTGGCATCCGCTACCTACCGACCCTCGAGGCCTTCGACGCCCTGCTCCGGAACCACCACGGGACGGGGACGCCCTAGCAGGCTGGGGGTGGGTCGCGCGGGACGCCGGCGACGTGCATGTTACAGGCGTTCCGAGAGGGATCGTTCCCAATGGCCGAATCGATTCACAAACCGACCGACGCCGATATCGACCAGTACGGCGTGACGCACGTGGGCAAGGTGCGGAAGGAGAATCAGGATCATTTCCTGATCTCCACGCTCTCAAAGCACATGCGGGTGGATCAGACGAGTCTGCCGGGCATCGAAGGGCTGACCAGCTCCACCGAGCGGGTCGCCTGGCTGGCGATGGTGGCCGACGGCGTGGGAAGCGGGGCCGGCGAAGAGGCCGCGCGCTTCGCCCTCCAGGCCATCGCGGCGTACGTCGCGCGGAGCGCCCAGGCCTTCTACACGGCGGACGCCACGGAACCCGAGGGCTTCGCGAAGCTGCTCGAAGACGCCGCGATGCAGTGTCACGCCGATCTGCTCGAGCACGCCGCGGAAGAGGGCAAGACCGGCCGGCTCGCAACGACGCTCACGCTGTGGCTCGGGCTCTGGCCGCAGGCGTACGTGCTCCAGGTCGGCGACAGCCGCCTCTACATCTACCACCAGGGACGCCTGACGCAGATCTCCCGGGACCAGACGATGGCCGAGGACCTCGTGGAGCAGGGGGTGCTGACGCGGGAGCACGCAGCGCAGACGCGTTGGGCACATGTCCTGTCGAGCGCGATCGGCGGGCCCGAAGCGGCGCCGGTGGTCACGCGCATCGTGCGGGAGTGGGGCACGATCGTCCTGCTCTGCAGCGACGGCCTCACGAAGCACGTCTCCGACGAGCAGATCGCCGAGCGTCTCGGGAACCTGAAGAGCTCGAAGGAAACGGCCGAGCTGCTCCTCCAGGACGCCCTCGACGGCGGTGGAAGCGACAACATCACCGTCTTGATCGGGCGGACGGTCCCGCGCACCAAGGCGGCGGAAGCGTCGTGAGCGACACGGGGCGCCTGAACGCCGCCCTGGCGGGGCGCTACGTCATCGAGCGGGAAGTCGGCCAGGGGGGGATGGCCACGGTCTATCTCGCCGAAGACGTCCGCCACCATCGGAAAGTCGCCCTCAAGGTCCTGCGACCCGAGCTCGCCGCGACGCTCGGCGTCGAGCGGTTTCTCCGCGAGATCGAAGTCGCCGCCAACCTCCAGCATCCGCACATCCTCCCGCTCTTCGATTCCGGAGAGGCCGACGGCTTTCTCTTCTACGTCATGCCCTACATCGAGGGGGAGTCGCTGCGCGCGAAGCTCGCGCGCGGCGGCGAGCTCCCGGTGGCGGAGTCGGCAAAGATTCTGCGGGACGTGGTGGATGCCCTCTCCTACGCGCACCAGCACGGTGTGGTGCATCGCGACATCAAGCCCGACAACGTGCTCCTCTCCGGCCGCCACGCGCTGGTCACGGACTTTGGCGTCGCGAAAGCCGTAAGCGAAGCGACCGGCCGCCAGGCGCTCACGACCGCGGGCGTCGCTCTCGGGACACCCATGTACATGGCGCCCGAGCAGGCGGTGGCCGATCCGCACGTGGATTTCCGTGCCGATCTCTACGCCGTGGGCGTGATGGCGTACGAGATGCTGACCGGCCATCCGCCCTTCACCGGTCCGAGCCCGCAGGCGATCCTCGCGGCGCACGTGACGGAGCCGGCGAAGCCCATCACGACGATTCGGCAATCGGTCCCTGCCCCGCTCGGTCAGCTCGTGATGCAGTGCCTCGAGAAGCGTCCGGCGGACCGGCCGGCGAACGCGGAGGTCCTGCTCCCCCAGCTCGAGGCGCTGACGACGCCGAGCGGAGGCATCACGCCGACGTCCACGGCACCGCTCACCGCCGTGAGCGCGGGTGCGGCACGGGCGCGGCGCCTACCGCGCTGGGTGATGGCCGCCGCGGGGATCGTGATCGTGGCGGGCGCGGGGTACGGCGCATTCCGCGAGTTCGGCGGTCGCGGCGGGGGCGCCGGCGCCCAGTCCGTTGCCGTGCTGCCGTTCGACAACGTCGGCGGTGACACGGCGAACAAGGTGTTCACCGACGGGGTGCAGGACGAGATTCTCACCGACCTCACGCGGGTCGGCGCGCTTCAGGTCACCTCACGCAGCTCCTCCGATCAATACCG
>DATFMZ010000293.1:0-11927 GCA_035266665.1 Gemmatimonadales bacterium | reverse complement strand
TGGCGTTCGCGTCGTCGCTCGGCAAGGAGCCGATCGCGGCCAAGGACTCGTCGGGCTTCATCGTGAACCTGCTGCTCGTGCCCTATCTGCTGGACGCGATTCGCGCGCTCGAGCAGAACGTCGGCTCGGTGCCCGACATCGACAAGGGCATGGTGCTCGGCACCGGCTACCCGATGGGACCGTTCACGCTGCTCGACTTCGTGGGGCTGGATACCACGTACAAGATCGCGGAGATCATGTTCGACGAGTACCGCGAGAAGCGCTACGCGCCGCCGCCGCTCCTCAAGCGGATGGTGCTCGCGGGGATGTACGGCAAGAAGTCCGGCAAGGGGTTCTACGACTACTCGACGACGCCGCCGTCGGTCACCGAGTTGGGGCTCTGACGCCATGACCGGCCATCGTCTGGTGCGGGCGGCAGCCGGCGCGGCGGCAATCGCGCTGGCGTCTGCCTGCGCCGGCGTGGGCGGAGTGCGTCCGACCTTCGCCCCGCTCAGCAACGCCGTGGTGGACACCGTAAACGGGAACCCCACACCGGTCATCATCGCGGTCTCGGCGCAGGTCACGGCCAACGGCCTGCAGATCGCGTGGTCGAGCCCGCGGGAGGGATATCTCGAGACGGGGTGGTACGACACCGATTCGCGGCAGCCGGTTTCCGGTCCCGGGCCGCAGAACAACACGTCGGTGGTGCGGCTTCGCTTCTGGGCGGACTCCCTACTCGGCAACCGCACACAGCTCACCGCCGAAGCCGTCTATGAGCGGATACTCGATCCGTCGCGGCCGGAGCGGGATCTCGAGGAGATGGTTCCCCCCGGGCACCCCGGGCGCGTCCTCCTGGATGGAATCATCCGGGGGGTGCAGGACCGGTCGGGCCGGTGACGACCGCGGTCGCGCCGACGCCAGATCTCGACGCGGACCGCGCGTTCGGCCGCGCGATGCTGCCGCACGTCTCCCGTACCTTCGCGCTCTGTATCCGCCTCCTTCCGCCCGATCTGCAGGAACCGGTGACGACGGCGTACCTCCTCTGCCGGATCGCGGATACCATCGAAGACGCACCGGCGCTCGACGCCGACGAGAAGGACCGGCTGCTCCGGCACTTCGCCCGCACGCTCGCCGGAGACGACCTCGACGCGGCGCCGCTCGCCGCGGCCTTCGCGGACGCCCAGGACTTCGAGGGCAAGCTCGCGGCGCAGGCCGACACCGTCCTCCGCGTCTACCGCGCGCTGCCGGAGGTGGAGCGATCGGCAATCCGTCCCTGGGTGCGTGAGATGGCCGGCGGGATGGCCGCTTTCGCGCTGCGCCATGCGCGGGACGGCGCGCTCGAGACGCTCGACTCGGTGGAAGAGCTCGACCAGTACTGCTACTACGTGGCGGGAACGGTAGGGCATCTGCTCACCGGTCTCTTCCGCTCGCGGATGCCCCGTCTCGATCCGACGCGCGCCGACCGGCTCGATCGGCTCGCCACGAGCTTCGGGATCGGGCTCCAGCTCACGAACATCATCAAGGACGTGGCGGACGACCGGCGGCGCGGTTGGAGCTTCGTGCCACGCGATCTCTGCGAGGCGACGGGGATCCGTCCCGAGGAGCTGCAACTGGCCGAGCACCGGGGCGAAGCGCGCGAAGTGATGACGACGCTGATCGCCAAGGCGCGCCGCCATCTGCATGACGCGCTGGCATATTCGGCCACGCTCCCGGTGAGCGCATACCGGGTGCGCATCTTCTGTCTCACGTCGCTCTACTTCGCCGTGCGTACACTCCGCCTCGCCGAACGCGATCCACAGCTCCTCGATCCGCGGCACAAGGTGAAGATCACCCGCGGCGCGGTGTACCGGACGGTGATCGCCACCTACCTGGTCGCCCCGTTCAACCTGCTCGTCCGCGCTTATTTCCGCAGGCTCGACCACGCGCGCTAGATTCTCCGCATGACCGTGTCCGCATCACCCACCGGGTTCCGCGGCAGCTATCTCACCGACGAGCGCTCGCGCGGCGCCTACAGCGAGGGCGCGGGTCCACTCCGCATCGTGCCGCGCGCGGTGGCGGTGCCCCTGGACCGTGAAGACCTCGAGCTGCTCCTCCGGTGGGCGGCCGACGGCGGGATTCCCCTCGTCCCACGTGGGGCGGGGAGTGGGATGCCGGGCGGCAACATCGGCACCGGCGTGGTGGTGGATCTGCACGCGTTCGACCGGCCGGCGTCGGTCTCGCTCGCGATGACCGCGAACGTGGGCGCCGCGATCACCTGGGCGACCCTCGACGAGGTCGCTTCGCACTTCCACTTCCGCCTCCCACCCGATCCGTCGAGCGGCGCGTTCTGTACGCTGGGCGGAATGGTCTCGACCAACGCCGCCGGCGCGCGAAGCCTCCGGAGCGGCAGCATCCGCGCCTGGGTGCGTGGTGTGGAGGTCGTCACCGCGGACGGTGAATCCGGATGGCTGAGCCGTGGCAGCGCGCGCGAGCCCCGGAAGGTCAAACCGGGGAGCCGGCGCCACCTCGTCGAACGGCTCCAGGCGGAAGACCGGTTCGCGCCCGTCCGCACCGCGATCACCGCCGCGGCACCACTCATCGGGGAGCGGTTCCCGCGCACCCGAAAGAACTCGTCCGGCTATGCGCTCGACCACTACCTGGAGACCGGCGACCTCGTGGACCTCGTGGTCGGCGCCGAAGGAACGCTCGGCTTCGTCACGCGCGTGGAGCTCCAGCTCGAGCGGCGGCCCGAAGCGGTCGGCGCGCTCCTCGTGGGACTGTCCGACCTCGATGCCCTGGCCGGTGTCGTGCAGACGCTCATGGGGTTCGATCCGGCCGCGGTGGAGCTGCTCGACCGGACCTTCCTCGACTTCACCCGCCCCGACACCGATCTGCCGATGGACCGGGCGGCGGCCGTCGTGCTCGTCGAGTTCGAGCGCGGCACCCCCGGCGCCGTCATCGACGCCGTGACCGAGGCGGAGCGCGCCGTGCACGACATGGCGGCCTTCACCCGGACGGGCATCGGGGAGTCGGAGCGGGAGAGTATCTGGACGATCCGGCACGGCGCGAGCGTCGCACTCGCCGCGCGGGGCGAGCACAGCCGGTCGCTCCAGATCGTGGAGGACGGCTGCGTGCCCGTCGCGGCGCTCGGCGAGTACGTGCGGGGGGTACGCGCCGCGGCACGTGACGCCGGTGTCGAGATCGTCGCGTTCGGACACGCGGGCGACGGCCATTTGCACGTGAACGCGATCGTCGATCCCGCGGACGCGGACGTGCGCGGCCGGCTCGCGCGCCTCTATGACGATGTCACCGCCCTGCTCGTCCGCTTGGGCGGCACCACGACCGGCGAGCACGGCGACGGCCGGCTCCGCGCTCCGGCACTCGAGCGGATCTACGGTCCGGAGGTCGTCACGCTCTTCCGTCAGGTGAAGGAGGCGTTCGACCCGGCGGGGATCATGAACCCCGGGGTGATTCTCGAGACGAGGGGGTTCCGCCCGCTCGATCATCTGAAGATCGGCGCCGACGCCGAGCCTGTGCCCGATGACGTCGCCGCGAGTCTCCGGCGGACCGAGCGCGCCGGCGCGTGGGGCACACCGCCGCTCGAGCGCCTGGAGGCGGCGTCGTGAAGCAGTACCTCGATCTCCTGCGCCACGTCCTCGAGCACGGGCGGCCGAAGTCCGATCGGACCGGCACCGGGACGCTCAGCGTCTTCGGCTACCAGACGCGGTACGACCTCGACGCCGGGTTCCCGCTCGTCACGACCAAGAAGCTCCACCTGAAGTCGATCGTCTACGAGCTCCTCTGGTTCCTGCGGGGCGAGACCAACATCGGGTACCTGAAGGAGCACGGCGTCCGCATCTGGGACGAGTGGGCGGACGAGCACGGCGACCTCGGGCCGATCTACGGACGGCAGTGGCGCTCGTGGCCCACGCCGGACGGCGGCACGGTCGATCAGATCGCCGAGGTGGTGCGCCAGATCACCGAGACGCCCGACTCGCGGCGCATTCTGGTCAGCGCGTGGAACGTGGGCGAGCTGTCGCTGATGCACCTCTACCCCTGTCACGCGCTCTTCCAGTTCTACGTGCAGGACGGCCGGCTCTCCTGCCAGCTCTACCAGCGGAGCGCCGATCTCTTCCTCGGGGTCCCGTTCAACGTCGCCTCCTACGCGCTCCTCACGATGATGCTCGCCCAGGTGACCGGGCTCCGGCCGGGGGAGTTCGTCCACACCTTCGGTGACGCGCACATCTATCGGAACCATCTGGACCAGGTGCGGCTCCAGCTCACCCGCGACCCGCGTCCTCTCCCCACGATGACCTTGAACCCGTCCGTGCGATCGATCTTCGACTTCGCGTACGATGACTTCACGCTGACCGGGTACGACCCGCATCCGCACATCGCGGCACCGGTGGCCGTGTGATCGTCTCCCTCATCGCGGCGGTCGCGGCCAACGACGTCATCGGCCGGGACAACGATCTTCCCTGGCACCTGCCGGACGACCTGCAGCACTTCAAGCGACTCACCACCGGGCACACGGTGATCGTCGGCCGGCGGACGTGGGAGTCGGTCGGAAAGCCGTTGCCCAACCGCCGCTGGATCGTGGTCACCCGTCAGCCCGACTACGCACCCCCCGGCGTGGAGGTGGCGTCCGACCTCGATCGGGCGCTCGCGCTGGCGGCCGGGGAGGCGGAGGTCTTCGTCGCGGGGGGCGGCGTGCTCTTCCGCGATGCCCTCGCGCGCGCCGACCGGATGTACCTGACGCACATCGACGCCGAGGTAGAGGGGGACGCGTTCTTTCCCGCGTTCGATCCCGCCGACTGGGTCGTCGTCGAGGAAGAATTCCATCCCGCCGACGACCGTCACGCGTTCGCGTTCACCTTCCGGCGGTACGATCGGCGCGCGCGCTGACGTCTCCGACGTGCGCCGGGTGAAAAAAATCGCGATAAAAACTATTGCATAACTTCCCGTCATTCCTTATCGTGTAGCGCAACGTTAACTCCGCACGTGGAGTGCGATGCGCATCGGCCTCGCGTACAACCAGAGACCATCGACCGGTAGGATCAACCGGGACATTGCGCTCCCCCCTAACTCTCCCTCTGCAGCCGACGCGTCCGACGCGTACGTCGAGTGGGACGAACCGGAGACGATCGCAGCAGTCGCGCGTGCGCTCGGTCACCTCGGTGACGTCGTGTTGCTCGAGGCGATCGGTGATTTCGCCGAGCGACTCGCCACGGCGCAGGTCGATCTCCTCTTCAACATCGCCGAAGGCTTCGCCGGTCCGAGCCGCGAGGCGCACGTGCCGGCCATCGCCGAATTTCTCGGCGTCCCCTACACGGCGTCCGACCCGTTGACGCTCACGCTCGCGCTGCACAAGGGACGCACCAAGGAGATCCTCGCGCATCGCGGGATCCCGACCGCGCCGTTCATCCTGATCGAGACGCCCGACGACGTCGCCAGGCTCCGCGGGGCGAACGTCTCCTATCCGCGGTTCCTGAAGCCGGCGTGGGAGGGATCGTCGAAGGGGATCGCGGAGGCCAACCTCGTCACCGACGTCGACGCGGCGGTGACGCGCGCCACGTATCTGCTCGACACGTACGCGCAGCCCGTAGTGGCCGAGGCGTATCTCCCGGGCGAAGAGTTCACGGTGGCGGTGCTCGGTAACGGGCCGGACATGCGTGCGCTTCCCGTGATTCGGTACCGCTTCGAGACGCTCCCCGACGGCGCGCTGCCGATCATGGGCTATGAAGCCAAGTGGGTCTGGGACCGTCGCGACGAGCCACTCGACGTGCTCGAGTGCCCGGCCGACGTCCCTCCCGTCCTCGCCCGGCGCGTGCAGGAGACGGCGCTCGCCGCCGCGCGCGCGCTCGGCTGTCGCGACTGGGCGCGTATCGATCTGCGGCTCGACGCCGACGGCGTGCCCAACGTGGTCGAGATCAATCCGCTTCCGGGAATCATCCCGAACCCGGCGGACAACAGCTGCTTCCCCCGCGCGGCGGCGGCGGCCGGCATCTCCTACGACGAGCTGATTCGCGGAGTGGCCGACATCGCCTGGCGCCGGATCAGCGGGCGCGAGCTCATGCCGCGCGCCGTGGCGGAGGCGTCCGCATGAGGGTGGCGATCCTCTACGACGGCGGCGCCGATTCCTGGACGGACGAAGACATCCGCCAGGTGCTCGAGGTCGTCGCAGGTGTCGGCCGGGTCCTCCGCGAGCGGGGGCACGAGGTCATCCGCGTGCCGGTCCGCGACGGGCTCGGCTGGGTCGGCAAGTGCCGGAAGGCCGAGCTCGTCTTCAACCTCTGTGAAGGGGTCGCCGCCATCAGTCGGCTCGAGAGCCTCGTGGTCGGAACGCTCGAGCTCACCGGGGTGCCGTTCACCGGCTGCCGGACGCGCACGATTTCGCTCTGCCACAGCAAGCCGCTGGTGAACTCGTTCCTCGCCGCACAGGGCGTCCCTACCCCCCGGTGGATCCAGCCGCGCGGGCATCGCGTCCCGGCCGACTTCCCGCTCCCGGCGTTCGTGAAGCCGGCGGCGGAAGATGCGAGCGTCGGGATCGACCAGGGATCGGTCGTGACCTCGCGGCGCGCGCTCGAGTCGCGGGTCGTGAAGCTCACCGAGCAGTTCGACGACGTGATCGTCCAGCAGTACGTCCACGGTCGCGAGTTCGCCGTCGGATTCGTCGGCGACCAGACCCTGCCGATCTCCGAGATCGACTTCAGCGCCATGCCCGACGGCGCCTGGCCGATTCTCTCGTTCGACGCCAAGTGGAACGAGGGAAGCGCCGAGGACGTCGGCAGCCAGCCGGTCTGCCCCGCCAAGGTGCCCAAGGCGCTGAGCGAGAAGCTCGTCGCCGTCGCGAAGCAGGCGTGGGCAACCGTGGGTGGGTCGGGCTACGGTCGCGTGGACATGCGGGTGGACGAGCAGAACCAACCGTGGGTGATCGAAGTCAATCCGAATCCCGATCTCTCGGAGGACGCGGGACTCGCGCGGATGGCGCGCGCCGGCGGATGGGAATACGAGGAGCTCGTGCTCCAGATCGCGGACGCCGCGCTCACCGAGGCGGAGCAAACCGCCTCGGCCGCGTTGCTCACCGCCGGTACTAAGTCGCGCGCCGAGTCCTCGAGCACGACGGGGCGGTCACCGGCATGACGCTCGCCGCGGGAGAGCCCGCCACCGGGACGGACATCGTCCGCCTCCATGGCCCCTCGGCCGCCGACCGCGATCGGGTGCGCACCATCGTGGAAGGCACCGGCGTCTTCCGGCCCGACGAGGTCGAGATCGCGCTCGAGGTCTTCGATGGCGCGGTCGCCAAACCCGGCGTGGACTACTGGACCGTCGGTGCGTACGACGACGACCGGATGGTCGGGTTCGCGGCATGGGGGGAGACCCCCTGCACCGTGGCGACGTGGGATCTCTACTGGATCGCGGTGGACCCCGACATGCAGGGACGCGGCGTCGGACGGATGCTCATGGATCACGCCGAGGCGGCGATCGCCGGCCACGGTGGACGACTCATCGTCGTTGAAACGTCTTCGCGGGGCGACTACGCGCCGACGCGGGCGTTCTACGCCAGCCTGGGATACGAGGCCCGGGCGGCGATAGCGGAGTACTACGCTCCGGGAGACGGGCTCATCGTCTTTACCAAGTACCTCGGCTCTTCTAGGAACGAGGCGGTACCCCATGGCTGAGTGGCAACGACTCCTGCGCGAACGAAGCCTCCACTCGCTGCAGCAGCTCGTCGACCGATTCGGCGCCGAGCAGTTTCCAGATTTGGAGCGGCTGCAGCAAGCGGCGGACAACTTCGAGTTCCGGATCTCGCCCGCGATGCTCGACCTCATCAAGGAGCCGGGAGACCCGATCTGGAAGCAGTACATCCCGGACCTCCAGGAGCTCGAGATCGTCGATGGGGTGATGGACAGCCTCGGTGAGGATGCGGACAGCCCGGTGCCGAACATCACGCACCGGTATCCCGATCGGGCGCTCTTCCTCGTGAGCCCCGTGTGCGCCACGTACTGCCGGTTCTGCACGCGGCGGCGCAAGGTGGGCGATCCCGACAAGATCCCGATGTCGCAGTTCGAGAGCGCGTTCCGCTATCTCGAGGAGCACACCGAGGTCCGCGACGTGATCCTGTCGGGTGGGGACCCACTGCTCCTCTCCGACCGCCGGCTCGACGACATCATCGGCAGGCTCCGGAAGATCAAGCATCTGGAGGTGATCCGGATCGGGAGCCGGGTGCCGTGCCATCTGCCCGAGCGGATCACGCCCGAGCTGTGCACGATGCTCAAGAAGCATCATCCGCTCTACATCAACACGCACTTCAACCATCCGGACGAGTTGACACCGGCGGCCGTGAAGGGTCTCGGCATGCTCGCCGATGCGGGCATCCCGCTCGGCTGCCAGACCGTGCTCCTGAAGGGCGTGAACGACGACGTCGACGTGATGAAGGAGCTGATGCAGAAGCTCCTCGCCGCCCGCGTCCGGCCCTACTACATCTACATGTGCGACAACGTCGCCGGGGTCGAGCACTTCAAGACCACGGTCGAGAAGGGCCTCGAGATCATCGAGGGGCTCCGCGGTTGGACCAGCGGCCTCGCCGTACCGCACTTCGTGATCGACGCCCCCGGCGGCGGCGGAAAGATCCCGTTGATCCCGGAGTACATCGAGAGCATCAACGAAGACGAGGTGGTGATGCGGAATTTCCGCGGTGACCGCTACGTCTGGAAGCAGCCGCGGGAAGAAGCGCTGGTCGCCGCGGCGACCGGCACGGACGGCTTTTCCGCCCGGACCATTCCCCTGAACGGCAAGTCCAAGCGAAAGACGAGCCGGAGCCGCAAGCGTTCGCGGTAGTTGCGCGCGCTCGGCTGAAGCAAACGAAACGGGGCGGGAGAGATCTCCCGCCCCGTTCGCGTTGCGATACTCGGCATGACGCCTACTACGACGCCCGCGCCTGCTCCAGCTCTTCCTTCCGCTCCTCGGAGATCTTCGCCGCGACGTCCGGCGGCACCTCCTGATAGCTCGAGAACGCGGCGTGGAAGGTGCCGCGCCCATGCGTCATCGAGTGGAGCGTGGTCGAGTACTTGTACATCTCGGCCTCGGGCACCATCGCGGTCACCTTGGTGAGCCGGCCATCCGGCACGGTGCCGAGGATCTGACCGCGCCGGGACGAGAGATCGCCCATCACCTCACCTAGATTCTCGTCGGGCGTGAGCACGGCCACTTCGACGATCGGCTCGAGCAAGATCGGCTTGCAGCTCGACGCGACGTTCCGGAAGGCGAGGATGCCCGCCATCTTGAACGACTGCTCGTTGCTGTCCACGTCGTGGTAGCTGCCGTCGAAGCACTCCACCCGGAAATCCACCACCGGGTAGCCCGCCACGACGCCGCGCTCGGCGGATTCCTGGATCCCCTTGTCCACCGCGGGGATGTACTTACTCGGAATCGCACCGCCTACGATCTTGCTGTCGAAGACGTAACCCTCACCCCTCGGCTGCGGGAAGATACGGATCCAGCAGTCGCCGTACTGCCCGCGCCCGCCGGATTGTTTCTTGTGTTTCCCCTGGCCCTCGCCCTTCCCCTTGAACGTCTCGCGGTAGGCGATCTTGGGCCGCGCCAAGTCGGCGTGCACGCCGAATTTCCGCCCGAGCCGGCCGATGATCACCTCGAGATGCCGCTCACCCCGGCCGCGGATGAGCGTCTGGCTCAGCTCCGCGTTGAAGTCGTGGTGGAAGGTGGGATCCTCTTCATGCAGCCGCTGGAGCGACGTCGAGAGCTTGTCCTCCTCGCCACGCTGCTTCACCTCGACCGCCATCGCGATGAGCGGTTCCGGGAAGGGGATCTTGGGGAGCACGACCAGCCGACTATCCGTCGAGAGCGTGTCGTTGGTGTGCGTGTCCTTGAGCTTCGCCACCGCACCCATGTCGCCCGCGTGGAGGATCGGCACCTCGGTACGGTCCTTCCCCTGCGCGATGGAGAGATGATTCAGCTTCTCCGTGACCTCGTGGGCGGCGTTGCGGACGTCCATCCCATTGTTCACCGTGCCCGCGTGGACCCGGAAGTAGGTCACGTCGCCAACGTGCGGTTCCGAGACGGTCTTGAAGACCCGGGCCACGAACGAACCCTTGTCGGACGGCTCGATCTCCACCGGCTCCGGCTTGCCCCACGCCTCGGCGATTGCCGGGGGGCACTCAGACGGCGCCGGCACCAGCTCGACGATCTTCGAGAGCAACGCCCGCGTTCCGTAGGTCAGCTCGGCGGCGCCGCAGAGCAACGGGAAGAGCTCGCCCCGCGCCACGCCCGCCTTCATCGCCGCGATCGCTTCATCGCGCGAGATCTCCTCACCACCCAGGTAGCGCTCGAGCAGCGTGTCGTCGGTCTCCGCGATCCGTTCGATCAACTCCTGCGAGTACTTCTCGAACCGGTCCTGGTACTCAGGCGGGATATCCACCTCGTCGTACTCGCCGGTCTTGGTGCCCTTCTTGTAGAGATGGCACTTCTTCGAGAAGAGATTGATGATCCCGTGGAAGTCGGGGCCTTCGCCCACCGGGATTTCGATCGGGATCACCTTGCCCGTCAGGTGCTCGCGGATGTCGGTGTACGCCTTTTCGAAGTCGGCGTGCTCCTTGTCCATCTGCGAAACGAAAAAGAGCCGCGGCATCTTGCGGCCCTCGGCGTACTCCCAGACCAGCTCGGTCCCCACCTCGACACCCGAGGTGGCGGCGACCACCACCAGCGCGGCGTCGGCGGCATAGAGCCCCGCGACGGCGTCGCCGATGAAGTCGAGATATCCGGGCGTGTCCAGCAGATTGACCTTGGTCTCTTGCCACTCGGCATAGGCGAGGGCAAGGCTGATCGAGTACTTCCGGTCGATCTCGTCGGGGGTGTAATCGGTGAGAGACGTGCCATCTTTGACGGAGCCGTGGCGCTTGCTGCTGCCGGCCACGAACGCGAGGGCATCCACCAGTGATGTCTTCCCGCTCGCCCCATGGCCGACGACCGCCACATTCCGGATGCGGTCACTTGTGTACTCGCGCATGCGAGGTACCTCCTCCTTGGGGGGACCGGGAAGTTGAAGCCCGGGACGGGGGGTGTCAAATCGCGTAGTGAAGGATCAATGAAGGGCGACGGTCACCTGGCGAGAATGACCGATTTGCGCGACTTTGTTAGGGAACGTGGGCAATCGGCCCAAATTCACGGCCACTCCTAAGGAAAGATGGCGGATCTGGGGATCGAGGAAGTCGGAGCGAGCCTGGTCGTCGCAGCGGGGTCCTCGCCCGATGTACGGGAGTACTGGAGAGCCGCGGCTGAGCTCCTCCGCGATTGGATGGGATCGGCACGCGTGGCGATCGAGTACGCCGATCGTTTCGGGGCGGGGACGGTCCATGCCGGCAGCCGGGCCAGCGGTCAGGCCCTTGGCGAACGCGCGTGGAGCGTGGCCGATGGCCGCCAGGTGCACGTGCGAGTGGCGGGCGGGTTGGAGCGGCTCGACGAGCTCGGCGCCATCCTGCCCATGGCCGGCGAGCTCGGCACGTTGGTCGGCCGGCGCTCGGTGCTCGAGCACGAGCGGCGCCTCGGGCGCTTCCTCGTGGAGCTCTCCCACTGGCTCCGGGTGGCGCCCAGCGACCCCCATCATCTCCTCCGCTCGTCCATCCGCGCCGCCATGACGCTCTCCGAGGCGACGGGGGCCTTCATCACCGAGCGGCGCGAAAAGGGCGCGGACCCCATCATCCTCTCCGCGATCGGCCACGGCGAGTGGTTCACCACCGAGGCAACCGAGCTCGGGCACAGCATGATCACCCGCGTGATGGACGCCGGCGAGTCGCTGATCACGGCCAATCTCTCCGGCGAGCTCGACGTACCGCTCCCCGTCAATCTCCGAGAGCGCATCCGTGCGGCCGTCTGCGTCCCGTCGGACATGGGGAACGGCGGGCAGATCGCGCTCTGCGTCTTCCGGACCACCGACAACCCGAAGGGCGAAG
>DATFMZ010000292.1:0-11783 GCA_035266665.1 Gemmatimonadales bacterium | reverse complement strand
GCCGGCTCCCGCGGCGGGTGTTTCGGCGGAGGGCGTGGGCGACGGCGCGCGCGGGGACGGCGAGTCGCGACCAGCCGCCGTCGAGGCGCTCGAGGACGTCGCGGTTGCGGACCATGACGCGCACGACGGCGGGCAGATCGTCCGTCGTCCACCAGCCCGCGGCATAGGCCTCCGCGCCTCCGAGCGATCCGCCCAGCGCGAGCGCGCGGTAGAAACGGGGGTCATGGACGGTGATCCGAGCGGCGGGGGATCCGCCGGGCCCGAAGTGCAGGGTTCCGTCCGGCTCGGTCAGGCTCAAGCGTCCTTCGCGGAGCGCGCCGAGCCGGGTCTGTACCGCGCGGCGAAGCAGGCGGTGACCGTACGACATGCGAAGCTCCTTCCGTGCTCCTCATGAAATATGTGCGTCGCGCACGCGCTCGGCGACCGTCGCCGTGACGGCGCCGGGGGCGGCGGAGTCTCGTCGATGGTCGGTGTTCGCGCGGCCGGCCCGTCCGCTACACATTCGAGTGTGATGAATCGACCCCGTTCCTTCGTGTGCCTTGCCGCCGGTGTCCTCGCCGCGTGCGGCGGGGCCGGCGTCCCGGCGCCGGCCCCCGCCCCGGCACCGGCGGACCCGTGCGTCGCCGGTTCGTCCTCCCGCGCCGGCGCGGCGGATACGCTGGTGGTGGCTGCGCCCGGGACGGTCGTGCCCCGCGACGTGCCGGTGCCTCGGAGTGTCGCCGAGCGCTTCGCCTTCGCCCAGGTCTACCAGACGCTGGTACGGGTGGACTGTGAGGGACGCATCGCGCCCGGTCTCGCCGAGCGCTGGCAAGCCGATCGTGCGGCCCGCACCTGGACGTTCTTCCTCCGTCCCGACGCCACCTTCGCGGACGGCCTCCCGGTCTCGGCGGCCGATGTGGTGGTGAGTTGGGAGGCACGGGCGGTTCCGGGACCGTGGGCGGGCGGCCGCGACGCGGCGCTCGAGGCGATCGGGCCGCACGCGCTCCGGGTGCGGCTCGACGAGGCGCTGGACTCGGTCCCCGCGCGCTTTGCGGATCCCGTGTACGCCGTCGTGCGAGCAGCCGACGCGGGGGGCTGGCCACTGGGATCGGGGGCGTTCACGCTCGCGGGTGACGGCGACTCGACGCTGCTCATTCCCGTTGCACGGCCCACGTGGCCGCGGCTCCGGATCGTCGCCATGGGCGATGCGCGAGATGCGGTGGATCACGGCGCCGCGCTCGTCTTCACGCGCGACCTCGGCGCGCTGAGCTACGCGCGCTCGCGCGGCGGATACACCGATCTGCCGCTGCCGTGGGATACCGTGTATGCGCTCGCCGCGCCCGCCGGTTGGTCGGGGACGCCGCGCGATGCCCAGTTGGTCGAAGCGGTGCACGTCGATGCCCGCCCCGCCACGGCGCCCGACTGGTGGGGTGATCTCCTGGCCTGCCTTCCGGACAGCGGGGCCGCGCCCGCCGGCGGTGCCGTGCGCCCCACCGGCGTGATCTCGTATCCGATGGGCGACGGCGTCGCGCGCGACCTCGCCGCCCGCCTGGTGGCGCTCGCACCGTCCGGCGGCACCACGCGCGCACGTGACCGGGACACCATGCACGAGGCGCTTGGACGGGGGGATGGGGAGGCGTTCGTGCTGGCGCTGCCGCGGCGCACCACCGATGTCTGCGCGACCGCGGCCGGCGGGCTGCCGTTCGGCTGGGTCCTGACGCCGCTCGTGGACGTGCGCGAGCACGCGCTCGTACAAGACGGCGCGGCCCGCTGGCGGGTGGAGGCGGACGGCGCGCTTCGCTTCGTGATGGATGCCGACCGATGACGTTCCGCACGCGGGCGCTCATGGCCGGTGCCCTCGGTGCCGTGGTGCCGCTCGTCGTGTTCGGCTTCGGGCTCCGGCAGGAGGCGGTCCGCCGCCTCGAAGAGCAGTATCGCGCCCGCGTGGACGCCATCAGCGCCGGACTCCGCGCCGATCTCGAGCGGCGCAGCGAGAGCATCAAGGCGCGCCTCGACGCGCTCGCCGGCGACCTCACGTCCGACGAACGGTTTCGCGCGGGCGTGCTCACGGGATCGGGCGCGAATCAGGCGTACGTGCTGGACTACGCCGGACGCGCGATGCGGACCGCCGGCCTCGCCATGCTCCAGATTCAGGACGACGCGGGCCGCATCGTCTCCTCGGGACAGTTCCGGAACGCATTCGGGCGCGCGGACACGACGCTGCTGCGCGCGATCGCGGCGGTGGCGCCGGCGGCCGCCGTGGTGCGCGCACCGACGCCGACGGGCGCGCTGCTGGTGCTCGCGCGGAGCGACTCGACGCGGATCGCGGGCCGCGTGTTCTACCTGGTCGGTGGGGAAGCGCTCGACGCGCCGGCGCTCACCGCGCTGGCCGGGGTGCCGGACGTCGGGGTCACCCTCACGGCGCCGGCCGAGACACTCGCCGTCGGCGATACCGCGGGGTCGACGGGCGCGATCGTCGCGCGCTTCGCCTTGCCGTCCGTGGCGGCCCTCGCGCCCGGTGCCGCCACGGACACGGCGCGCGTTCTGGTGAGCCACGCACCGCGTGAGCTGGACGTCCTGCGCGGGGCGTTCGATCGGTGGCTCGCCTTCGCGTTGCTCGCCGCGGTGCTCGCCGCGGTGCTGCTCGCCGCACTCCTCGCCGGAGGGCTCACCCGTCCGCTCACCGCGCTCGCCGAGCAGGCGTCGGCGATCGAGCTCGAACGCCTGGAGACGTCGTTCCCGACCGAGCGGACCGACGAGATCGGTGCGCTCGCCCGCATCCTCGCCGCCATGACGGATCGCCTGCGCCTGGGCGCGGAACGGTTGCGGGAGGTCGAGCGTCGCGCGACGACCGGCGAGCTTGCGCGTCAGGTGAACCACGACGTGAAGAACGGGCTGATCCCCGTGCGGAACGTGGTCCGGCATCTCGCCGAGGTGGCACGGGACGACCCCGCGTCGCTGCCGGGCGTTTTCGCGGAGCGGCACGGGACGTTGGAGCGCGGGTTGGCGTATCTCGAGCAGCTCGCCGCGAACTATGCCCGGCTCACGCCGCAGGCCGCACGCGAACGGCTCGACCTGAACGCGCTCGTGCGGGAGATCGCGACGGCGGCGGGCGCGGGCCACGACGATGCCCTGATCGAGGTCGTCGAGGCCGCGGCGCTTCCCGGGGTGGTGGCCGACGCCATCGCCTTGCGGCGCGTGGTCGAGAACCTGGTGGCGAACGCGCTCGAGAGTCTTCCGCGCGACGGCGGACGCGTGACCATCACGACATCCGTCGTGGGCGCCGGTGTGCGCCTCACGGTGCGCGACACGGGGCGGGGCATGAGCCGCGCGGAGCTCGAGCGCGCCTTCGAGGATTTCTTCACCACCAAGCAGCGCGGGACCGGGCTCGGCCTCTCCGTCGTGCGGCGCCTCGTGGCGGATCTGGGCGGCACGCTCCGGGTCGAGACGGCGCCGGGCCACGGTAGTACGTTCACGGTGGAGCTGCCGGTGGCCGGGCCGGCACCGACCCCCACCGGGACGGGAGAATCCGCATGACGCTGGTGCTGATCGTGGACGACGTGGCGGCTATGGCCGAGCAGTACGCCTACGACATCAAGCGCGTGGGCGGCTACGAGACGATCACCGCGTCGGGCGGCGTCGAGGCGCTCGAGCTGCTCGAGCGCGAGCCGGTGGATTGCGTCGTGCTCGATCTCGAGATGCCCGGGATGGACGGGTTCGACGTGTTGCGCGCCCTCGCCGAGCGAAAGATCAAGACGCCGGTCATCGTCTACACCGGGACGGGCACCTACGACCGCTGCGTTCAGGCGGTGCGGCAGGGGGCGGCGGCGTTCATCGACAAGACGGAGCCGGTCGAGCGCGTGGTGCAGGAGATCGCCGGGGTGCTCGAGCGGACGCACCTGGCCGGTGAGGTGCACGCCCTCCGCCACGCCTTCGGCGCGGAGGCGGCGCTCGTCGGCTCGAGTCCTCCCATGCGCGCGCTTCGCGAGACGATCGCCAAGCTCGCGCCGGTGCCCGCCGCGGTGCTGATCGTGGGCGAGAGCGGGGCGGGGAAGGAGCTGGTCGCGCGCGACCTGCATCGGCAGAGCGGTGTGCGCGGGCCGTTCTTCGCGGTGAACGCGGCGGCGCTGCCGGAGCAGCTGGTCGAGAGCGAGCTGTTCGGTCACGAGCGCGGCGCCTTCACCGGCGCCTCGGCGGTGCGCAAAGGCGCGTTCGAGGCGGCAGCCGACGGGACGCTCTTTCTCGACGAGATCGGTGAGCTGCCGGTGATCGCGCAGGCCAAGCTCCTGCGCGTGCTCGAGCAACGCGAGGTCACACGCCTCGGCGGGACGCGGGCGCTCCCGGTGACGGCGCGGGTCGTGGCGGCCACCAACCGGAACCTCGACGAGGAGATCGCGACGGGGCGGTTCCGGGAAGATCTCTACTTCCGGATCAACGCCCACGTGATCCGCGTGCCGCCGCTCCGCGAACGGCGCGGCGACATTCCGGAGCTGGTGAGTTATCTGGTGGCGACGACCTGCCGGCGCTTCGGCATGCGGCCGCGCGGCGTGGCCCCCGAGGTGCTCACCGTGCTCTCGGCGCAGGCCTGGCGGCGCAACAACGTGCGTGAGCTCCGCAACGTGGTCGAGCGGCTCGTGCTGGCCGCCGACGGTGAGCGGATCGAGCTGGACGATCTCCCCGAGGAATTGGCGGAGAGTGCCGGATCCGGTCCACGCACGCTCCGCGCGCTGCGGGCCGAGGCGGAGCGCCGGATCGTGCTCGACGCGCTCGAGCGGAATGACTGGCACGTCACCCAGACGGCCAAGGAGCTGGGCCTGGCCGACCACTCGAGTCTCCTCAAGATCATGCGACGCCACGGCATCCGTCGCGACTGACGTGTCCCGGCGGACACGGCGGGATTGCCGATCGTGTCCGCGCGGACACGAACCGCGCGGCGCCGCTCCACCCCCCATCGGCAGCTAACGCACTCTCCGTAAACACGTTGGCGCGTCCCGCGTCGGCGGCTCCGCGGGCGGTCCGACGCATGCCTTCTCTCCGGGCGCCACTCGTTCACGACCAGGCGCCCACGGGCGCCCTACCCCGGGAGGAGACCATGCGTACCCATCACCTCACCCTCACCGAGCATCAGAAGGACATGATCGGCCATGTCGTCATCTCGCTGGTGCTCATCACCGCGTTTCTTCTGGCCGGCTGCGACGCGCCGGTCGGCAAGAAACCCGTGGCGGTCCAGCACCCGACGACCACCACGCCGACCCCCCCGCGCGCGCAACCGGCGGAAGTCATCCCCGCGTCGAACGTGACGACCGAATCCGCGCCCGCGACACCGGCGGTCACCGGTCCGGTGGCGTTCTCCGACGCGGAATCGGCGTATCGTGACCAGCGCTACGACGACGCCACGCGCCTCTTCACGGCGTACACGTCGCAGAAGCCGGACAACGCGTGGGGCTACTACATGCTCGGCCTCTCCGCATGGAAGGCGGGCGATCGTGCGGCGGCGGAATCGGCCTTCACGGAAGCGCTCTCGCGCGATCCCTTCCACATCAAGAGCCGCGTCAACCTCGGCCGCGTGCTGATCGAGGACGGCCGGCCCGACCAGGCGATCGGAACGTTGGATACCGCCATCGCGATGGATTCCACGGTGGGCGAGGCGTACCGGGTGCTTGGCGTGGCGCAGGCGGACAAGGGCGACGTCGACGACGCCATCACGTCCTATCGCCACGCGGCGCGGCTCGACGATCACGACGCGTGGTCGCCCAACAATCTCGGTCTCTTGCTGATCCGGCAGGGCCGCTACGACGAGGCTCTGGCTCCGCTCGCCCGCGCGGTCGCGATCGCGCCCGACGTGCCGGTGTTCCAGAACAATCTGGGCATCGCGCTCGAACGAACCGGCCATTTCAGACAGGCGGCTGACGCGTACCGCGCGGCGCTGGCGGCGGACAGCACCTACGGCAAGGCGCAGGTGAATCTCGACCGGGTGAAGGATCGCGAGGATGCATCCGACGTCGTGCCGGTGGATCTCACCTCGCTGGCGAACGACTTCGTGCGGGGACTGACGGAGACGAGCGCGCCGATCGACTCCACCACGCCCGATACGGTGCCGGCCGTGGAGCCCCAAACGGCGCCGGTGGATTCCGCGCCGGTCGTGCCTGACACGGGGTTGATCTTCCCGAGTGATTCGGGGCTGAGGATCTACTAGTAGGTGCAAGGCGCAAGGAGCAGGGAGCAAGGAGCAAGGGGGTGGACGTGAAGACCCCGTGCTCCTTGCTCCGTGCTCCGTGCTCCGTGCTCAGTGCTCCTGTTGTATCAGCAGATCCCCCTGCGGATCCAGCGTCAGACTCTTCGGCGCGGCCGTGATCCCCGTTCGCGTGACGGTCGTGGTACGGCCCGCCGCATGAATCTCGAAATGCAGAATCGTTCCATCCGCGAGAAGCATCTCCGCAGGGATCGTGAGCCGATAGACTCCCCACGCCGCTGGCTGCACCTCCCGCACGGTGATGCGGACAATGTGGTGCGCCGGAACGTACGCCCAGCTCGTCCGGAGTCGCGGGAAGCCCGGTTGCAGGAGCCACTGGCGGAAGAACCATCCGAGCGGCCGCCCCGCGCGGTTGGACATCACCCGCGCGAGGTCCGAGCTCAAGGCGGTGGAGTCGCGGTAGATGCGATAGTAGTCGCGGAGCCCGCCGAAGAAGGCGCTGTCACCGATCTCGTGCCGCAGCATGTGCAGCACCCAGGCGCCTTTCTGATAGTTGTTGCGATTCAGCAGCCGGAAGAGATCGTGCTCGGTAGTGTCGATGACCGGATGTGCCGTGTCCGCCGACGCGAAGTACGCGCGCTTCGCCCGCTCGAGCGCTGCGCGGAAGGTGCTGTCGTCTCCGATCTGCTGATAGAAGACCGCGGCGAAGTACGTCGCGAACCCTTCCGAGAGCCAGAGATGGTGCCAGTCGTACTCGGTGACCGCATCGCCGAACCATTGATGGGCGGTTTCGTGTGCCACCGTCGCCTCGCGCATCCGGCCGCTCGCGTACGCCTTCTCGTCGTAGAAGATCGCCGAGGCGTTCTCCATCCCGCCGAACCGCGTGGAGGACTCGACGTGCGCGAGTTTTTCATACGGGAACGGACCGAAGAGCCGCGTAAAGGTCCGGACGATCTCGTCCACGCGGTGGAAGGGGCCGTTCACCGCGAAGCTCGAATCCGCGGGCTCCGTCCAGACGCTCACCGGCACGCCGCCGGCGGTGTCCATGGGCGTCACGGCCAGGTGGCCCGCGCCGATGACCATCGTGTACACGGGGATGCGATGGGACTCCACCCAATGCCAGCGCGTGCGGCCGGAGGCGAGTGTGTCCACCCCGCGGAGCCGACCGTTGGCGACCACCTCCCATCCCGGCGGCGCCGTGATGTCGAACCCGGCGGTGGCTTTGTCGCTGGGATGGTCGATGCCGGGAAACCAGTGGCGGGCGCGGTTCGGCCAGTCGTCGGCGAAGGCGGTGCGCTGGCCGTGCACGTCGTTCCGGATGATGAGCCCGTCGGTTGGGCGGCCGTGATAGGTGATCGTCGCGGTGACGGTGTCTCCCGTCCGGACGCCCGGGGTGAGCACGACGTCGCCGTTGGGATTCCGGTGCCAGCCGGTGCCGCGGGTGGGGCGGGCACGGCGCAGGCCGAGCACCTCGGTGATCGAGTCCACGGTGAAGGCGGTATCGAAGTCGAGGCGCACGGGGCCGGCGCGGCGCACCAGGTACGTCAGCGCGAGGCGACCGTGAATCTCCGTCCCGCTGTCGGGGAGGTCGATCGCGATCTCGTAGTGGAGCGCGTTGACGTTCGGGCGGATCGTGTCGTCCACGACCGCGAGCGGCGACGGGACCTGGAGCAGCGCGGCGAGCGCGATGCCGAGCACGGCGTTACAACATCACGCCGCGCAGCACGAAGCCCGCGACGCTGAAGTAGATGACGAGACCCGTCACGTCGACCATCGTTGCCACGAACGGCGCCGACGCGCTCGCGGGGTCGAAGCCGAGGCGGCGGAAGAAGAACGGCAGCATGGCGCCGATCAGGCTTCCCCAGAGGACCACGCCCACCAGACTGAAGCACACCGTCGCGGCAACGTAGAGATAGTGCGGCCCGTAGATCGGCTTCACGGACTGCCAGAGCACGATGCGGCAGAAGCCGATCACGGCGAGCACGGCGCCGAGCAGGAAGCCCGCCATGATTTCGCGCCGGAGCACCCGCACCCAGTCCCGCAGTTTCAGCTCGCCGAGAGCCATGGCGCGGATCACGAGCGTCGTGGCCTGCGAGCCCGAGTTGCCGCCGCTCGAGATGATGAGCGGGAGGAAGAGCGCGAGCACCGTGGCGGCGGCGATTTCCCCCTCGTAATGCGCCATCGCGGTCGCCGTGAGCGTCTCACCGATGAACAGGGCGGCGAGCCAGCCGGCGCGCTTCCTGACCAGGGTGAGCAGCTTGGTCGAGAGGTACGGCATCTCGAGGGCTTCCGTACCACCGACCTTCTGGATGTCTTCCGTGGCCTCTTCCCGCACGACGTCGGCGATGTCGTCGTAGGTGATGATGCCCTTCATGCGGCCGGCGGCGTCCACCACCGGGATGGCCAGCAGGTCGGTCTCCACGTACAGCCGGGCGACCGCTTCCTGGTCGAGATCCTCGGGTACGGTGATCAGGTCGGTGTGCATCACGTCCCGCACGAGCTTGTCGCTCGGTGCCTGGAAGATGTCGCGGAACGAGATCACGCCGTGGAGGTGCTGCTGCTCGTCGAGCACGTAGGCGTAGTAGATGGTCTCGACGTGGGCGGCCTGCTTGCGCAGGTACCGAATCGCCTCGTCGATGGTGACGTCCGGCCGCACGCGCGCGAAGCGCGGGCTCATGAGGCCGCCGGCGTCGTCCTCGTTGTACGCGAGCAACGCCCGCACCTCGGCGCGCGTCGTGTCGTCCAGGAGCTCCATCAGCCCGGCGCGATCCTCCGGCGGCGCTTCCTGCACGACGTCCACCGCGTCGTCGGGCGCGAGGAGGCGCATCCACAACCGGCGTTCCCCCGGAGGGAGGGCGAGGACGAGATGCACCTGTTCTCGCGGATCGAGACTTTCGAAGAACTCGTCCCGTTCGTCGTCGGAGAGTTGGCGGAAGCGCTGCAGACGCTCCTCGTCCGAGAGCGCCGGCCACTCTTCCCAGAGATTGCCCGCGGCGGTTACCACCAGTTCATTCATCCGTCGCTCCGGGTCGCGGTTGGGTCGAAGGTTAGCACCTGCGCCGACGCCGGTGTACCCCGGAGGACGGTCCGCGGCACGGCGGCCGCGTCCTGCGGGGCGACTAGGGCCGAGGCGTCAGCGGCAGATCACTGTTGTAGATGTCGTCCGCGATGAGCCACCGGCCATCGGGCTGGGCCCTCCACACCACCAGATACTTCCCGGTGTCGGCGAAGGCGGCCTTGAACATCCCGCTCGCCTTGGGGCCGGGCTTGAAGTCCATCACGTAGCGGCCGCGTTCGATCACCGTCGAGTCCATCCCGGAGAGCTGCTTGGTCGCGAGCGTCAGGGTCCAGCTGCCCTGTGCCATCTCGCCGGCGGTCATGTCGCGGATCGCCTTCGTGCCGACGGCTTCGGGCGCATGCGGCGGCATCACGTGCGCATCCGACGTGTAGATGGCGGCCACCGAGTCTGCCTGCCCGGCCGCGAACGCGGTCACCAGGCGATGGTTCGCCTCGTTGATCTTCGCCATCGCATCCGCCGCTTCCGCGCGCCGTCGCGCGTTGGCCTGTGCGGGGCTCTCTCCGCCCTGACAGGCGGTGAGGGCGATGATGGCAAGGACGCTCACGAATCGTATCGGGGGCATGGAGCCGGCCTTTCGAGGGAAATCACGTCAACGGGAGTGGCCTACGCTAATGCCGGGGCGCGAAACGCGCCACTCACGCGGCGGGCGCCGCGGGATCGTCCGGAGGAATGTCCTCGAGCGGGACTTCGGGTTGTGCGCGAAGCTGTTCCAGGCCGCGCACGCCGACGAGCAACCCGCCGAGCAAGATCACGGGCAGGACCTGAATCGCTTCCAGGATGATCCCCGCGGCGACGGCGTCTTCTGCCTTGACGCCGAAGGGCAGGAGTCCCACGGCGATCGACGCCTGGAAGACACCGAGGTTGCCGGCGGGAAGCCGGAGCAGGCTCGCGAGATTCGCGGCGATGAGCGCGGCGAAGGCCGGCCCCCACGACACGTCGATGTGCACCGCCCGGATCACGAGATAGTAGGTGACCCACTGCGTGAGCCAGTTGCCCACGACGATCGCCGTGGGCACGATCAGGTGGCGGGTGCCGCCGGTACGGAGCAGCGGTTTCAGGCGTTCGCGCCACGCCTTCGGGAGCACCCGGCCGAGTCGGCGCGTCGGGCCGAAGCTCGCGAGCACGATGGCGAGCACGAGCACGATCGCGGCGCCGATCTGGAAGTTCCGGAGCGTTTCCGGGAGCCGGAAGACGATGGGGGTCGCGACCAGGAAGATCGCGATCCCGATGCCCTCGACGATGCGAAGCCAGATGATCGAGCCGAGCGCGTCGGCCCATGGCACGCCGGTCGCGCGCACGAGATCGCGCGCGCGCACCGCCTCGCCCACCACCGAGCCCGCGAGATTCGTGGCGGTGGCCCCGATCAGATTCGCCTTCTGCGTCGGCCACCACCGGACGGGGTACCGCGGACGGAGCAGCCACTGCCATGCCCAGCCCTTCCCGACGAGCGTCGAGAGGTTGATGACGATCGCGGCGCTCAGCAGCACGAGGTCGGTATCGAGCAGCTGGCGCCACGTCTCCTGCCAGGCGAAGGCGCCGAGCGTCTGGATGCCGACCGCGACGATCACCGCGACGGCGAGCCAGATGAGGAGTTGCTTGGTGCGGCGGGTCATGCGGCCAGGAGATCGGCCAGCGGCCGGAAGGTGTACCCGTCGTCCCGGAGATCCCGAATGATCCCGGGGAGCGCCGCGGCGGTCTGCATCCGGTCACCGAGCGGATCGTAGCCGTCCCCGTCATGCAGCAGGAGAATCGCGCCGGGCCGCACCTTGCGGCGCATGCGGGCGCGAATGACCTCCGGGCCGGGCAGGGCGGTATCCCACACGCCGAACGTCCATCCGAAGACGCGGTAGTCGAGCCGGCGCACGACCGGCTGGACGAACGGATTCCGATAGCCGTGGGGCGCGCGGAAGATCCGCGGGACGACGCCCGTCGTCTCGAGAATGGTGGCGTGCGCGTCGGTGAGCTCACGCGCGATCCGGCGCGGGCCGCGATTGTGCAGCTTCACGTGGTGCTGGGTGTGGTTGCCGATCTGATGACCGGCGCCGACCACCGCGCGCGCGACGTCGGGGAAGCGGCGCACGTGCTCGCCCACCATGAAGAAGGTGGCCGGCACGTCGTGCTCGGCGAGCGTCTCGAGGATCGGCGCCGTGGCTCTGGGGTTCGGGCCATCGTCGAAGGTGAGATACACGTGACGGGCCGTGCGCGGACCGCGGCCGGTCACGGGACCGAAGATCGGGCTGTTGGGGTCGTACGCGCCGAGCAGGAGCGCGCCTACGGCGAGGCCCCCCACCCCCGTCCCCGCCGCCACGAAGGTGCTGATCATCGGTCGATGTGCCGTGCCGTGCCGTTCGGTGCGTCAGGGATCATGAAACCCGTCACGATTTGCGTGACGGGAAGATGCTGCAGGAGGGGCGTAGGGGGAACCCGGCGCCCTCCCGCATGGAGCAGGAGGACGCCGGCCGGCGTGTCGGGAAGCCGGGTGTTACTGCTGTCCGCCCTGGGCCTTGAGCAAGGTCATCAGCGTGTCGCTCG
>DATFMZ010000291.1:0-12421 GCA_035266665.1 Gemmatimonadales bacterium | reverse complement strand
GGTCGGCACGACCGAGCAGCACGGCGCCCATCTTCCGCTCGGATGTGACACCCTCATCGTCGAGCGCCTCGCCGACGACCTCTCGGCCGCGTTCGGCGTGCTGCGCGCGCCCACGGTGGAATATGGCGTGAATACGTCGACACGCACGCCCTACCCCGGCAATGCGACGGTGCGGCGGAAGACCCTGCATCGGTTCATGAACGACCTCATCGGATCGTGGGAGGAGGGCGGGGTCGACCAATTCATCATCCTGACGGCACACGGCTACGACCCGCACCAGGAGGCCCTGAGCACGCTGCGCACCACGCACGCCTCCGTGCGCACCGTGGACATCTTCGCGGTCCCGTTCACCGAGGATGGTGCCGAGATCCCCATTCACGGCGGCGAAATCGACACCTCGCTTCTCCTCTATATCGCGCCGGAGTACGTGGACCTCTCGCTCGCCCGCGATTTCATTCCATCGGCTCGCCGCCTCCGCGCCTACGCGCGCCGGGCGGCGGGGGTCTTGCCCAAGGAGAGTCCGGGCTCGCTCGGGCGTCCATCCCGCGCGAGTGTTGAGAAGGGGCGGCGGCTCTACCATCTTATTTATGAGCGAATCGCGACACGGGTCTTCCGTGACGCGACGCCCCCCGAATCCCGGGTTTCCTGAACGTCGGCCGGTCATGCTCACACACGCCCGTGCCTCGCTGGTGCTCCTCCTCGCCACCGCCCTCGCGCCCATCCCCGCGCGCGCGCAGGGCCGGGACGTGGACGACGGCACGTTCCTGATCCGGGCGGGCCAACAGCTGATCGGCCGCGAGACCTTCCAGATCCGGCGTCAGCCGCTCCCCAACGGTCTCGGATTCACCATCACGACCTCCGCCGCGTACCCCGCGGACGGCCGTGCGGTCACCTCGGCGATCATCGAGCTCGGCCCCGATTCCCTTCCCCTGACCGTCCAACTCGACGCCGGCCCCAATCGCCGGATTCTCGCGCGCGTCGGGATGCGGCGCATCACGGTCCGCACCATGACGCCGTCCGGCGAAGCCGCGCGTGAGTTCGCCGGCGCCCCCCGCACCCTGATCGTCGACGACTCGCTCCTCGCCACGTACGCGGTGCTGCCCGGCGCCGCGGCCGGCTCGGTGATGCTCTTCGCGCCCCGGGACGGGACCCACCAGCGCGGCCGGCTCCAGGACGTGGGCACCGAACGTATCGTCGTCGCGGGGAAACCGCAGACCGCCCGGCATCTCCGGCTCGCCGGGCCCGACGGCGGCGTGGACCTCTGGGTCGCCACCGACGGCCGGCTGCTCAAGGTCGACCTCCGGCGGCTCGGCGTGACCGCGGTCCGTGCGGCCGCGGGGGACTGATCCCGGAATTCCGCCCCGATCGACGCCTACAGGGCACCTGTCCCCCTAGGTACACTTCCTTCGGATGGCCGCGAACGTCCAACGTTGAAACCCCCGCCGGGTCTTCTGCGTACTCTCGGACGTGCAGCCAACTCCGAGTCACGATCAAGGGATGCCCATGCGCACTCGCACCATCGCGTTCGCCCTGGCCGGCCTCTGCGCCGCCGTCACACCGCTTGCCGCCCAGAATGAGGCGCTGCCGACGGTGCCCCACGAATTGAGCCTGGCCGACGCCACGAGCATCGCGCTTGCCAACAATCCGACCTATCGACAGACCGCCAACGACCACGCCCCTGCGGCGTGGGGCGTCCGGAACGCATACGCGTCCTTCCTACCGAGCTTCAGCTTGAGTGGGGGCCTGCGGTACACGGGCGTGGGTTCACAGAACTTCCTGAGCACGAGCTTCACGCAGCCGTCGAGCACGATCGGCTCGAGCTATTCACTGGGCCTGAACTGGCAGCTTTCCGGCCAGACGCTCACCCAGCCCGGCGTGGCCAAGGCGCAGCTCCGTGCCGCCGACGCCTCGATCGCCGGGGCCGCCATCAATCTGCGGACGATCATCGAGCAACAGTATCTGGCGGTCCTGCAGGCGCAGGCCCAAGTGGAGCTCGGAACGAACCAGGTGGGGCGCAATCAGGAATACCTGCGCCTCGCGAACGCGCGATATCAGGTGGGGCAGGCCACGATGCTGGACGTGCGCCAGGCGCAGGTCGCCCTCGGCCAGTCTCAGGTGACGCTGCTCCAGGATCGTCAGAACGTCACGGTCCAGAAGCTCATGCTGTTCCAGCAGATGGGCGTCCGCGCACCGGACGACCCGTCGGTCGTGACGCTCACCGACACGTTCACGGTCAAGGCGCCGCAGTGGTCGCTCGACAGCCTACTCGCCGAGGCGGAGGCCAACAACCCCGACCTCGGCTCGCTCCGGGCGCGTGCGTCGGCCGCCCGCTGGAGCGCGCGGGCCGCCAAGTCCGAGTGGCTCCCCACGCTCAACTTCTCGGCGGGCTGGTCGGGATTCACGCAACAGTACACCAACGTCGACCCGCTCATCAATGCGCAGATCCAGAACGCGCAACAGTCGGCGGCATCGAACGTGGCGCAGTGCCAGTACGCCAACGGCAACTGGCTGAACGCGGGCGGGCAATCGCTCGATTGTGGGAGCCTGGCATTCACTCCATCCGAGGCCGACGCGATTCGGAGTCAGATCCAGTCCCAGAACTCGGTTTTCCCGTTCAACTTCACCAGTCAGCCGTTCTCGGCGAGCCTCTCGATATCGCTGCCGATCTTCACGCAGTTCGGCCGCCCGAGCCGCGTCTCGCAGGCGGAGGCACAGGAAGACGACGCACACGAAGCCGTGCGCGCCCGGCGCCTCCAAGTGCGCACCGATGTGAGCCAGGCCTATTACGCGCTCGAGACGGCCTACCAGACCATCGGCATCCAGGACACCAACCGCACCGCGGCCCACGAATCGTTGCGCCTGGCCACCGAGCGGTACCGTGTCGGCTCCGGCACCTTCTACGAATTGCTCGATGCGCAGCTCGCCGCCCAGCAGGCCGAGCAGCAATACATCAACGCCGTGTACGGGTACCATCAAGACGTGGCGAAACTCGAGGCCGCCGTCGGCCGGTCCCTACGCTAATTCCCTGGAGCTTCGATGGCTGGCAAGAAATTCATGTTCATAGGCGGCGGGGTGGTCGTCGTCGCAGCGCTCGTCTTCTTCAATCTGAAGAGCCACGGCGATGAGGGCGTCGGCGTGCGCCTCGAGCCGGTGTCGCGCCGCAACCTCGTCGCCACCGTCACGGCCAGCGGCAAGATCAAGGCCAAGCGCGCGGTGGACATCAGCTCCGACATCACCGGGCGGATCATCGCCATTCCGGTGAAAGAAGGGCAGTACGTGCACACCGGGGACCTCCTCCTGCGCATCGACCCCTCGAGCTATGAGGCGGCCGTGGCGCAGTCGCAGGCCAACCTCTCCTCGGCTCAAGCGAATCTCGTCCAAAATACGGCCAACCTCGAGCAGGCCAAGCGAGCCCTGGACCGCGCCGAGGAGCTGCGCAAGCAGAGTCCGAACCTGATCTCCGACGAGCAGCTCGAGCAGGCCCAGACCTCCTTCAAGGTGGCGCAGGCCGTGGCGACGTCGGCGCAGCACCAGGTCGATCAGGCCCGCGCGAGTCTGAGCCAGGCGCAGGATCAGCTGTCCAAGACCGTCCTCCGCGCGCCGATGGACGGCAAGGTCACGCGTGTCGCGGTGGAGGTGGGCGAGGTTGCGGTCCCCGGCACGTTCTCGCGGGAGACCGGCCTGCTCATGACGATCAGCGATCTCTCCGTCATCCAGGTGAACGTCCAGGTGGACGAGACCGACGTCGTCCGGCTCAAGCTCGGCGATTCGGTGGACGTCTCGATCGACGCCTTCCCCGACACGACGTTCGCGGGGCGGGTGACGAAGATCGCGCAGAGCGCGGTCCAGTCGGCCACGTCGGCCTCGTCGACGTCCGATCAGGCCGTGGATTACGACGTCGAGGTGACGCTCGACAATCCGCCGCCCGATGTACGTCCCGACCTGTCCGCGACGGCCAAGATCATCACGGCGACGCGGGACAGCGTGCTCAGTATCCCGATCATCGCGCTCACGGTGCGGGAGAATACCCCGGTCTCCACGGAGACCGTCCCGAAGGACACCACGGGCGGCAAGCGCGAGACCGAAGGGGTCTTCGTGGTGCATAACGGCGTCGCGCTGTTCCAGCCGGTCAAGGTGGGCATCGCGGGGCAGGAGCACTTCGAGGTCCTGAACGGGGTATCGCAAGGCGACACGATCGTCGCGGGCCCGTACCAGGCGATCCGCGATCTCAAGGACAGCAGCCGCGTACACGCGGCCAAGAACCTCGCTCCGACGGGAGGGGCGTGAGCATGACGAACGACACCATCATCCGGGTGCGCGGGCTCACCCGAGTCTACGAAATGGGCTCCGAGACGGTGCACGCCTTGCGGGGCGTGGACCTCGACATCGGCCGGAACGAATACGTCGCCATCATGGGGCCGTCGGGTTCCGGCAAGTCCACCATGATGAATCTGATCGGGTGCCTCGACACGCCCACAGCCGGCGAGTACTGGCTCAACGGCACCGAGGTCTCGCGCATGACGGACGATGCGCTCGCCGACGTGCGAAACCGGGAGATCGGCTTCGTCTTCCAGACGTTCAACCTGCTCCCCCGCGCGAGCGCGCTCCACAACGTGGAGCTCCCCCTCATCTACGCGGGGCTCAAGACGGCCGACCGGCGCACGCGCGCCGAGGCCGCCCTGCGTCGCGTCGGCCTCGCCGAGCGGATGCACCACAAGCCGAACGAGCTCTCCGGCGGCCAGCGGCAGCGCGTCGCGATCGCCCGTGCGCTGGTGAACGATCCGAGCATTCTCTTGGCCGATGAGCCGACGGGAAACCTCGACTCGGTGACGAGCGAGGAGATCATGGCGGTCTTCGCCGAGTTGCACGGCCAGGGGCAGACCGTGGTGATGGTCACGCACGAACCCGATATCGCCGAGCACGCGGGCCGCGTGGTCACGCTCCGTGACGGGCTGATCCACAGCGACACGCTGCAGGAAGCCGCCTAACCGTGTCCTTCGGCGACGCGATCCGCATCGCCCTCGGGGTCGTCTGGTCCCAGAAGATGAAGAGCATCTTCTCGGCCGTCGGCGTGTTCGTGGGTGTGACGTTCCTGATCGCGGTGGTGTCGATCATCGAGGGCATGAATCACTACATGACCGACAAGTTCGCCGGCGCGCTCCTCGGGGTGAACACGTTCCAGTTGAGCCGCCGGCCGAACTTCCAGGTGGGAAACGTGTCGGACAGCACGTGGCACGCCTGGGCGCGGCGGCCGCGGATCACATACGATGACGCGCGGGCGGTGGTCTCCGGCATCCACGTCCCCATCATGTGGGCGTGGGAATCCCAAACGAGCTCGGACATCCAGTACCGCGGTAAGACCGCCGCGCGCGTCCGCGTGCTCGGGGTGACCGATCAGTACTTCGCACTCAAGGGCTGGAACTTCGCGATGGGGCGGCCGTTCACCGCGCAGGAGAACGAGACCGGGCAGCCCGTGGTCGTGATGGGGTACGATCTCGCGCAGAAGATCTTCGGCAAACAGGACCCGATCAATCGCACCATCCAGATCCGCGGGCTCCCGTACCGCATCATCGGGGTGATCGAATCGCAGGGGAACATCTTCGGCATGTCGCTCGACAACTTCGTGGCGGCCCCCGCGCTCTCCCCGGTGAAGCGGTTCGTGAACCGGCCGCACGTCCTCGACGCGCTGCTGGTGAAGGGGACGTCCATCACCGACATGCAGGCGGCAATGGATCAGGCCGAGGCGGTGATGCGCACGCGTCGGCATCTGCGCCCGACCCAGGCGGACAACTTCACGCTCGAGACCGCGAGCGGCGTCCTCGATTTCTGGAGCAAGATCAATCAAATCCTCATCATCGCGCTCCCCGGCCTCGTGAGCATCTCGCTGGTCGTCGGCGGCATCGTGATCATGAACATCATGCTGATGGCGGTCGCCGAGCGGACGCGCGAGATCGGGATTCGGAAGGCGCTCGGCGCCCGGCGGCGCGACATCCTGCGGCAGTTCCTGGTCGAATCGGCAACGCTGGCGACGGTGGGCGCCTCCTTGGGCGTGGGGACCGGACTTGGCGTCGCCTGGATCGTCACCTCGACGACCTTCCTGCCGGCGCGCGTGGCGCCCTGGTCGATCGTGGTCGGCGTGGTCCTTGGTGCGGGCGTCGGCATCACCGCGGGACTCTACCCGGCCAGCCGCGCCTCCCGACTCGATCCCATCGCCGCGATGCGGCACGAGTGAACCCATGACTCCGGTCTTCGAAGGCGTCGGCATCGCGCTCGAGTCGCTCCGCGCCAACAAGGTGCGCGCCGCGCTCACCATTCTGGGCGTCGCCATCGGCGTGGCCGTGGTCATGGTGATCGCCGCGATGATCACGGGCATCAATCAGGGCGTGGAGAACATCTTCAATCAACTCGGTCCCCGCACGTTCTTCGTCTTTCGCGCCTTCCAGTCGGGCATTCAGGTGAACGACGGCACGAACGACCAGCCGTGGCGCCACAACCCGCAGATCACCCCGGAGGAGGCGAGCCGCATCGCGGCGCTCCCGGCCATCGATCTCGTCGTGATCGACCAGAAGACGCAAGGCCCGGTCACGTTCGGCAACCAGTCCATTTCCTCGGTCGGGATTATCGGACGAAGCTCCGGATGGGTCCGGGTGTCCGGCGGTGACGTCTATCCAGGACGCTCGTTCACGCGACTCGAGGACGTGGCAAGCGCGCGCGTCGCCGTGCTCAGCCAGAAGCTCACGGAACAGCTCTTCGCGCGGCTCGACCCGATCGGTCGCACGGTGAAGATCGAGGGCGTGCCGTACGAGGTGATCGGCGTCTGGACGCCGCCGCCCGACATCTTCGGAGGCGGGAACCAGCCGATGGCGATCGTGCCGCACGGAGCGTTCGCGAAATACACCAGTGGCTTTCGGAGCTGGGTAGACCTGCTGGTGTCCCCCGACACGTCCGTCACGGTGGAGGACGCAATCGACGAAGTCACGGCCGTGCTCCGGTCGACACGCGGCTTGCGTCCCGGTGCCGACAACAACTTCGCGATCGTGACCCAGGACAAACTGCTCGGGAGCTTCAACAGCGTGACCCGCGGGTTCTTCCTCGTGATGATCGCGCTCTCGAGCGTGGGACTCATGGTGGGCGGCATCGGCGTCATCGCGATCATGATGATCTCGGTCACCGAACGCACCCGCGAGATCGGCGTCCGTAAGGCGCTCGGCGCCACACGGCGGGCCATCCTCTGGCAGTTCCTCGTCGAGGCCGCGACGCTGACCCTCGTGGGCGGGCTGGCCGGCATGGCGCTCGGTGGGATCGGGACGCTGATCGTGAAGCTCGCCACCCCGCTTCCCGCCAGCGTGCCCGTCATCTCGATCGTCGCGGCCGTCGGCATGTCGATCGTCACGGGGGTCGTCTTCGGCCTCGTACCCGCGGCGCGCGCCGCCCGTTTGGATCCGGTCGAAGCCCTGCGGTACGAATAGCGGACCGCGCGCCGGCACGCGCGGGTATATTGTCCCCCATGTCCGACCCCTGCGTTCTGGTCGCCATCGCGGCACACCCCGACGACGTCGAGCTCACCTGCGGCGGCACGCTCATCAAGGCGGCGCGTGCCGGGTACCGGGTGGGGATCGTCGACCTCACGGGCGGGGAGTCGGGCACCCGTGGCGACCGCGGGATCCGGGCCGACGAGGCCCGTGCGGCGGCACGTGTCCTTGGCGTCGCGGAGCGGCTCAACGCCGGCCTCCCGGACGCGGGACTGCACAACACCGACGACACGCGCCGGGTGGTCGTCGAGCTCGTGCGGCGGCTCCAGCCGCGGGTGGTGATTCTCCCCTACCCCGTGGGCCGGCACCCCGACCATCGCATCGCCGCCGAGCTTGGCCGGGATGCGTGCTTTCTCGCGGGGCTCGCCAAGTACGCGGCGTCGGGCGAGCCGCACCGCCCCGAGAAGGTGCTGTACTCGCTCGCGTACCGGGAGGACCCGGAGAAGCCGACGTTCGTGGTGGACATCTCCGAGGAGTTCGAGACGAAGATGCAGGCGATCCGCTGTTACGCCTCGCAGTTCGAGGGGAAGTCGGCGGCCGGCGAGATCTTCCCCGCGGGCGGCGATATCTACCAGAACATCCGCATTCACAACGCGCGGTACGGCAGCCTCATCCGGACCGCCTTCGGCGAGCCGTACATGACGGCCGAGACGGTGCGCGTGGACGACGTCGTGACGATGGGCGTCCGGTCGTTCTGAGGACGGGATTCCGCCGTGCCCCCTCCAGACCGTAGTATTAACGCAATGACCCAGTCCCCCATCTATCTCGACAACGCCGCGACCACGCCCGTCCGGGAGGAAGTGCGGGAGGCGATGCTTCCCTTCCTCGGGACGGACGCGTTCGGCAATCCGAGCTCCGCGCACCGGGTGGGGCGGACGGCCCGGGCCGCGGTCGAGCAGGCCAGACGCCAGGTCGCCACGGCGGTCGGCGCCGAGCCGGCGCAGGTCTTCTTCACGGGCGGCGGCACCGAGGCCGATAACCTCGCGATCCTCGGCACCGCGCTCGCAGCCCGCGCGCGCGGGGCGCCGTTCCGCGTGGCGGTGACCGCCATCGAGCACAAGGCGGTGCTCGGCGCGGCGCACGCGGTGGAAGCGCTCGGCGGCGACGCGGTGATCCTCCCCGTCGACGCGGCGGGGCGCGTGGACCTCGACGCGCTCGACGCCGTGCTCGCCGATGGCATCGCGGTGGTGAGCGCGATGTGGGTCAACAACGAGGTCGGGATCGTGCAGGACGTCGCCGGGCTCGCGGCGCGATGTTCGGCCGCCGGCACGCCGTTTCATACCGACGGCGTCCAGGCACTCGGCAAGGTCCCCGTGGACCTCCGCACCCTCCCGCACACGATCCTCACCATCTCGGCCCACAAGATCTCCGGCCCCAAGGGCGTGGGCGCGATCGTGCTCGAGAACAAGACGCTCGTCCACCCGCTCCTCCACGGCGGGGGGCAGCAGTCCGGCGTGCGCCCCGGCACCGAGAACGTCCCGGGCATCGTGGGTTTCGGACGCGCCGCGGAGCTCGCCGTCGCCGAGCTCGACGCGACGCGGCGGCAGATGGCCGAGCTGCAGGACACGTTCGAGCGCGGGGTGCTCGCGGCGGTGCCCGATGCGCAGGTCAACGCGGCCGCTGCCGAGCGCGCCCCCCACATCAGCAACGTCGCCATCCCGGGCACCGACAGCGAAGCGATGCTCATGCATCTCGACCTCGCCGGGATCTGCTGTTCCGCGGGCTCGGCCTGCAGCACCGGCTCGACCGCGCCCTCGCATGTGTTGACCGCCCTCGGCATCCCCGAGCAGGTCGCGAAGGCGTCCCTCCGGTTCTCGTTTGGGCATCAGAGCACGGCAGCCGACGTGGACGCCGCCCTCGCCGCGCTCCCCCCGGTCGCAGCCAAGGTGCGGCGCCTCGGAACGTTGCTCGACCGATGACCCAGCATTCCCGGGCCCGCGTGCTCGTCGCGATGTCCGGCGGAGTGGACAGCTCGGTGGCCGCGGCCCTCCTGGTCGAGGCGGGTTACGAGGTCATCGGCGCCACCCTCAAGCTCTTCTGCTACGGAGATTCCGTCCCGGATCGCCCCTGCTGCTCGCTCGATTCCATCGCCGACGCACGCGCCGTGGCACACCGGCTCGACATCCCCCACTACGTCCTCAACATGGAGGACCGCTTCCGCGCCGACGTCATCGACGACTTCGTCGGGGAATACGCACGGGGCCGGACGCCGATCCCGTGCGTGCGCTGCAACTCGTTCACCAAGTTCCGGGACCTGCTGGCGCACGCGGACGCGCTGGAATGCGATTTTCTCGCCACCGGCCACTACGTGATCGCGCGCGACGGCGTCCTCACCCGTGGCGCCGATCCCCACAAGGATCAGAGCTATTTCCTCTGGGGCATCGACCGGTCGGTGGTGGGACGGCTCCTCGCCCCCGTGGGCGGCATGACGAAGGTCGAGACACGGGCCGTGGCGCGCCGCCTCGGCCTCGTGACGGCGGAGAAGAAGGAGTCGGTCGAGATCTGCTTCGTGCCGGACGGCGACTACGTGCGCATCCTCGAGGAGCGGCTCCCCGCCGGCGCGCCCGCCCTGCTGCCTGGGCCGCTCGTCACGACGAGCGGCGAAGCGATCGGCGAGCACGACGGCTACGCGCGCTACACGATCGGTCAGCGGCGCGGACTGCCGGGGGGGTTCGCCGAGCCGATGTACGTGGTGGCGATCGAGCCCGCGTCGCGCCGCGTCGTGGTGGGCACGGCGGCCGAGCTCTTCGGCCACCGCGTCACGCTCGAGCACGTGAACTGGCTCGCGGACCCACTCGTGCCCGGGGACCACTGCGAGGTCCAGGTCCGCTACCGTGCATCGGCGGTCCCGGCGCGCGTCACGCGTCTGGAGGGGGACGGCCTCACGCTGGATCTCGCCGCCCCGGCCCGCGCGATCACGCCGGGGCAGAGCGGCGTCCTCTACGACGGCGCCCGGCTCCTCGGCGGCGGCCTCATCACGGAGAACGCCTGAGCGATGCGGGGCCTCCTCGCGCGCACCGTCGTGACGGCCTTCGGCCTCTGGCTCGCCGACATCCTGCTTCCCGGGATCCGGTTCAGCGGCGCTGGCCCGCTCTTTCTCGCCGGCCTACTCCTCGGCGTCGTGAACGCGTTCGTCCGCCCGATCGTCATCATCCTCACCCTGCCCTTCACGCTCGTGACGCTCGGGTTCTTTCTCTTCGTGGTGAACGGGGCGATGATCCTGCTGGTGGCGGAGTTCATGCCGTCCTTTCACGTGGCGGGTCTCGGCACCGCGATCCTCGCCTCGATCATCGTCGGACTCACCGGCTGGCTCGCGAACGGATTCATCGGGAGCCGCGCCAAGATGGAGATCTGGAAGGCGAAGCCCTGACTCTCGGCGTGGGCCGCCACGCACACGATGCCCGGATTCGAACTGCTCCGTGATCTGCTGATTCTCGTCGCCGTCGCGATCCCCGTCGTCGCGATCGCGCAGCGACTCCGCGCGCCGACCGTCGTCGGATTCCTCATCACCGGGATCGCCATCGGTCCGCACGCCCTCGGCCTCGTTCGCGACGTGGAGGCGGTCCGCGGGCTCGCCGACATCGGCGTCGTGCTCCTCCTCTTCGCGGTCGGCCTGGAGCTTTCGCTCTCCCGCCTGATGCGCATGGGGCGCACGATGCTGGTGGGCGGCCTCGTGCAGGTCCTCGGGTCCGCGGGCGTCGTCGCCGTGATGGCGGTGCTCTCGGGTGCGGCGCTGGATCACGCGGTGGTGTACGGCGCCCTCGTCGCGCTCTCCTCGACGGCCATCGTGCTCAAGACGTACACCGACCGCGGCGAGCTCGACACGCCATACGGGCGGGTCGTCGTCGCCATCCTGCTGTTCCAGGATCTCTGCGTCATTCCCCTGGTCTTGCTCGTGCGCGTCCTCGGCGCGCGTGAGACCGGGTTGGAGAGCGCCGCACAAGTTGTCGGGATCGGCGTCGTCGTGATCGGGGCGCTCGTCTTCGGCGGCCGCCTCGTGATCCCGTGGGCGCTCGAGCGGCTCGTCCGCCTGCGCAACCGTGAGCTCCTGACCCTGGGCATCGTCTTCATCGGGCTCGCGGCGGCCTACATCACGGCGTCGTTCGGCCTCTCGCTCGCGCTCGGTGCGTTCATCGCGGGATTGGTGATCGCCGAATCGGAGTATGGGATCCAGGCGCTTTCGGACGTGCTGCCGTTCCGCGACGTCTTCAGCGGCATCTTCTTCACGTCGGTGGGCATGCTGTTCGATCCGGCGTTCACGGCGGCACACGGCGCCGCCGTCGCCGGCGCCGCCGGTGGCATCCTGCTCCTCAAGACGGGCACGGGCACGGCGGCCACGCGCGCCCTCCGACGCTCCACCCAGGTAGCCGTCACCGCGGGCGTCGGTCTCGCGCAGGTCGGGGAGTTCTCGTTCGTGCTCGCGGGCATCGCCCTACCGCTGGGCCTGCTCACGCACGATGGCTATCAGCTCTTCCTCGCGGCGTCGGTGCTCTCGATGGTGATTGCGCCCTTCGCCATCGCCGGCGCCCGGCCGCTCGGCGCGGCCGTCGCCCGCCTCGTGCGGGCTCCCGTCGTCGCCACACCGGCACCGGACGCGGCGGAACCGCTCCGCGATCACGTGATCATCGTCGGCTACGGGGTGAACGGCCGCAATTTGGCCCGCGTGCTGCATGCCGCGGCCATCCCGTACGTGATCCTGGAGCAGAACGGCCAGGTGGTGCGCCGGGCACGGACGGACGGTGAGCCGATCATCTTCGGGGACGCGACACGCGCCGAGGTGCTGGAGCGCGTGGGAGTGCGGGCAGCGCGCGTCGTGGTCTTCGCGATCTCCGCGCCGGCGGAGGAGCTGCGCGGCGTCGCGGTCGCGCGCCACCTCAACCCGGAGATCC
>DATFMZ010000290.1:0-7209 GCA_035266665.1 Gemmatimonadales bacterium | reverse complement strand
GATCAGCGGGCGGACGGGGCCGCCGCCGGCCAGGCGATGCCCGATCCGCTCGCCCTCCTCCAGTGGGTCTACGTCGGTCGCGTGCTCCTCGCGGTCGTCGTCTTCGTCGCGGCGGCCTTCTATTTCGCCGCCGTTCCTCCGCAAGTCATTCTCGTGCTGGCCATTGCGGCCATGGCGTCGCTCGTCGCGAGCGGGATGTCGGCATTCTACACGCACTTCCTCAGACGGCCGCCGACCCCGACGTATCTCTATGCGCAGATCATCTTCGACCTCGCGCTGGTGACGACCGTCGTCCACTTCACCGGCGGCTCGCAGAGCGATTTTTCGTCGCTGTACATCCTCGTGATCGCGGTCTCCGCGGTCCTCATGCCCCTGGCATCGAGCTTGCTCCTCACCACCCTCGCGGCCCTCGTCTATGTGGCCGACGTCGTCTGGGGGCATCCCCACGCGATGACGGTCGTGGTCGTACTCCAAATCATTGTGTTCTTGGCTGTCGCCGTAGCCACGGGGTGGCTCGCGAGCCGCGTACGGGTGGTCGGTATGGAACGCGAGGATCTCAAGCGCGAAGTGAAGCGGCTCCGGCTGGAGGCCGGCGACATCTTGCGCAACATCGGCAGTGGCGTCGTCACGGTCGACGGCGAGGGGAATCTCGCGTACGCCAATCCCTCGGCGGAGGTGTTGCTCGGGTTCCGCGCGGAGGATTATCTGGGGCGTCCCGCGCTCGCGTTGCTCGACGCGCGCTCGCACGAGCTGGCCGCCGCGATCGTCGCCACCCAGCAGCCGGGCGCCGGCCGCACGCTCCGCGCCGACGGGCGCGTCAGCCATGACGGGCGGTCGTTTGCCATCGGCATGACCACCACGGCGCTCGATACGAGCGACGAGGGGCCCCCATCCGTGACGGCCATCTTCACCGACATCTCCGATCAGAAGCGCATCGAAGAGCTGAATCTCCGGACGGAGCGGCTCGAGGCCGTCGCGGAGCTGTCCGCCTCGCTCGCTCACGAGATCAAGAACCCGCTCGCCTCGATCCGATCGTCGGTCGAGCAGCTCACGCAGATGGCGCAGGGCGGGGATGACGAACGCTTCCTTGGCCAGCTCGTGATTCGTGAGAGCGACCGGCTGAGCCGACTCCTGAACGAGTTTCTCGACTTCGCGCGGGTCCGCGTGGCGCTCTCCAAACCGGTAGAGGTCGCCCAGCTCTGCCGATCCGCGGTCGAGCTCGTACGCCAGCATCCCGATTGCCGGCCCGAGACCGAGATCCGCGTGATCGCGGACGACGTCACCGTTGAAGGCGACGACGATCTGCTGCACCGGGTGCTCGTCAACCTGGTGCTGAACGCGGTCCAGGCGGCGGGCGGCACGGTGCACATCACGGTCGAAGGCCGTCGCGCTCGGGCGGAAGAGCTTCCCCGCGGCGCGAAGATCGAGCGTCCGGTGCTCCTTCGTGTCGCCGACGACGGGCCCGGCATCCCGGCCGAGCTGCGCGAGCGACTCTTCGATCCGTTCGTGACCGGACGTGTCGGCGGCTCCGGACTCGGGCTCGCGATCGTCCAGCGTGCCGTCCAGGCGCACCGGGGCATGATCTTCGTGGAGTCGCAGAGCGGACGCGGATCGACGTTCACCATTCTCCTGCCGGAACAAGGCAGTCGTGAGGCGGCGGCGTGAGCTACAATCAGCCGGTCATTCTGGTCATCGACGACGAGTCGGGCATCCTCGACACGCTGCGCATCCTGCTCAAGAACTCCGGGTTCTCGGTCGAGACCGCGCAGGGCGGCAAGGCGGGGCTCGAGGCGCTGAAATCGGTCGGGCCGGATATCGTGCTCACGGACGTCCGCATGCCGCAGGTCACCGGCATCGAGATCCTCGAGACGGCCCGCGAGATGGACCCCGAGACCCCGGTGATCCTGATGACGGCGCAGGCGTCGCTGCAGACGGCGATCCAGGCCGTGAACCAGGGCGCGTTCTACTACATCCAGAAGCCGTTCTCGAACGACGATCTCGTCGCCATCTGCCGGCGCGCGGCGGAATACCGCCAGCTGCGCTCGGAGAACAAGCACCTGAAGCGGGAGATCCGGCGGCGCGAGCGCACCCGCACGATCACTCCCATCGGGAAGGCGAAGCGCTTCACCGACGTGCTCGGGCTCGTCGAACAGGTCGCGCCCACGGAATCCACGGTGCTCATTCAGGGCGAGAGCGGCACCGGTAAGGAAGTCATCGCCCGCTACATCCACGAGCTCTCGGAACGCAGCGACGGGCCGTTCTTCTCGATCAACTGCGGGGCGCTTCCGGAGAGTCTGCTCGAGTCGGAGCTCTTCGGGCACGTGAAGGGATCGTTCACCGGCGCCGTGCGCGACAAGCAGGGGATGTTCGCGGCGGCGCGCGGCGGCACCTTCTTTCTGGACGAGATCGGCGAGATGAAGCCCTCGACCCAGGTCAAGCTCCTCCGGGTGCTCCAGGAGCGCGAGGCGCTCCCGGTCGGCGGGACGGAACCGATTCCGGTGGACGTGCGCGTGGTCGCCGCCACGAACAAGAACCTCGATGAGGAGATCCGGCGCGGGCAGTTCCGCTCCGATCTCTACTACCGCCTGAACGTGATCGCGATGCATCTGCCCGCGCTTCGCGACCGGCGCGAGGACATCCCGCTCCTGGCGGACGCCTTTCTGCAGCGCATCGGGCAGGAGCGCGGCACCGACGTGCCGCGTCTCACGCAGGACGCACTCGACGTGGTCCTGGCGTATGACTGGCCGGGCAACGTGCGTGAGCTGGAGAATGCGCTCGAGCACGCGGTGATTCTGGCACACGGGGCGGAGATTCCGGTGAGTGCGCTCCCGGAGCGGATCACCGCACGCCGGGCCGAGCCGCTGGTCGCGGAACGGACCTTCGAGAATCCCACCCTCGACGCGGTCGAGCGCGCCTACATCCTCTGGGTGCTGCAGAACGAGGGCGGCAACAAATCGCGGGCGGCGCAGGTGTTGGGCATCGACCCGTCGACGCTCTACCGCAAGCTGTCCCGCTACGGCGCCGGGGACACGGCCCCGGAAGAGGCCTAGCGTGAGCGCGGCACCCTTGCAGCCGCTGCCCGCGCGCGATGCCGTCGGATCGGCCACCCTCGAGCGGTTGGCCATCGCCAACCGGTTCAACCGATGGATGTACGAGCAGATCGCGCCGTGGATCGGCGCGAGCGTGCTCGAGATCGGCTCCGGGATCGGCAACCTCTCGCAGTTTTTCGCCGATCGCGACCGGGTGGTGCTCACCGACACCGAGCCGGCGTACCGCGCCTACCTCGAGGGCCGCTTCCCCGACCGGTCGCGGGTGAGCGTCATCCCGCTCACCTTGCCCGACGTACCGCCCGCGCTCGCCGCGGATCCCGTCGAGTCGGTGGTCTGTCTCAACGTGTTGGAGCACATCGAGGACGATCGCGCGTCGCTCGCGGCCATGCGACGACTCCTCACCCCGGGCGGCCACCTCGCGCTCCTGGTGCCGGCGCTGCCGTGGCTCTACGGCACGCTCGACCGCGCGCTGGGCCACTACCGCCGCTACACGCGGCCGCTCCTGCGCGAGCGGTTCACCGAAGCCGGATTTCGACTCCGCCGACTGTCGTACTTCAACCTCGCCGGCATCACGGGGTGGTGGCTGATGGGCAAGGTGCTGCGCCGCGAGGTGCTCCCCGCCGCGAGCCTCTCCGTCTACGAGGCGCTCGTGCCGTTCTTCCGCCTCGAGCGGTTCATCCCGGGACGGGTGGGTCTCTCTCTGATCGCCATCGGCGAGCGCGCCTCGTGACGGTTCCCTCCGACTGGAACGACATCCTCGTCACCGTCGTGATGCCCGCGTACAACGAAGCCGAGACGCTCGAACGTGCCGCGCGGCGCCTGCTCGACGTGCCGCTGCGGCTCGAGGTCGTGGTGGTCGACGACGGCTCCAGCGACACGACGGGAGCGATCGTGGACCGGCTGCACGCCGAGGGCGTCGTGCAACGCGCCATCCATCAGCCGCGCAACATGGGGAAGGGCGCCGCGATTCGTACGGGGATCGCGGCGGCGACGGGTCACGTCGTCGTCATTCAGGACGCCGATCTCGAGTACGATCCGATGGAATTCCCGGTCCTGCTCGAACCGATCCGGCTCGGGCACGCCGACGCGGTCTACGGCAGCCGGTTCCAGTCGGGGCCGCATCGCGTGCTCTACTTCTGGCATTCGGTCGGCAATCGGCTGCTCACGCTCCTGTCGAACATGCTCACCGACCTGAACCTCACCGACATGGAGACGTGCTATAAGATGGTGCGTGCCGATCTCCTGAAATCGGTGCCGCTCAAGAGCGATCGCTTCGGGTTCGAGGTCGAGGTGACCGCCCGGCTCGCGCAGGCGGGGGCGCGGGTCTGGGAGGTCCCGATCAGCTACAGTGGCCGGACGTACGCCGAGGGAAAGAAGATCGATTGGCGGGACGGCGTCGCCGCGCTGTGGCACATCATCCGATTCAATCTGCTCGCGCGGTCTCGCGGTACGCCGCAGTGAGCGCGTCGCCGCGCGTCGACCGCGCGAGGTGGGATGGCTGGCGCCTCTATCTGACCGTCGCCGCGTGCGCCATTGTGGTCTACCTCGGCGCTCTCGGCAACCGCTTCGCCCTCGACGACATCTCGATCATCTTCCGCAACGGCCTGGTTCACCACCTCTCGGGCGTGTGGCGGGCGTTCGCCGCCCCGTACTGGCCGCGCTGGTACGAAGACTTCTCGGCGTACCGGCCGCTCCCGATCGCCAGCTACGCGCTCGATTGGGCCGTGGGCACGTTCTGGTGGTTCCACACCGTGAACCTCGTGTGGCACGCCGCGGCGAGCGTGCTGGTGGCCATGCTCGCCCGCCGGTATCTGCGGGCCACCGGCGCGCTCGCCGCCGGGTTGCTCTTCGCCGTACACCCCGTCCACGTCGAAGCGGTGGCGAACGTCATCGGCCGCGCGGAGCTCATGGCCGCCGTGTTCGCGCTCCTCGCCGTGTACGCGGCGCTGGTGCGGGGGAGCATCCTGTGGAGCACGGTGGCACTCGCCTTCGGGCTCCTTTCCAAAGAGAATGCGGCGGTCGTTCCGGGCCTCATCGTATGGGCATGGATCCTGGACCTGGGACGCCCGACGCGTCGCCGCGCACTCGGGTTCGTCGGGGCCTGGGTGGGATTGGGCGCGGCGTACGGGCTGGTGCGCTGGCTCGTGCTCTATCCACATCCCCAGGTGACGTCGGTCGCGCCCGTATTTCTCGGAGCCAGTGCGCTCGACGTGCGCCTGACGGCGATCGCGGCCGTCGCCGATTTCACGCGACTCCTCCTCGTCCCGCTCACCCTCCGCGTGGACTATTCCCCGGCCGAGCGCACGCTGGTCACCTCCTTTGGCGATCCGCGCTTTCTCGCGGGCGCGTTCTGTGTCCTCGCGTGGATCTTCTTCATCGTCCTGGCGTGGAAGCGGCGGGAGCGTATGATCGCGTTCGGCTTGGGGTGGATCGGGATCGCGCTCGCCCCGGTCGCCAATCTGTTCTTTCCGATCGGCGTGTTGATCGCGGAACGGACGCTCTACCTTCCGTCGGTGGGACTCGTGCTGGTGGCGGGGGCGTTGCTGGAACGGCTTCCCGTACGGGCATACGCGGTCGCGCTCGGGCTGCTGACCATCGCGGGTGGCGTGCGCAGCGCCTTGCGCGTGCCGGTTTGGCTCGACAACAACACCTTGTTGATGAGCATCCTGAACGACTCTCCCCACTCCTACGCGGGCCCGGCTCAGATGGGTGACACGTACCTCCAGGTGCGAGAGCCGCAAAAGGCCCTCGCCGCCTTCGAGCGGGCCATCGAGGTCTATCCCATGGTTCCGCGTCTCTACATGGAAGCTGCGGATGCCGCGATGCAGCTCGGCAGGTATCGGCTCGCGGATTCGCTGCTCGCGCGGCACAACCAACTCTGCCGAGGATGCACCGTGTACTACAACTTCGAGATCAACGCGGCCCGCACCCGCGGGGACACCACGGTGGCGGATTCCCTCCGGGCGTACGAACGCCGGCGGGGTGACGAATGAGCGCGCGCGCGACGCGGTGGGTGGGGTGGGCGACCGCGGCGGTCGTCTTCGCCGTGGGCCTCGTCACGCTCAATCGGGATCTGGTCGGCGTCTTCTACGACGACGCGCTCTACGCCGGACTCGCGACGGCACTCGCACACGGATGGGGCTACGTCCACCCCAATTTCCCCGTCATGCCGGGGGCGGTGCACTATCCGCCGCTCTACCCGATCGTACTTGCCCCCATCTTCGGGTTGCTACCGGTAGACACGGCGGCGATCGTCGCCAAGGTGTTGAACCTCGTTCTCGCGAGCGTGGCCGCCGGGCTCATCGCGTGGCACGCGGTGCGCAAGGAGTGGCTCGGTCCCGGCGTCCCGCCCTGGATTCCCGCGGCGGTCGTCGCCTTCATGGCGCTCGCGATGCCGGTCTTGGCCGTGCAGTCCGAGCTGTTCAGCGAGCCGCTCTTCGGCACGCTCTTCGCGGCGGCGATCCTCGTGGCCGACGCGCCTCCCAGCCGGTGGTCCCCGATGCGCGCCGCGGTGGTCGCCTGCATCCTTGCCGCCCTCGCGTTTCTCACGCGCAGCATCGGGGTCGCCCTCGTCGGCGGGGTGCTCCTCTATCTCTTCGCCGTGAAGCGCGTGGGCTGGCGCGTCACGCTCGCGGCCGCGGTGCCGCCGCTGCTCGCCGGGCTCGGATGGGGACTCTGGGTCCTCACGCATCGGGGGGACATCGATCCGGCGCTCCGCTCGAACTATGGGACGTACCTCCACGTCGCCGCCGGAGCTGGCATCCACGCCTTCGTCCACGCGGTGCAGCAGCTCCCGCGTCCGTTTCTCGCCCTGCCGTTGGGATGGCTCAGTGCGAGCGGCCTCCTCTGGGTGCTCGGCGTGCCGGCGCTCGCCATCGGCGCCTACGGGCTCGTGCGCTCCGTCACCCGGAGTGCGATCGGGTGGACGCTCGTCGGGTATCTCGGCATCCTCGCGTTCTGGCCCTTCCCACCCGACCGCTTCATCTGGGCGGTGCTCCCCTGGTTTGCGCTCGTCTTTCTCTCCGGCGTGGTAGGATGCCTGCGCATGCGTCCACTCCGCATTCCGGTCGCGGTGATCGTCGGGTGCATGGTGATCGGCCTCGTGCAGTATCAGTTCAAGGGGTTCAGGCATGCGTGGTGGCGCACGGCGGCGGACCAC
>DATFMZ010000289.1:0-10972 GCA_035266665.1 Gemmatimonadales bacterium | reverse complement strand
TGTCGGCATTTGCGCGTGCAATCGGTGTATATGGGTTGAATGCGCCTGAGTAGTAAAGAGCGTATACTCCCGCTCCCTTGAAAGGAGCCGAGGGCGGTAGTACTGCACAGGCTTGCCCAGTCAGCGCGCGCTTCACACTCTCGGTCAACTGATTCTTGGCCAATGGATCGTAAGGCGAGGTCATAGGCACCGAACGTAGTTGCACGACCCAAGTTGGGGAAGCGCCATGCCTCGATGCTTGAACCGCCGAGCGTCTTCCGGAGGCTCTGTTCGTTGAGTGCTCGGGCCACGCCGTCGGCCTGGCCACGGTGGAGCTGCTGCCCGAACTCCACGAGCCATGCACGGCCCGCACTACTCGGCCGCGGTTCCGCTGAGGCACGCGACATACGCCAGGCGTCAGGCAGCCGACGAGTGACTCTTCCCGCCGGGGAAGTCGGCGCCGCGTCATGATCCCGGGCTGGCAGGTGAGACGGCACGTGCTGGAAAACGAATGAAACGGCCCATGCGTTGTGTGGTGCCGAACGTTAGATAACACATCCGGCGGTAGGACAAGAAAGCGGGCCGACCGCACGGCCGACCCGCCTCCAGTTGCCCCTCCTGGGCTCGAACCAGGACTCTCCTGATCCAGAGTCAGGCGTGTTGCCAGTTACACCAAGGGGCAATACTCTCGATTGTCATGGAGCTGAGGGGGCTCGAACCCCTGACCTCCTGGGTGCGATCCAGGCGCTCTCCCAGCTGAGCTACAGCCCCAATGAGACACAGAACCCCGCCAATTGCAGCGGGGATGGGTCCGCCGAAAACCTAGACCGCCGCCGAATCCCAGTCAACCCCATCTGGCGCAGAGCCTTGGGACGTCGCAAGATAGACCCGCGAGACGAACCCTCCACCACCCGGAGCACCCCACGATGGCGCGATTCGCCCCCGCTCCCTCGCTCAGCGCCCTGGCGCTCGGCGCCGCCCTACTCCTCGCCTCCGGCTGCGGCAGCAGCGCCACCGGCCCCCTCGCCGCCGCCACGGTCACCGTCGCCGACAACGTCTTCACCCCCGCAAGCGTCACCATCACCCACGACGAATCCGTCGAGTGGGACTGGAAGGGCATGAACCCGCACGACGTCGAGTTCGACGACTCCACCCTGACGGGATCCCCCACCCAAACCACCGGCACCTTCACCGTCCGCTTCGTCAATCCCGGTACCTACACCTACTGGTGCGAGGTCCACGGACGCTCCATGTCGGGAGAAGTGGTGGTGAAGTAGGCGAGGAAGAGCGTGACCATCGCGGAAGTGATCTCGCCGCCCGACCCCAGCGCGATCGTCCCGGAGGACGCCTCAGTGAGGCGGTGCCCGGCGGACCATCTCGCTCTCACGCTCACCGCAGTGTCCGGAGGGACCGTCGCGCAGGTCGGGCGGCGGGAACGGATCAGCGTCCGGAGGGACGATCGCGCGGGTCGGGCGGCGGGAACACCGCGGCCGTCTGCCCCACCCCGCAGCCGATTGCCTACCACACCGCTCGGCCTACATTGAATTGATCCGGCACCGCGCGGCACCGGCCGCGCCACCCCAGGACTCACCATGCGGGAGCAGGTGCCGTGCCTCACCCAGCGTTGGAAAAGCGAGTCGCGAACCTGGAAGGCCGCGTGTCGGGATTCGAGGGCCACTTCGAGACCATCTATCGGCGTTTCGACGACATGGACCGCCGCTTCGTCTGGACCGTCGGAATCCAGGTCTCGGTCCTGATCGCCGTCGCGGCGGCACTCGTTGGACGGTAGCCGCAGCGGGACCATCGGCCGCCGGTTCCCGGAACGCTAGCGCACCCGCCGGAACGGCATCCCGAACAACTCGAACCCCGACGCCGCCCCACCGCTCGGCGGGAACTCGAACGTGGCCACCATCCCCGACCCCGCCACCTCCACTCGCAATTGATTCTTGGCCGCGTCGTACACGCCGGCCCGGCTCTCGATCACGCCGAGTCGGAGTTCCAATCCGTGGGCCACCTCGCGCCACTCAGCGCGTCCCAGTTCCGGGTTCTCGTACACGCCAGCGTAGTCCGCGAGCGCGTGGGAAAGCGGCGCCGCCCGGGCCCGCCGCGCCGCGAGGGCATCGGCTAGCCGCTTCCGGTACGTCGCCGCCTGCGCGACGAGCGAATCGAGCCGCCTGGCGTAGTGCGCCTCGAGGTCGGGCTTCCCGAGCAAACGGTCGTACACGTACGTGGCCATTAAGTCGGCCGCCCCGACGGCGGGACCGCTGTTGTTCACGAGCACGGTCACGCCGATACTGTGCGATGGCATGAAAGATACGTGCGACATGTACCCCCCATACCCGCCGAACCGGTGCACGATCGTGTCGCCCTCATACGTTCCCAGGTCCCATCCGTATGCCCACCCGTAGCGGTGGAACGGACCGAATTGCCGGTCCTGGGCGACGCGCATCACATGCGTCTCCTCGATCGGCTTCTCGGGGAGCACTCGCACGCCGCTCAGCTTGCCGCCGCTCACCTCGACGGCGAGGAAGCGCGCCAGGTCGCGCGCGGAGGCGAAGAGCCCGCCCGCCGCGTGCAGGTTCTCATCGCGCTTCGAGACCGGGATGCGCGCGAACCCGTTGGGCGTCGTGGCGTGCGCGTACGCAACCCGATCGCGGTCGAGGCGCGACCAGTACGCGGAGGTGTGCGGCATGCCGATCGGTGTCAGGACTTCGCGCTCGACCGCGTCCTTCCAGGTCCCCCCGACGCGCGCAGCCATGACCATGCCGAGCATATTGTAGCCGATGTTGTCGTAGACGAAGCTTCCGACGTGGCCGTTCGACGGGTGCAGCGCCAGCATTGCCGGGAGCGCCTTGGGATCGAACTGCCCGGTGTACGCCGTGACGAGCGTGACCGGCCCGTTTCCCGAGATACCGGACGTCATGTCGAGCAGCGCGCGAACAGTGACGGAGTCGGGAATCACGCCCGTGCCGTACTTCGCGTTCGGCACGTAGCGCGTGAACGGTGCATCGAGATCTATCTCGCCGCGCGACGCCGCGAGAACCACCGCCAAGGCCGTAAACGCCTTCGTGCTCGACGCGATGTAGAACGGCGTGTCACCGTCCACGGGCCGTCCCGTGTCCATGTCGGTCGTGCCGAAGCCACGCGCGTAGGTCACCCAGTCGCCCGTGGCGACGCCGACCGCCATTCCGGGCGTGAGACCGGCGTCGACGATCTTCTGAGCGAAGGTGGAAACGTCCTGGCGCCACCGGCCCCCGATCGTGGCTTGGGCACTGGCGTTTGACGCCTCGGCTCCCAGACCGATGACCGCCGAGATCGTGAGGATTGCACGGGCTCGCATCGTGGCTCGCGTCATGAGTGTCTCCCTCCCGGCGAGGATGCCGAACCCCATCGGCCGGCACCGCACCATATCCGTCGCGACCACGGTGCGCTTGAACGGAGATAGCTCGAGCTAAGGCCGGGTGACGAGCACCCGATATTCCCCGGGGCCGATGCCGGTCGCCGTGCGGAATTCTCGACAGAGGTGGGAGTGGTCGGCGTACCCGGCATCGAACGCCGCCGCGGAGAGGTCGCGACGCCGCTCGGGGATGAGCTTGGCCGCGCGGCGAACGCGCGCCCATCGTCGGTACGCCGTCACCGACCGACCGTAGTGCCGGCGAAATGCGCGCGAGACGGAAACGGGGTGCGCGCCGACCGCCGACGCCAGCATTCGGATCGTCACCCTCTCCGGAAACGCGTCGTCGAGAATCTCGCGCACGCGCCGGAGCCAGGCCGGTGGACTCCCGCGCAGCACAGGGTCGTCACCGAGAACTCCGAGCGCATCGTAGATGCCGTCTTCTATCCCGAGCCGGGACTGGGAGCGCGCGATGCGGCGCGCTACGGCGACGAGCCGACGAACGGCGGGACCGCCGTGCAACCAGCGCCACTCTCGGGGCACATCGTCCATGTTCGCCGCGATGGCCGCCGGGTCGAACGTGATCCGGAGCGTGTACGCGCCCCGCGGGCCGACCACGTCGGCGTGTTCCACGCCGGCGGGCTTGATCACCACGCTGAGGGGCTCCCCAACTTCGTCGACGCGGCCGACGCGTTCGGCGATGGATCCCGCCAGCACGAGCGTGAGACCGGACTCCCCGTGCGCGTGGGTCGGCTGGACGGCGCCCGCCGCATAGCGCATGAATCCGACGCGGAACGGACCGGCGCGCATTACCCCGAAAACGGCACCTCCACCACCATCCCGTCCCGCGCCACCACCGTCTCCGGAAACACCTCCTGGGCCTCGGCGAGCAATCCCTCCGTCGCCACGGAATACCGGGCCGAGAGATGCGTGAGCACGAGCCGCTTCACCCCCGCCGCGCGTGCCACCTCCGCCGCCTGCCGCGCCGTCGAATGCTTGGTCTCCACGGCGCGCTCCTTCTCCTCGTCTCCGAACGTCGCCTCGTGCACCAGGAGATCCGCACCCTTGGCCGCTACGATCATCTCCTTGCACGGCGCCGTGTCGCCCGAGATCACCACCAAACGCCCCGGTCGCGGCGGACCAACCAAATCCTTCGAGGTAATCGGGCGCCCCTCGACCTCCACCGTCTCACCCTTGTGAAGCTTTCCCCAGAGCGGCCCCTCGGGCACGCCGAGCGCCCGTGCCTTCTCCGGGTCGAAGCGCCCCAACCGCTCGGCCTCGCGCAGCGCATACCCCACCGCCGGCCCACCGTGATCGGCACGCACCACCTCGATCGCGTAATCGTCGCGCGCGAAGACGTCACCCGCCTTCACCTCGCACACCTCCACCTGGAACGGCCACCGGTCGAAACCCAGCTCCACCGCCGCGCCGAGCACGCGGTCGGCGCCGCGCGGCCCGTAGAGCGTGAGCTTCTCCGTCCGTCCCTGAAGCCCGAACGTGCGAATCAATCCCGGCACGCCCAAATAATGGTCGGCGTGGAAGTGCGTGAAGAAGATGTGCGAGAGACTGAACCCCACCCCGTAGCGCATCATCTGCCGCTGCGTCCCCTCCCCACAGTCGAACAGCAATGTCTCCCCCTCGCGCTCGAGCGCGATGGCGGAGACCGACCGCTCGACCGTGGGCCGGGCGGCGGAGGTGCCGAGGAAGGTGAGGGTGAGCAACGCCTAAAAGACCTTCAGATTGAAATACCTCGCCGGCCGCTCGCGAATGTCGTCCAGCAAGAGCCGCAGGGATTTCGAGAGCTTCGTCATCTCGACGTACAGCGTCGTGTCGTTCACCATCCGGCCGAGTGTGCCCTTGTTCGAGTCCATCTTCTGCATGATCGCGGTGAGCGACTTGGTGGCGGCACTCAGGTTCACGACCATGGTGTCCATGTGCGTCGAAACGTCACCGAGCTTGTTCACGGCGATCTTGAGATTCGGGTTCGCGACCACGCTATCGAGATGAATCGAGAGCGAAGTGAGCGCCGTCATCGTGGACTCGGCCTGCGCCGCCGCCTTCCCGCTCCCCACCTTGGCTATCACGTCGAGCGCCCGCTGCGCCGCGAGCATCGTGTTGTGCACGTCCTCGGCGGTCTGCTCGGAGAGGAGCGCACTCGCGCTCTTGAGCGCGGCGCTCGCCTGCCCCGCGAGCCCGCCCGCGGCCCCCACGATGCCGCTGTCCCGTTTGCCCGGCACGACGGCACCGTCCGGCAGATAGTCCTTAGCAACACCCGGTGCGTAATCGATGCCCATCCCGCCGAAGAAGTCGAGCGCACGCACCACCACCGTGGCATCGGTGTGCGGCCGCCAGTCCTTCCCGACCTGGAGCGTCACCATCACCGAGTCCTCGCCCAGGAGGCGCACGTCGGTCACGCGTCCCACCTTCACGCCGGACACCGTCACCGGATTGCCGATCGCAAGTCCGCTCACGTCGTGAAAGAGGACCGGGACGTTCACCTCGCCCCCGGCGCCGAACGACTTGCCCGAGAGCCAGGTGATGCCTCCGAAGAGGACCGCAAGGGCGACCATGACCAGCACGCCCACCGTGACTTCCTGCCTGTAGTGCAGTTCCATCGCTTACTCGGCGATTGAGATGTCGAGGTCCCGCTCGATGAACTCGCGCACCGCCTCGTCCGTGCTCGCCCGGAGCTCCCCCGGCGTGCCCATCGCGCGAATCTTTCCATCTTTGAGCAGGGCGACGCGATCCGCCACCCGGAACGCCCCGCGCACGTCGTGCGTCACCATCACGCTCGTCACTCCGAGACTCTCCTGCAACTTCGTGACCAGCTTGTCGATCACGTCGGCATTCACCGGATCGAGCCCCGACGTCGGCTCGTCGTACAGCAAGTAGGTGGGACTCCCCGCGATCGCCCGCGCGATCCCGACCCGCTTCCGCATCCCGCCCGAGAGATCCGCGGGATACTTCTGCGCGGTCTCCACCGCAAGGTTCACCAGCTCGAGGCACTCCACCACACGCTCGCGACAATACTGCTGATCGCCATAGCACTTCTCGTCGGTGATTCCCAGCCGGATATTCTCGCCCACACTCATCGAATCGAACAGCGCACCGAACTGAAAGACGTATCCGATCCGGGAGCGGAGCGCCGACAGCTCCTTGGGCTTGAGATCGGGCACACTCATCCCGTCCACCCACACCTCGCCCGAGTCGGGGTGGATCAGGCCGTTGATGTGCTTGAGGAGCACACTCTTGCCCACGCCCGACGGCCCGAGCAGTGCCACGGTCTCGCCCTGCTGGACGTCGAAGTCGACGCCGTCCAGGACGACCGTGTCGCCGAACGCCTTGTGGACGTTCTTGAGCTCGATCATTGCCCTATATTCCTGCCCGCCATGCGCCTCCCGACCAACGCCCTCTCCTTCAAGCGCCTGCTCCTCCGGTGGTACCGGCGCCAGGCCCGCGATCTGCCGTGGCGGACGACGCGCGACGCCTATGCGATCGTCGTCTCGGAGTTCATGCTCCAGCAGACGCAGGTCTCGCGCGTGCTGGAGTACTTCCCCCGCTTTCTCCGGCGCTACCCGACCGTGCACCACCTCTCGCGCGCCACGCCGCGCCAGGTGCGCGAGTCGTGGGAGGGGCTCGGCTACTACCGCCGCGCCGAGAACCTGCACCGCCTGGCCAAAACGATCGTCCGCGAGCACGAGGGCGAGATTCCGGACGACCCCGAGCGGCTCCGCGATCTCCCCGGCGTCGGCCGCTACACCGCGGGCGCAGTCGCGGCCTTCGCCTACGAGCGGCGGGTCGCCGCGGTAGACACCAACGTGGCCCGCGTGCTCACCCGCGTCTTCGGGCTTCGCCTTCCCAAGGGCGCCCGGCGCGAGCACCGGCTCTGGGCGCTCGCCTCCGCGCTCCTCCCCAAACGGCGGCGCGCCGTCTGGGAGTTCAATCAGGCCCTCATGGATCTGGGCGCCACCGTCTGTCGCGCCCGCGGTCCCCTCTGTTCCACCTGTCCCGTGCGCACCGCCTGCCGCACGGGCCGCCGCCTCACGTCTTCAGGAGGATCTGCGCGAGCACGGCGTCGAGGAAGAGGATCAACACCGAAGCGCTGACCACCGCCCCCGTCGTCGAGCGCCCGACCCCCTCCGCCCCCTGCTTCGTCGTGAATCCCACGTAGCACGGGATCAACGAAATCGCGATCCCGAAGAAGAACGACTTGATCAGCGCGTACCAGACGTCCCACGGCTTGAAGAAGAACTGCGCGCCGTAGGTGAAATCGGCGGTCGTCATCTGCAGCGCGCCGCGTGCGCCGAAGAAGCCGGCGCCGATCCCGATGAGATCGGCGAAGATCACGAGAGCCGGGAGCATGAGCGTCGCGGCGAACACGCGGGGAATGATCAGATGCGACATCGGCGAGCGGCCGAGGCTCTCGAGCGCATCGATCTGCTCGGTGACGCGCATCGTCCCGAGCTCGGCCGCGTAGCGCGCGCCGATCCGGCCGGCCAGGAGCAGCGCCGTGAGCACCGGGCCGAGCTCCAGGATGATGGACTCGACGATCACGCCGCCCGCGATGTAGACGGGGAAGTTGCCGGTGAACTGATAGCCGGTCTGGAGCGCGGTCACCGCGCCGGCGAACGCCGCCGTGAGCAGGACGATGAAGAGCGAGCCGTAGCCGATCTCCTGCGCCTGCTCGAAGGCGCGCGGGACCCAGATGCGCCACTCGCCGAGTGCCCGGAACATCTCGAGCACGAAGTACGAGACGCGGCCCATCTCGCTCGCGGCCCGCAGGCTGAACCGGCCGACGATGCGCCGGATGTCCAGGGTCGTGCTGGCCATGGTGTGGTCCGGCCGCCTAAACCACCGCTCCGAAGTACATCGCGGTGAGCACGAGCACCGTCGCGATGGTCGAGACGATCGTGAGGCGGCGCTCGACGCGGTGGAGCGCGGGCGGCACCGGGTTCTGCTCGGCGGCGGGAGAGATCGCCGCGAGCTTGATCGCCGTCGGGTACTGGGCGAAGAGCGCCAGCAACCCCGCCACCACGCCGACGCCCGCCATCGCGGAAACCGATGGCGGGAGCTGCGTCGTGCCCAACCGTCCCACCAACACGAAGCCGGTCACGAGCGCGAGCAGGATGCCGGGCGCGATGATCCACGAGTGGAGGCGTCCCACCATCCGAAGCCCGCTCGCCCGCGCCACGGGTTTCTCCTCGGGTACGAGGAGCGTGATCGTGATCGTCGCGAGCACCCCGCCCAACCAGAGGCAGATGCCGAGCATGTGCAGAAATCGCAATAGCGTCACGCGTCCTCCGAGTTCGTGGCACCGACCGATTCGAGCGACTGACGGCCCTGGAACCCGGCGTCCACCGGGTGCCAGTAGGCCACCTCGGGCTCGCCGAGCTTCCAGCAGAGATAGACCTCGCGGCCGTCGAGCGTCCCGGGGAAATCCACCAATCCCTCCTCGAAGCCCTTCAACACACAGCCGACCTGCTCGAGCTCGGCGATGTACCCGTTGATCCGCTCGGCGACCGCGTCGACGGCCTGCCGGAGATGGAGGGTCTCTTCGGACTCGCCCGTCTCCGCGCGCTCACCGGCGGCGGAGAGCTCATAGCGGAAGAGCGCTTCCTTCCACACACGATAGTCTTCAACCACGTCCGCCGCGATCCGGCGGACGAGCGGCAACGTCTTGTTGGCGTCTTCCACGGTGAATTGTCTCGGCATACGTCGAAATAGGGCGGGTCGAGCCCCGGGAATCAAGCGGGGCCTGGCGCGCGCCTCAGCTCGGCAGCGGGCGCGCGTCGAGCGCCGCGACCGCCGCGCGATATCCCACCTCGTAGAACTCTCGCGCCCGGTGGAGCGCGAACGTCGTCTCCGCGGCGAGCGGCGGGTGGACCAGCACCAGCGGCACGGGCGGCGTCGCCCAACGCCGCAGCAACTCGTCCGTCTGCGCCGACATCATGATGCGGAGCGTCTCGCCGTGGGCCCGCACCACCGGCGGCGGGAACTTCCCCTCGCGCGCGGGCGCGTCCTCGAACGACGAGCCGACATTGACCGCGAAGATCCATGCGGGCTCGAAGCGCGCCGCGACGTCGAGCGGAAGCACCGCCCGCAATCCACCGTCCACGAACGCGCGCCCGCCGATCTCCGCGTGCGGGTAGTAGATCGGCAGCGCGCACGACGCGTAGAGCGCATCGATCAGCCCGACGTCGTCGCGCCCTCCGGCCCCGAACAATTCGAGCGCGCCCGTCTTGAGATCCGTCGCGGTCACCGTGAGCGGGAGCCGGAGATCGGCGAACCGTTCGACCTGGACGGTGCGCCGAATCGCCTCGCGGAGCGGCTCCGCCCGGAGCAGGCCGCTCGACCAGAAGCCGAGCAGCGCGCCGGGCGAGACGGCGGCCACGTCCTTCCGCTCGATCCGCGCGAGCCGGTTCAGAACCTCGTCGTAGGAGAGGCCCGCCGCGAAGCACGCAGCGACCACCGCGCCCATCGAGGTAGCGACGTAGCGGGTGGGCTGGATGGCGCGTTGCTCGAGCGCGCGGTGCGCGCCGATCTGCGCCGCGCACTTGGCGCCGCCGCCCGAAAAGACGCAGGCGGGGCCGCTCACCGGCCGGTATCGCCGGCGCGATCCTCCTGCAGCCGGCGCTCGCGCCGGATGCGGCCGCGTTCGTGGCGGCGGCGATCGTCGTCGGTTTCGAGCAAGAGACCGGGAATCTTCACCGGACGGTGATTGGCGTCGATCGCGACGTAGGTGACGTAACAGCTGTTCGTATGGCGGCGCACACCGGTGATCAGGTTCTCGGCCTCGATCCGCACACCGACCTCCATGGAGGTGCTGCCGACGTAGTTCACCGAGGCGTGCGCCGTGACCAGCTCACCGAGGAGAATCGGCTCCAGGAAATCCACGCGATCCACCGACACCGTGACGCACGACTGGCGCGCGTGCCGGATCGCCGCCACCGCGGCCACGCGGTCGACGAGGGAGAGAATCACACCACCGAAGACGTGGCCCAGGTTGTTGGCCATGTTCGGCATCATCAACTCGGACATCACCGCGCGAGACTGCGACGGCGGTTTGGGCGCGAGGTCGCTCATCGCTCAGTAGTCCACGGGGCGCAGATAGCTCTCGCCGATCGCCGTGTAGCTCACCATCGCCACGGTGGGCGTGCGGCGCTTCCAGTGCGTGGCGTCGAGCCGCTTGCGCACGAGCGCCACCTCCTTCTTGGCGAAGCCCTCGGCGGCGATCTCCTCGTCCGCAAATCCCTTGAGCATGAAGTGCAGGATCGGGTCGGCTTTCTCGTACGTGATGCCGAGATCGGCCTCGTCGGTCTGACCGACCACGAGATCCGCCGTGGCGGGCTTCGCGATCACCGTGTCCGGAATGCCAAGGTGGCGCGCGAGCGCCCAGACCTGCGTCTTGAAGAGATCGCCGATCGGGTTCACCGGCGGCGCGTCGTCGCCGTGCCACGTGTAGTAGCCGAAGAGACGTTCCGTCTTGTTGCCGGTGCCGAGCGGGAGGGACGCGTCGCGCGCCGAACGATCGAACAGCGCGATCATCCGCATCCGCGCCATCACGTTGCCCTTGCGCGTGGGATCGGCCTTGGGATCGGC
>DATFMZ010000288.1:0-6177 GCA_035266665.1 Gemmatimonadales bacterium | reverse complement strand
AGGTATTTGGGGGAGCGCGGGATCTCGCGGCGCCGTGCCTTCCGGGACATGGTCGTTACCCTCTCCCGCGACGTTCGGCTACCTCGAAGCCGGACACCACGTCCAGCAGCTCTTCCGTGATCGCTTCCTGACGCATGCGATGGGATTCCGCGAGCAGATCCGCGAGATGTTCGTCGATATTGCGCTCGGCGGCGTGCATCGCCGCGAGGCGCGCGGTATGCTCGCTCGCCAAGGCCTCGGCGAGCGCTTCGGCAAGCGAGCCGAACAGATGGTGCCGCAGGAGGAGCGCGTACAGGCGCTCGGCGGGAAGCGTGTGGGCGGGCAGGGAGCGTGAGTGCCACGGTCTGCTCGCTAGCTGCCGCAGGTGCTCGGGCGCGAGTGGGAGGAGCTGGACGATCTCGGGAACCACCACCGTCCGGCTCTTCCGGCGGCTGTGTACCACGAGAACCCGATCGAGGCCGGGCTCGGGCATGCGGGTATCGAGGCGGAGCACGACGTCGTTGGCTGCTCGGGCGAGTCCGGCGGCGGCGTTGGGAAGCTGCACCTCGGCCCACGGCGTGTGGCCGAGGCGTTCGAGCTCTCCCGCGAGCCGCGCGCCGATGGCGATGATCCCGTCGGACGTCCCATCGGAGCGGCCGAGGGCGGCGAGCGCCGTGTCGGCCACGAGCTCGTTCAACCGGCCGCACATGCCGCGGTCGGTGCCGCATGCCACGACAACCAGTCCGGCGCCGTCCTGCGGGACCGCCGGTCGTGGCCGATAGCGCCGGAGCGCGGCGCTGATGCCCCACTCCACGGTCTCGCGATAGAGCCGCAGCGCGGCGGCGGCCTCCTCGTACTGGTGAATGCTGATCGCCGAGAAGGACCGCATGGTGCCCACGATCGACCGTAACTGGCGCGTCGTGACGATGCGGCGAGTCAGCGCGTCGAGCGATTTCATGCGCTGCCGGCGTCCGTGACGGGTACGATGGCCCGACGCGCCGTATCGAGTATGTGGTTCCGATCTTCCGCCATGAGCGGCTCGCCGCGAGCGATGCGTTCGCCGACCATCACGAGCTCCCGACGCGCTGCGGCGCGGACAGCCTCGGCGGCTTCGGCGACCTGCGGAAGCGGCACCGTATCGAAGAGCCCGTCCACGAGCGGAACGAGCATTGCGATCTGCTCGAGCGGCGTGCGGGGCTCGAATGGACGTTGCTTCAAGAGCTCGCGCACCCGGCGGCCGCGCTCGAGCGTCCGGCGTGTCGCGGGCTCGAGTCGCGTGCCGAAGCGCGCGAACGTCTCCAACTCCTCGTACTGCGCGTAGACCAGCCGCAGAGCGCCCGCGACGTCGCGATAGGCACGCCGTTGCGCGCGACCGCCGACGCGGGAGACCGAGCGTCCGACGTCCACCGCGGGCAGCAATCCCTTCTGAAAGAGCCGTGGCGAGAGATAGATCTGTCCGTCCGTGATCGAGATGAGGTTGGTCGGAATGAACGCGGCGAGGTTCTGGGCCTGCGTCTCGACGATCGGCAACGCGGTGAGTGAGCCACCGCCGAGGGTCTCCCGGAGATGCGCGGCGCGTTCGAGCAGACGCGCGTGGATGTAGAAGATGTCGCCGGGGTACGCCTCGCGTCCCGGTGGACGGCGCAACAGCAGCGACAGCTCGCGATAGGCGCGGGCATGGCGCGTGAGATCGTCGTACACGATGAGGACGTCTCGGCCCTGGTCCACGAACGCTTCGGCGATCGTGGTGGCGGCGTAGGGCGCGATGAATTGCAGCCCCGGGGGATCTTCTCCCCCCGCGACCACGACCACGCACTGCCCGAACGCGCCGCGCGCCTTGAGGTCCTCCACCACCTTGGCGACCGCCGACGCGCGCTGGCCGATGGCGCAGTAGACGCCGACGACACCGCTCTCGCGCTGATTCGCGAGCGCTTCGACGGCGAGCGTCGTCTTGCCCGTCTGCCGGTCGCCGAGGATCAACTCCCGCTGGCCGCGTCCGATCGGGAGCAGGGTATCGAGGACGGTGAGGCCGGTGGCGAGGGGGGTCTCTACCGGATCGCGATCGAAGACGGCCGGCGCCTCGCGCTCCACGGGAAGACGACGGGTCGCGCCGACAGGACCGTGGCCGTCGAGCGGCCGGCCCGCCGGATCGAGCACCCGGCCCAGCAGCCGCGGGCCGACCGGGACGTCGGTGACGCGTCCGGTGCGCAAGGCGCGATCGCCGGCGCGCAAGCCGGCGCCGCCACCCAGGAGCGTCGCGCCGATCCGCCCCGGCTCCAGATCCGTCACCATGGCGAGCGTGCCGTCGCCGAGTGTGAGCAACTCCTCGGCGGCGACGCGCCGCAGCCCGCGAATCCACGCCACACCCTGTCCCACCTCCTGCACGGTACCGACCTCTCGCGCGCGGAGCGCGGCCGGCACGTCCTCCGTGACCGCGGCGAGTCGTGCGAAGACGTCGGCGGCGAGCGGTTCGAGGCGCTCGGTGGGCGGTGCCGTCACGGGGCGGCGACCTCCTCGTCGCCGACCGTCTCTTGAATCATCCGATCGAGCCGCACGTCGAGCTCGTCGAGGTATGATGCGAGGCTCCACGCGACGACCTGGCCCACGGCCGATATCCGGATGCCGCATGTCACGTCGGACTGCTCCACGTAGCGCACGTCGAGCTCGGCACCGAAAGTGTCGCGCACGGCTTGGGTCACATGCCGGCGTCGCACCGGATCGAGGGGAAACGCGGTCTCGACGAGGATCGGCTCGTTCGCGTCCCGAGCGGCCTCGGTGACCGCCTTCCGCGACGAATCGTCGAGGGTCGCGAGACGCGTGAGGAAGGTGTCCACGATCCGGCCTTCGAGATCGGCACCCGCGAGCTCGCGGAGCGCGTGAGCGGTGGCGCGGAGCGTGGCCTCGGCGAGCTGGCGCCGCACCGTGGCCAGAAAGTGGGCCTGCTCACGGGCGATCTCGGCCTTCCATTCGGCCCGCAACGTCTTGGCGTCGGCTTCCGCGTCCTGGCGCAACGAGCGCCGAAGGGCGTCGGCTTCTTCGCGCGCATCGGCGAGCAGCCGCTCGCGGTCGCGCACGAGCTCGTCCATGCGCCGTCGGTACTCCACCGTCTGCTCCTCCGCGGCCCGTGCGTGCGCATTCGCTTCGTCCCACGCCGCCGCGATCCGCCGCTTGCGCTCGGCCATCGCCCGCTGAATCGGTCGGTAGAGAAACCGCCGCAGCAGGTAGACGAGGATCAGAAAGTTGATCGCCTGCGCGATCACGGTCACCCAGTCGATGTGCACGGGATGCTCGCTACCGCGTGACGAAGTTCCAGAACGGATTCGCGAACACGAGGATCATCGAGACCACGAAGCAGTAGATCGCGGTGGACTCGATCATCGCGAGGCTCACGAACAGGGTCCGGCTGATCGTTGCCGCCTCGTCGGGCTGCTGGGCGATGGCGCGGAGCGCCTGCGACGCGGCGCGGGCTTCCCCGAACGCCGGGCCGAGCGAGCCGATCGCGATGGTGAAGCCCGCGACGATCATGGAGACGGTGCCGATGAGGCCGATGTCGTTCATGCTGTCTTCTCCTTCTTACGATGCCGCGGACGTGTCGTCGGTTCGACCGCGTGCGTGGTCGGTGACCGAACGGGTGGCCGCGGCGATGTACACCATTGCCAGCACGGCGAAGATGTACGCCTGGATCAACCCGGTGAGCATGCCAAGGAGCCGAAGCGCGATCGGAAAGACGAACGGCACGATGCCGATCAGAATCGCGACGATGATGGTGCCGCTCATGACGTTCCCGTAGAGCCGCACGGCGAGCGCGATGGTGCGGGAGATCTCACCGATCACGTTGAACGGCAACATCAGGACGCTCGGCCGCACGTAGTTGCGCAGGTAGCCGCGCACCCCCTGTTCCGCGACGCCGAAGACCGGCACGGCCACGAAGACCGCGAGTGCCAGCGCGGTCGTGGTGGAAAGGGACGCCGTTGGGGGGCGCCAACCGGGGACGATGGCGAGCACGTTGGAGACGGCGATGAACAGGAAGAGCGTGCCGACGAACGGCAGGAACGGCCCCGGTTCCTGCTGGCTCACCTCCCGCACGTGGTTCCGCAGGCCGTCCACGAGCGCCTCGAGAAGGATCTGTCCGCGCGGGACCTCGGGACCCGTGGAGAGCCGGCGGGTCACGAGCCGCGCACTGACGACGAACAACGCCATCACGATCCACGTGAAAGCGATCGTCGCGTTCAGCGCGAAGGGGCCGATGTGTCCGTAGACGACCGCGTCGAGATTCAGTTCCACGTCAGTCCCCTCCACGCGGCGGTGTACGCACGATGCGGATCGCGACGGTGCGTACCACCAGAAAAGCGACGACGAACCCCAGCACGGACGGGAGACGCCCCGCGGCGATCGCGACGAGCAGGAGCAGGACCAGCAGGATCCGCAGCACGGCGCTCGCCGCGAGCCAGAGCGCCGGCGCACGGAGCCGGGGCAGGGCCCGCACCGTCACCCAGAGCAGACCGAAGTACCCGACACCCGCGGCGAGCCCGGCGGCGGCACCGACGAGCGCGGCGACGATCCCGTTCGACAGGTCAATCATCGCTCGACTCCCTGCGGACCCAGTACCATGCGTTCACGCAACCGAGCACCACGCCGACCACGAGACCCGTCACGGTCCACGAGACGTTGCCGTGCACCCGGCCGTCGAGCCAGCGCCCCACGAGCACACCGATCACCATGGGCACCGACACGGCCCATCCCACGAGCCCGAACGTCCCGAGACCGAACCAGACCGTCCGTCGCCGTTCGCGCCGCGCGCGGCGTTTGCGCTCGGCGTCACGCCCGATCCGGTCGACCAGACGATCGTGGCGCTCCGGCCGTGGCGGGCTCACCGACGCTCCAACTCGATGATGCGTCGGATCATCGAGGCCTCGAGCCGGGCGAGTGCACGGCGCGCGGCCGACTCGCGGCTTCCGTGCGTCAGGAATTGCCGCGCGACCGCCCCGCGCAGCGTGGCGAGGTCGGCGCCGACGCCCCCGTCCATCGCCGCGACGACGATCTGGTCGCCCCGCTTGACGAGGATGGCGTCGTCGAGACCCGCGAAGCCCTCGCGACCATCCGCAGTGACGTATGCGAGGACGCCGGGCGCGAGCACGGTCGCGAAATCGACGTGCCGCGGAAGCATTCCGAACGCGCCGTCGCGTCCGGGCGCGGTCAGTTTGTGGATGCGCTCGTCGAGCAGGAAACGGGGCGGCACCACGATCCGAAGCCGCATGGTCCGTGACTCAGCCATCGGGCGCCCGCCCCTCGTCCAGCGCTTCGTCGAACCGGCCAATCATGTAGAGCCGGGACTCGTCGAGCGTTCCGGCCTCGTCGCGCAGGATGCGTTCACAGCCGTCGATCGTGTCGGCGAGCCCAACGCTCCGGCCGGGCATTCCCGTGAAATGCTGGGTGGTGAAGAACGGCTGGCTGAGGAACCGCTCCAGGCGCCGGGCCCGCTCCACGGTGCGCCGCTCGTGGGGCGGGAGCTCCTCGATGCCGAGCATCGCGATCAGGTCGCGGAGTTCCTCGTACTCGGCGAGGGTGCGCCGGACGTCGGCGGCCACGGTATAGTGCCGCTCGCCCACGACCGTCGGGCTCAACATCTTCGACCCCGACTGCAGCGGATCGATGGCCGGATACAGGCCTTCGGCCGCCCGCTGGCGCGACAGGACGATCGATGCCGAAAGGTGCGCGAACGTATGCGTCGCCGCCGGATCGGTGAAGTCATCCGCCGGGACGTACACGGCCTGCACCGACGTGAGCGAGCCGGCGACGGTGTTGCAGATGCGCTCCTCGAGCTCCGCGAGCTCCGTCGCGAGCGTGGGCTGATAGCCCACGCGGGACGGGATGCGGCCCATGAGGCCCGAGACTTCCGCCCCCGCCTGCACGAACCGGAAGATGTTGTCGATCAGGACGAGGACGTCACGCCGCGCGTCGTCACGGAAGTACTCGGCCAGCGTGAGCGCGGCATGCCCCACACGGAAGCGGATGCCCGGCGCCTCGTTCATCTGTCCGAGCACGACCACGGTCCGCGCGAGGACGCCGGCCTCGACGATGGCGCGATAGAGCTCCTCCGCCTCGCGGCAGCGCTCGCCGATTCCACAGAAGAGACTCACGCCCTCGTAGCGGCCCACCATGTTGTGGATCATCTCGGTGATGAGCACGGTCTTGCCG
>DATFMZ010000287.1:0-3611 GCA_035266665.1 Gemmatimonadales bacterium | reverse complement strand
GCCAGCTCTCCGGCGGCCAGCAGCAGCTGGTGGGCGTTGCGCGCGCCGTGGTGGCCGAGCCGAAGGTGATTCTCGCGGACGAGCCGACGGGGAATCTCCACTCGGAGCAGGCGAGGGAGATCATGGAGCTCTTCCGGCAGTTGAACCGCCGCGGCACCACGATCATCCAGGTCACCCACTCAGAAGAGAACGCCGCCTACGGCCACCGGGTCATCAAGCTCTTCGACGGCTGGCTCGCGACGGAGTGACGGGCACTCAGTGCGGGTGATGCAACGTCAGACCGGGAATGTCCTTGAGGTCGTCGACGTTGAGCGTCCAGAGTGCGGCGTCCCACGTGAGCGCGCATGCCGCGATTGCCAGGTCGAGCTCGCGGCCCCGCGGGCGGGCGACCGCCCCGTACAGCTCTGCGGCGCGTGCCGCCTCCTCCGGACCGAAAGGAATTGCCGACTGGCGCGGGAAGAGCGCCTCCTGGTACGCCAACTCCTCCGCGTGGCGGGGACCCCGGAGCCACTCGTAGAGCACGAGCGTCGGAAGGCGGGTGTCCTCGCCCCGCTCCGTGGCCGCGCGCAGCGACGGCGCCGAGCGCCTCGGTCCGGTGAGCGCGTCGATCAACACCGACGTGTCGAGAAGAATCACTTGCGAGGAGACCGCGTGGCGCGTCCGCCCGCACGCCGCGTCGCCCTGAGCTCCGCAATCTCGCGATCGACCGCCTTCGCCGACCGGGTCGCCGGCCGGGCGAGCAGCTCGTCCAGGACGGCGAGCCGCCGGAGCCGCTCGGCCTCGCTCAGGCGCCCTGCTTTTGCCGCATATTCCATGATCGCCTCGCGGACGACGCCGCTCTTCGAGGTGCCGAGCCGTGCGGCGGTCTGCGCGATGCGCCGCACGGTGTCGCTGTCGAGGGTGAACGTGACTTTTTCGGATGCCATATCAATACCATACTACCATATCTATCGACCGGCAAGACACGCCAAGTCCGGGAATCGCGCGCCGGGCGTGCCGGCGTACATTCTCCGCTGTCCCCACAGCGTGGTCACGTGACACCGACTGAATCCATCCGCATCCTGATCGCCGACGATCAGCGCGACGTCCTCGAAGCTCTGCGCCTGCTGCTCAAGGGCGAGGGGTTCGCGATCGAGACGGCGACCTCCCCCGCGGGCGTCCTCGCCGCCGTGGAAGCGCGCGACTTCGACGTCGTGCTCATGGATCTCAACTACCAGCGCGATACGACGTCGGGTCGGGAAGGGCTCGACCTCCTGAGCGCGCTCCAGGCGGCCGACGCCAACCTGCCGGTGGTCGTGATGACGGCGTGGGGCACGGTGGACAAGGCCGTGGAGGCGATGCGGCGCGGGGCGCGCGATTTCGTGGAGAAGCCGTGGGACAACGCGCGGCTCCTGGCGACGCTCCGCACGCAGGCGGCGCTCGCCCATGCGCTTCGGCGCTCCGAGCGGCTCGAGAGCGAGAACGTGGCCCTCCGCGGCGCGCCGCGGCCCGATCTCATCGCGCAGTCCGCGGCGATGCGTCCCGTGCTCGAGCTGATGGAGCGGGTCGCGGGCGCGGATGCGCCGGTCCTGATCACGGGGGAGCACGGGACGGGGAAAGAGGTCGTCGCGCACTGGCTGCACGCCGCGTCCAAGCGCGCCGAGCGACCGCTCGTCACGGTGAACGTGGGCGGGCTCTCCGACGGCGTTTTCGAGAGCGAGCTGTTCGGCCACGTGAAGGGCGCATTCACCGACGCCAAGACGGATCGTGTGGGACGCTTCGAGCTCGCCGACCGTGGCACGCTCTTTCTGGACGAGATCGCGAATATCGCGCCGACGCAGCAGGCGAAGCTCCTGCGCGTGTTGCAGACGGGCGAGCTCGAGCGCGTGGGCTCGTCCAAGACGCGGCGGGTGGACGTGCGGCTCCTCTCGGCCACCAACGCCGATCTCCGTGCCGAGGTCGCGGCGGGGCGGTTTCGAGAAGATCTGCTTTTCCGCCTGAACACGGTGGAGATTCGTCTACCGCCACTCCGCGAACGCACGGAGGACATCCCGCTCCTCGCGAGCCATTTCCTGGCGCACCACGCGCGCCGCTATGGAAAGGCGATCGCGGGGTTCGACGCGCAGGCGCTCGAGGCGTTGGTACGGCATCCGTGGCCGGGGAACGTGCGCGAGCTCGAGCACGTGATCGAGCGCGCCGTGCTTCTCGCGTCCGGATCGACGATCGCGCCGGGCGACCTCGGACTCGCGCCCGCAACCGAGTCGGCGGTACGGCTCGAGCGGATGACGCTCGATGATGCCGAGCGGTATCTCATCGGCCGGGCGCTCGCGCGGGCCGAGGGGAACGTGAGCGAGGCCGCGAAGGCGCTGGGCGTGAGCCGGAGCGCGCTCTACCGGCGCATGCAGCGGTTCGGGCTCTGAGACACGACCGCCGCGTCTTCTGGCTCGTCCTGCTCGCGGGGCTCCCCGCGGCAGCGGTGGCGATCGTCCTGCTGTGGACCTACCAGATTGACGATCGCTTACGCTGGACGCTCGCGATTCTGATGGGGCTCTTCCTGGTTGGCGGTGCCGCCGCGGTGCGCGAGCGGGTGATCCGTCCGGTTCAGACGCTCTCGAACCTGGTCGGCGCCCTCGGCGAAGGCGACTTCTCCATCCGCGCGCGCGGTGCCAATCCCGACGATGATCTCGGCCTCGCGTACTACGAAGTGAACGCCCTCGCGGAGGCGCTGCGGCAGCAGCGCCTGGGCTCGATCGAGGCGGGGGCACTGCTCCGCCGCGTGATCGCCGAGATTGACGCGGCGATCTTCGCCTTCGACGGCGAGTGGCGGCTCCGGCTGGTGAATCGCGCGGGCGCGACGTTGCTCGATGCGCCGGTGGAGAAGCTGCTCGGCCGCGATGCCTCGACGCTCGCGCTCGCCGAGTATTTGGACGGTGAAGCGCCGCGCATCGTGGAGGCGAGCTTTCCCGGCAAGAGCGGCCGCTGGGAGGTGAGGCGCGGCACCTTTCGGCAAGGCGGGCGACCGCACCTGCTGCTGGTCCTGAACGATGTGGGCGCCGTGCTTCGCGAGCAGGAGCGCCAGGCGTGGCAGCAGGTCATCCGTGTGCTAAGCCACGAGGTGAACAACTCGCTCGCGCCGATCAAGTCCATCGCGGAGAGTCTCACACAGGGCACGGCGGCCGGCGCGTCGGAGGATCTCCGCTCGGGGCTCGCGGTGATCGCGTCACGCTCCGAGTCGCTGCGGCGTTTCATGTCGTCGTATGCCAAGCTCGCGCGACTCCCGCAGCCCACGCTCACGCCGCTCGACGTCGGCCAGCTCGTGAATCGCGCGGCGCGGCTCGAGACGCGGGTACCCATCACGGTGACAACCGGGCCGGCGGCACGCATTCACGGCGACGCGGATCAGCTGGAGCAGGTGTTGATCAACGTGCTCCAGAACGCCGCCGACGCGTCCGCTGAGACCGGTGGCGGGGTACGGGTGACGTGGCACCGCGCCCGCGGCGGCGTCGGGATCGTCGTCGAGGATGACGGTCCGGGCCTCGCCGACACGGCGAATCTCTTCGTCCCGTTCTTCACGACCAAGCCGGAGGGCTCAGGAATCGGCCTGGTGCTGAGCCGCCAAATCATCGAAGCGC
>DATFMZ010000286.1:0-4860 GCA_035266665.1 Gemmatimonadales bacterium | reverse complement strand
CCGACCAGATACGCGCCCTCGGAGGCGGGCGCACCGTCCCAGGCCCCCGTCCCCGCGGACGAGACCTCGACGTCTCCCACCTTCCGCTGGAGCACCTCGCGGCGAAAGAGCGCCTCGGCGAGCGGGCTGCGGCAGATGTTGCCGGTGCACACGAAGAGCACGTGGGTCACGGCGCGAGACTCCCCACCCGCGCGCGCACCTCGTCGCGCGGAATCGCGCCCTCGCGCACCAGACGTGCCGGCATCGTCGTGCAGTCGATCAGGGTGGACGGCGGGACGTTGCCGAGCGTGCCGCCGTCGAGAATCAAGAGCGTCCCCTGCGTGACGGCATCCTCGAACGTCGTCTCGATGGCGCCCACGCCCGGCGCCGTCGGTCCACCCGGGCGATTGGCCGACGTGGACGTGATCGGCTCGCCGAGCCGGTCGATGACGGTCCTCATCCCGGGTTGCGAGGTCCAGCGCACGGCGACCCCGCCTTCCGGTCCGCGCAAGACATCCGGCAGACCGATCCCGCCGGGTAGAATGATCGTCATCGGCCCCGGCCAAAACGCCTCGGCGAGGGCGTCGGCCGCCGCGTTGAAGACGAGTCCCGCGTCCTCTACCATCGCGCGACTGGCCACCAGCAGGAGAAACGGCTTCCGTGGCGGCCGCCCCTTGAGCTTGGCGAGCGCCGCGACGTCCGCGGCGCGCGCACGCGAGCCCAGGCCATAGACCGTTTCGGTGGGATACGCCAGCAGCCCGCCGCGTCCCAGATGGTCCTTCACCACCGGCGCCGCGGCTTCCCATTCGGCCTTGGTGTGGAACGCGAGCGTGGTCATCGTCTCGCCACCGCTTCGGCCAGAAGAAAATCGTCCGGCGTGGTCACCTTGAAGTTGGTCGAGCGGCCGGGAACGACCTCGACCCGCCCACCCGCCGCCTCGACCAGCGACGCGTCGTCGGTGGCGTCGGCGAGGCCGCCGCGCTCGCGGGCATGCCGGTAGGCATCCTCGAGGACGACGCGCGGGAAGCCCTGCGGTGTCTGCGCGCGCCAGAGGGTGGCACGCGGCACCGTCGCGGTGACTCGGCGGGCGCCGTCCGTCTGCTTGAGGGTATCGGCGAGCGGCAACGCCGAGACCGCGCCGACACCCCGACCGGCGGCGGCGATCACCGCGTCGATCTCCTCGGTGCTCACGAACGGCCGCGCCGCGTCGTGCACGAGGACCACGCCGCATTCGGGCGCCAGCGCCTGGAGGCCCGCCGCCACGGAATCGGCACGCGTCGCGCCACCGGGAACCACGCGCAGCCGCTGCCCGAGCACCTCGGCGAGCCACGGCGGTGGGGTGGCCGCCCACGCGGCGGGCAGCACGACGACGATCTGGTGCACACGCGGATGGTGCGCGAAGCGCCGGAGGGCGCGGAGCAGCATCGGCACGCCGGCGATCGGCCGGAACTGCTTCGGCCCACCCTCTCCGGCGCGCTCTCCCACGCCCCCGGCGGCGAGCACCACGCCGACGTCAAGCCGCGAGACGGCGTCCGAGCTCGGCGACATGCGCGATCCGGATGGCATCGATCTCGACGGCGAGCCGCGTGCGGCCCGAGACGAAGACGCGGCGGAAGCCGAGGCGCTCGGCCTCGGCGAGGCGGCGCTCGATTCCCGCGACGGGACGGACCTCGCCGCCGAGTCCGACTTCCCCGAGGAAGAGCGTATCGGGCGGCAGCGGACGATCGCTCACGCTCGAGACGAGGGCCGCCACGACGGCGAGATCGGACGCGGGCTCGACCAACCGCACGCCGCCGGTGACGTTCACGAAGACGTCGAGATCGTGGAACGGGAGCCCGGCACGACGCTCGAGCACGGCGAGCAACATGGCGAGCCGTTTGTGCTCGAGGCCGGTCGCGACGCGCTGCGGCGTGCCGAAGCCCGCCTTGGCCGCGAGCGCCTGGATCTCGATCAGGACCGGCCGCGTGCCCTCCATGAGCGCGGTGACCGCCGAGCCCGCGGTCGCGTCGTCGCGGCCGGCCAGAAACGCCGCCGAGGGGTTGGCGACGGGCTCGAGGCCCTGCTGGGTCATCTCGAAGATCCCGACTTCGTCCACCGACCCGAACCGATTCTTCACCGCGCGGAGCACGCGGAAGTCGTGCGACGATTCGCCCTCGAAGTAGAGCACGGTGTCCACCATGTGCTCGAGCGTCTTGGGCCCCGCGATGATCCCGCCGCGTGTCACGTGCCCCACGAGCACCACCGCCGAGCCGGTCTCCTTGGCGAACCGCATCAGCCGGGAGGCGCACTCACGCACCTGCCCCACGTTGCCCGGCGCGCCGGTGAGCTCGTCGGTGTAGACGGTCTGGATGGAATCGACGATGACCGCCCCGGCACGGTGCGCGGCGGCGCGCGCGGTGATGGCGTCGACTCGGACTTCGGGGAGGACGTGCACGGGGCCCGCGTCCTCGTGCAGCCGGTCCGCGCGGAGCTTCACCTGCTCGGCGGATTCCTCGCCCGACGCGTAGAGGGTGCGGACGCCGGCGGCCTCGAGCCGGGCGGCCGCCTGGAGCAGCAGCGTGGATTTGCCGATCCCCGGCTCACCGCCCACCAGGATCACCGATCCCGGAACGATCCCGCCGCCGAGCACGAAGTCGAGCTCGTCGAGCCCGGTACGGAGCCGCGGGGCGGCGTCGGCGGCGACGTCCGCGAGCCGCCGTGCGGGAGGGCCGTCGGACGCGTGCTGGGCTCGACGGGCCGTCCGGCGCTCCGCCATTTCCTCGACCAGCGTGTTCCACGCACCGCACGCCTCGCAGCGGCCCGCCCACTTCGGGTGCTCGGCACCGCACTCACTGCACCGGAACACGCTCTTGAGCTTAGCCGCCAAACGATGGGCCCTCCGGCTCGCGGGCGGTATGGCTCTCGAAGCGGGTGAACTCTTTGAGGAAGGTGAGCTTCACGGTGCCCGTCGGCCCATTCCGGTGCTTGGCCAGGATGAGGTCCGCCGTCCCCTCTTCCGCGCCCTGGTCGCGTTCCATGAGGTGCGCATACATCTCGGGCCGATAGATGAACATCACGAGATCGGCGTCCTGCTCGATCGCGCCGGAATCGCGCAGGTCGGAGAGCATCGGGCGCCGGTCTCCCCCCCGCTGCTCCGGGGCGCGCGAAAGCTGGGAGAGCGAGATCACCGGCGTGGACAGCTCACGCGCGAGCGCTTTGAGCGACCGCGAGATGTAGCTGATCTCTTCCTGCCGGCTCTCGTTGCGGCCGCTGCCCCGAATGAGCTGCAGGTAGTCGATCACGATCAGCCCCACGTCATGTTCGGCCTTGAGCCGGCGCGCCTTGGACCGGAGCTCGAGGAGCGTGAGCGCCGGGGTGTCGTCGATCCAGATGGGGGCCGTGCCCAGGAGTCCCGCCGCGCGCGAGAGCTTGGGATAGTCGTCCGGACGCAGGCCGCCGTTCCTGAGGCGTTGGAGATCCACGAGGCTCTCCGCCGCCAGCAGACGTTCGAGCAGCTGGTCCTTGGACATCTCGAGTGAGAAGATCGCCACCGGCACCTGGGCATCGAGCGCGGCGTTGGCCGCGATGTTCAAACAGAACGACGTCTTTCCCATGGACGGGCGTGCCGCGACGATGATCAGATCGCTCGGCTGGAACCCGTTCGTCTTGGTATCCAAATCTTTGTAACCGCTCATCACACCGCGTACCGATTCGTCGCCGCGATCGCGCGCTTCGATGCGCTCCATCGTATGCCACATCAGTTCTTTGATGCGGACGACTTCCTGCGTGCCCCGCTCGTTCGAGACCTCGAAGACTTTCTGTTCGGCCTCGTCGAGGAGCGTGGCGACGTCCTGACGACCCTCATAGGCGGTGTGGACGAGCGCCGTCCCGACTTCGATCAGCCGCCGGAGCAGTGCCTTGTCCTTGACGATCCGGCAGTGAAACTCCACGTTCGCCGCGGTCGGCACGACGTCGAGCAGCTCGGCGATGTAATCCACGCCGCCCGCCCCCTCGAGGTCGCCGTGCACCTTGAGCTCTTCGGGGAGGACCAGGGGATCGAGCACGTCGCCGCGCTCGACGATCGCCGCCATCGACCGGAAGATCCGGCGATGCGCGTCGCGATAGAACGCGCCGTCGTCGAGCAGCTGCAGCGCCTTGAGCGCCGCATCGGCGTCCAGGAGCATCGCCCCGAGAACCGCTTGTTCGGCCTCGGGGCTCCACGGCGCCTGCTTGATGGGCGTCGCCTCGTTATTCGTCGAGGAGCTGACGCGCGATACGGACGTCATCCCAGGTCGGTCGCTTCCAGTGCGGATTCCGCAGGAGGGCTGCGGGGTGATACGTGACGACGAGCGGGATCCCTCTGAAACTGTGGACCTTGTTGCGGAAGGTCCCCAGCGACCCGCGCGTTCCGAGTAACGACTCGGCCGCCGTCCCGCCCATGGCGAGAATCACGGCCGGGTGAATGATCTCAATCTGCCGGTAGAGATACGGAAGGCAAGCCTCGATTTCCAGCGGCTCCGGTTTGCGGTTGTTCGGCGGTCTGGACTTCACGATGTTCGCGATGAACACCGTCTCGCGCGGACAGTCGATCGCCGCGAGAATTTCGTCGAGCAGCTGCCCCGCCCGCCCGACGAACGGCCTGCCCGTCTCGTCTTCATTCGCGCCGGGCCCCTCGCCCACCACCATCAGGCGAGCGTCGGACGGTCCCTCACCCGGCACGCCGTGCGTGCGCGAGGCGTGGAGCGAACACTTGGTGCATGCGCGGACGAGCTCGGCGATCTGCTCCAGCGACGCGTCCGCCAGCGGATCCTTGGCGAAGAGATCCTTGCTCGGCGCGGCGATGACGATGCCGGGCCCCGGGACGGGAGGAGCGCCCTTCGTCCAGGCGGCGGCAGGAGCGGG
>DATFMZ010000285.1:0-2564 GCA_035266665.1 Gemmatimonadales bacterium | reverse complement strand
AGCTGAAGACCGGCCTCCTCGGCCGCAAGGCGGGCGCGCTCACCCAAGTCCTCCGCGCGCTCTCCGACCTCCCCGCCGCCGATCGCAAACGGATCGGGGCGGAGGCGAATGCCCTCAAAGTTCGTATCGCCGACGCGATCGACGCGCGGGAGGCGGCCCTCGCCGCCGAACGTCCCGCCGATCACGGCGTGGATCTCACCATGCCCGGCCGCCGGCGGTGGCGTGGAGCGCTCCACCCCATCCAGCGCGTCGTGGACGACATCTGCGACATCTTCCACGAGCTGGGCTTCGTGCGGGTGAACGGTCCCGAGGCGGAGACGGCGGAGTACAACTTCACCAAGCTCAACATTCCGCTCGATCACCCGGCCGCCGACGAGCACGATACGCTCTGGCTCGGGCCGAGCACGGTGTTGCGCACGCACACCTCGCCGATGCAGGCGCGGACCATGGAGACGTATCCGCCGCCCATTCGCATCGTCGTCCCGGGCGTCGCGTATCGCCGCGATCCCTTCGATCCGTCGCACGCTCCGGCATTCGATCAGATCGAAGGACTGGTCGTGGACGAGGGCGTGAGCTTCGTGGACTTCAAGGCCGCCATCGATCAGTTCGTCAAACGCTTCTTCGGGCCGGACACGCCGGTCAGATTCCGTCCGTCGTTCTTCCCGTTCACGGAGCCGTCCGCGGAGGTGGACGTGCGCTGTACGGTCTGCGGCGGGAGCGGGTGCTCGACCTGCAAGGGCACCGGCTGGATGGAAATCATGGGCGCCGGGATGGTGGATCCCGCGGTCTTCGAGGCGTGCGGCCTCGATCCCGAGCGCTACACCGGATACGCGTTCGGCATGGGGCCGGCGCGGATCGGACTCGTGCGCTACGGGATCCCGGACATCCGGCTCCTCTACGAGAGCGACATGCGCTTCCTCGATCAGTTCCGGGAGGGACGATGAACGTCTCGCTCGCCTGGCTCGAGGCCATGCTCGGCCGCGCGCTCGATCCGCAGGAGACCGCGGAGCGGCTCACGCTGCTCGGCGCGGCCGTGGATGCCGTCGAACCGCTCTACGGAGGGCTCGACGACGTCGTCGTGGCCGAGGTTGCGGAGGTTGGGAAACACCCCAACGCCGACCGGCTCTCGCTCTGCAAGGTGAACGCGGGTGGCGAGCTGCTCGAGGTGATCTGCGGCGCGCCCAACGTGACGGCGGGGAAGCGCTATCCGTTCGCGCCGGTCGGGGCGACGCTCCCCGGCGGCCTCACGCTCGAGCGCCGGAAGATCCGGGGCATCGCCTCGAACGGGATGCTCTGTTCCGCGAAAGAGCTCGGGCTCGGCACCGATCACAGCGGCATCCTGGAGCTGAACACCGACGCGGCGCTCGGCACGCCGCTCGTCGAGGCGCTCGGGCTGCACGACACGCGTCTCGTGGTGGACGTGACGCCCAATCGGCCCGACCTGCTCGGGCATCGGGGGGTGGCGCGCGATCTCGCGGCCGCGATCGGCGGGACGCTCCGCCTGGCGCCGATTCCCGGACTCGCGGCCAAGTCCAAGGCCGCACGCCGCGTGGAACGGACCGGCACGGTGGACGGTGCCACGGTCACCATCGAGGATACCGAGGGGTGCCCGCGGTACGTGGCGGCGGTGATCCGCGGCGTCACGGTGGGACCGTCGCCCGCGTGGCTCCAGGCGCGGCTCAGGAGCGTGGGGCTCCGGCCGATCAACAACGTGGTGGACGCTACCAACTACATCCTCTACGAGTACGGCCAGCCGTTGCACGCGTTCGATCTTGCCCATCTCCGCGGCAAGGCCGTCATCGTGCGGCGGGCGAAGAAGGGTGAGACGCTCACGACGCTCGACGGCGTCGCGCGGGCGCTCGATCCCGAGATGACGATGATCTGCGACGGCGAGGGGCCGATCGCGGTGGCGGGCGTGATGGGTGGCGAGAACTCCGAGGTCGGGCCCGAAACCACCGATCTCCTCCTCGAGTGCGCGGCGTTCGATCCCAAGCGCATCCGCAAGACCCGCACGCAGCTCAAGATGAGTACCGATGCCTCCTACCGGTTCGAGCGCGGCGTGGACGTGCAGGATCTCGCGGCGGTGGCGCGGCGCGCGGTGGACGTGATCATCGCGGTGGCGGGCGGTGCCGAACGCGAAGCGGCGCTCGACGTCTTCCCGGTGCCCGTCCAGCCACGCACGGTCTTCCTCCGGCCCGCGCGCGTGGAGCATCTCCTCGGCGTGCCGGTCACGGTCAAGGAGATCGAGGGGATCCTCACGCGGCTCGGCTTCACCGTGGCGCCCCGCGACGAGCGCGTGGCGGTGCAGGTGCCGGGCTGGCGGCCCGACGTCACGCGCGAGGTCGATCTCATCGAGGAGATCGCGCGCATCCGCGGGTTCGATTCCTTTCCGGTCGAGGTCAGGCCGTACCGGCCGACCACCGTGCCGGAAGATCCGCGGGAGCCCGCCAAGGCGCGGCTTCGCACGCTGCTCACCGGCTTCGGGCTCCATGAGGCGCGATCCATTCCGTTCGACGCCGGGGGCGAAGGCGCGCAGGCCATCAAGAATCCGCTCTCGCAGGAAG
>DATFMZ010000284.1:0-7787 GCA_035266665.1 Gemmatimonadales bacterium | reverse complement strand
CGGGCCTCGTCTCCCTCGAGGCCATCCGCGAGGCCGCCCGCGGCCTCGAAGGCGTCGCGGTGCGTACCCCCCTCGTGCCGGTGCCGGCGCTCGCCGAGCGGTTCGGGGTGCCGGTCTTCCTCAAACCCGAGAACCGCCAGCCCGTCGGCGCGTTCAAGGTGCGGGGCGCGTGGACCGCGGTCCGCCGCCTCCCCGAGGCGGAACGGGCGCGCGGCGTGATCACCTATTCCAGCGGCAACCACGGGCAGGCGGTGGCCTTCGCGGCCCGGCGCCTGGGCATTCGGGCGGTCATCGTGATGCCCGAGACTGCTCCGCCGACGAAGGTGGCCGGCGTGAAGCGCTGGGGCGGCGAGCCGGTCTTCGCGGGGACGACCTCGGAAGACCGCTACGCCAAAGCCATGGACCTCGCGAAGGCCGAGGGTCTCGCCGTCGTCCCCCCGTTCGACCACCCCGACGTGATCGCGGGGCAGGGGACGGCAGGCCTCGAGATCGCGGAAGATCTCCCGAACGTCGCGCACGTGCTCGTGCCCGTGGGCGGCGGCGGGCTGATCGCCGGGATCGCCACCGCGCTCGGAGCGCTCGCCCCCGACGCGCGGATCACCGCCGTCGAGCCCGAGGGGGCGCGGAAGTTGGGCGCCGCCCTCGAGGCCGGGAAGCCGGTGCGGCTCGAGCGCTCGGCGAGCCTCGCCGACGGCCTCCTGCCGCTCTCCGTGGGGGCGCTGGTGTTTCGCCATCTCGCGGCGCGCGGCCCACGGGTGGACGCCGTGACCGTGACCGACGAGTCGATCGCCGAAGCGACCGTCTGGCTCAACCGTGAGGTCGAGTCGCCGGTCGAGACGTCCGGGGCCGCCACCGCGGCGGCGCTCCGAAGCGGCGTCGTCACGCCCACGGGTCCCACGGTGTTCGTGGTGAGCGGCGGGAATATCGATCCCGCGCAGGTCGAGCAGCTGGCAGCGGAGCGCGGCGCGTGACGGCCGTCGCCTCCAAGGCCCGTATCGTCGTCGCCGACGACGACAAGACCCTCCTCAAGACCCTCGTCTACATCCTCAAGGGGCAGGGGCACGACGTGGTGCCCGTGGAGGGCGGCGAGCATCTGATGGAGTGCCTCGAGCGCGAGAAGCCCGATCTCTTGATGCTCGACATCATGATGCCGCGCGTGGACGGGCTGCAGCTCCTCGAGAAGATCCGGGGGGACACCCGCTGGCAGGACCTCCCCGTGCTCATGATCTCGTCGATGCAGCCCGAGGAGGCGACGACCCGCTCCCTGGGACTCGGCGCGGACGACTTCATCGCCAAGCCCTTCCGCGTGCGCGAGCTGGTCGCGCGGGTCGAGGCGCGGCTCCGCCAGAGTCGGGCGCTGCGGCAGGCGCGCGAGGAGGCCGAGCGGCGCGCGCGCGAGGCGCGGATGAGCGCCGACGAAGCCCGCGTCCACGCCGAGATGATGGACATTCTGCACGAGATCACCGACTCGCTCAAGCCGGAGGAGATCTATCAGATCCTGGCGCGGCGCGTCGCCCGCGTGCTCGAGTTGTCGAAGTGCTCGATGGTGATCGCCCAGCCCGGAGACGAGATCGGCGTCGTCGTGGCGGCCTACGAGAATCCGATGCTCCGGAACCTCGAGATCGAGCTCAGCCGCTACCCCGAGATCGGGAAGGCGCTCGCGAGCGGCGAGCCGGTGCTCGTCGAGGACGTCCACACCGACCCGCTGTACGACGCGGTGCGGCAGTCGTGGGAGATCGAGGGCATCCAGGTGCCGACGCGCTCGGCCATCGCGCTCCCCTTCTCGCTGCGCGCGCAGCAGCGCGGTGTGTTCTTCCTCCGGACGGCCGAAGACGATCCGCCGCTCACGCCGCAGGACGTGGCGTTCGCGGCGGCGGTGATTTCCGCTTCGGTCACGGCCATCGAGAAGGCCTACGACCTCGAATCCGCGGTCACCGAGCGGCAGCGCTATCAGGAGCTGGCCCGTACGGACCCGTTGACGGGCTGTGTGAACCGGCGCGCGCTCTTCGAGTGGCTCGAGCGGGAGATGGACCGGGTGCGGCGCTACGAGCGCTCGCTCACCTTGCTCCTCATCGATCTCGACGACTTCAAGTCGGTCAACGATTCTCGGGGGCATCTGGTGGGCGACAATGTGCTCCGGAAGGTCGGGGAGATCCTCCAACGCGACGCCCGGTCAGTGGACATCGTGGCGCGCTACGGTGGTGACGAGTTCATCCTCGTGCTCCCCGATACGGCGCCCGAAGGCGCCCTCACCTTCGCCGAGCGGCTCAGACAGCGCGTTGCGGAGTACAACTTCGCGGACAGTGGAGCGCCTTTGTACGTTTCGGGGTCCATCGGCGTCGCGACCTTCCCGGGCGAAGGGATCGAGACGGTCGATCAGTTGATCGTGCGGGCCGATGACGCGATGTACCGCGCCAAGGGTGAGGGGAGAAACAAGGTTCGCCAATGAGCAGCAGACGTTGCATCAAGTGCGGCACCGTATACGAAGGCGACGCGCGGTTCTGTCCGCGGGACGGGAGCCCGCTGGTGGACGTCGCGGTGGCCGGCACGTCCGGCACCACGATCCGCAAAGCCGTGAAGCCCAAAGCCGCCGACCGCTACACGCTCACGAGCCAGCGGGTGGATGGGCGCTACGAGGTGGTGCGCCGCCTCGGCGAAGGCGGGATGTCCTACGTCTACGAGGCGAAGGATCTCACCCGCGGCGAGACGGTGGCGATCAAGATCCTCACGCCGAAGCTCCACGCCGACAAGAGCTCCGTCGAGCGGCTGCGCCGCGAAGCGGGTCTCGCGATGCGGCTCGATCACCCCCACGTCTGCCGCATCTTCCGGCTCGGCGAGACCGAGGACGGGCTGATCTACCTCGTCATGCCGTACCTGCGTGGCGAGCTGCTCTCCGATCGTGAGGCGAAGGTCGGCCCCATGCCGATCGAACAGGGCGTCGAGTTTCTCGCCGAGATCTGCTCGGGGCTCCATCACGCGCATCAGTTGCACATCGTGCATCGCGACCTCAAGCCCGAGAACGTGATGATCGTTCCCGGCGAGGGTGGACGCGAAATCGCCGTCGTGATGGATTTCGGGCTCGCCAAGGAAAATCGGGCCGATCCGAACATGCAGAAGCTCACCGCGACCGGCATCATCCTCGGCACGCCCGAGTTTATGAGCCCGGAGCAGATTCGCGGGAAGACCCTCGATGCGCGGAGCGACATCTACGCGCTCGGCATCATGGCCTACGAGATGTTCTCCGGGAAGCTTCCCTTCCAGGGGCGCACCGCGCAGGAGATGATGATCGCGCGCCTTCGTGGGAGCCCGACGCCCCTCCGGCAGTATCGCGCCGGCGTGCCGGAACCGCTGGAGCGGGCGCTCATGAAGTCCCTCGAGACGAATCCCGACGACCGATACCCCGACGCACTCGCTTTCGGGCGCGCCCTGGTCGAGGCGGCGGGGATTCCCGGCGTCACCGAGCGGGTCCAAGCGCTCCTTCGGTGAGCGGGACTGGGCGATGAAGCGCTTCCCCGCCTACGATCCTCCCGAATACGTCAACTGGCAGCCCGACGCCAAGCTGGTCACGGCGTTCGGCGACATCTGGCGGGCCGATCCCGAGCGCCGCCGCGTGGTGGACGCCCTCGATCGCGAGGTGCGTCTCACGCTGTATGCGGGACTGCTCCGCACGCGGCTGCACGACATCATGCTCAAGCGATGGGTCAAGCAGGGCGTGATCTCCAAGGCGTGGCTCGGCACCGGAGAGGAAGCGAGCACCATCGGTCCCGTGCACGCGCTCGACCACGCGGTGGATTTCACCGCGCCGATGATCCGGAACGCCGGCGCCTGCTGCGAGATGGGTATGTCGGTGGCCGACATGCTGCGCGGCTATCTGGGTACGGCCGACTCCCCCTCCAAGGGCCGGGACGGGCACGTCGGCGGCTTCTCACACCGGGTGCTCCAGCCGATCTCGAACATCGGCAACATGCCGCCCGTCGCCGCGGGCATCGCGCTCGCGATGCGCCTCACGGAGATCCCGGGCGTGGTGCTCACCTGGGTGGGTGACGGGTCGGTGAACTCGGGACCCACGCACGAGGCGTTCAACTTCGCCGCCGTTGAGCGTCTCCCGGTGATCTTCGTGATCGAGAACAACCAGGTGGCGCTCGGCACGCGGGTGAACGCGCACCGGCGCGATCCGAGCTTCGCGAAGGTGCATCTGGCGTACGGGTGCGCCGGGTGGTCGTTCGACGGCAACAACGTGCTCGACGCGTATGCCGCGACGAAGATCGCGGCCGACTACTGCCGCGCCGGGGAGGGACCGGTCATCCTCGACGCCGAGACGTTCCGCATGGGAGGCCACGCCACGCACGACGAACACGAGGCCCGTGTGGTGATTCCCGCCGAGGTGTTCGAGTACTGGGGCCGGCGAGACCCGATCGGACTCTACGAGGAATTTCTGAAACGCGAAGGCGTGAGCGAAGCAGATCTCGAGCGCGTCGAAGCGGAGGTTAGTGAGGAAGTGGATCGCGCCGCGGACGAGGCGCTCGAGAGCAAGCAGAACAATCTGCCGAAACCGGAGTCAGCGATCGAAGGAGTGTACGCGACGTGAGACGTGAAACATAAGACGGTTCTGTCTCACCCCCCCGCGCCCTGCTCCCTGCTCCCTGCTCCCTGCACCTTGATTGCATCCCACGCCGCATCGATCACGAGTTGTGGTGCGGTGTCCTCGACCTTCCACTCCCGGTTGGCGACGCGCTCGATCATGAGCGTGATCAGGGCGAGCCAGACGTCGGCCCACGTGGAGACGGCGCCGGCCCGTACCTCGCCGGCCGATTTCCCGCTGGCGATGAGCTTCTCGAGGTCGGTGCGGAACTCACCCCAGACCGCGCGGCTCCGGTCGTCCAGGAGGGACTGGAAGCGCTTGCCGAAGACGAGCCGTACGAGCGCCGGCTCGCGGCCCGCGACGTCACGCCAGGCGACGGCCACCTGCTCCAGCCGATCCCGCGCGGGCCGATGCGGATCGACTTCCTTCACGAACTTCCCGAAATGGCGTACCCCCGCACGATATATCTCGTTCAGGAGGTCGTCCTTGCTCGGGAAATGGCGGTAAATGGTGCCTTCCGCCACGCCGGCCCGCTGGGCGATCTGGGGTGTCGTGCTCTCGTGGTAGCCCTGGGTGGTGAACAGCTCGAGGGCCGCCCGCACGAGCCGCTCGCGCGTGCCCTGCGGATTCCGCCGCCGGGGCGGTTTCGGGGCCGGTCCACCATGTGGGTGAGTCACCACTCGCAACACTAACGACCGGGTCGGTGCGCGCAAGTGCAGCCATTCCAGGCCCCTGTACCCCTGTCTATCTTTCGGAGCCGAATCTCACCGATAACTCCGGAGTATGCGGATGCGGATGCTTGTTTTGGGTGGTGGACTCCAGGGGTCGGCTTGTGCGTTCGATCTCCTGCGCCACACCGACGCCGATGTCACCCTCGCCGACTACCAGCCCGAGAATCTCCCGGCTTTTCTGAATTCCTACCGCGGCAAACGCCTGACCGTCACCAAGCTCGACGCGCACGACAAGAAGGCCGTCCGCGCGGCGATGCAGGGCCAGTCCGCGGTCATGAGCGCCCTGCCGTACTACTTCAACACGGACATGGCGACGCTCGCCGTCGAGGCGGGGGCCAACTTCGCCGATCTCGGCGGGAATACCGAGATCGTACGCCAGCAGAAGCTGCTGCACGACGAGGCAAAGAAGAAAGGCCTCTCGATCATGCCGGACTGCGGCCTCGCGCCGGGAATGGTCAACATCCTGGCACTCGAAGGGATCCGGCGGATGGACGACGTGGAGTCCGTGCGGCTTTACGTGGGCGGGCTCCCGCAGCACCCGGAGCCGCCGCTCAACTACAACATCGTCTACTCGCTCGAGGGCGTGCTCGATTATTACACGACGCCCTCCTGGATCCTCCGCAACGGCGAGCCGATGACCGTCGAGGCGCTCTCGGAGCTCGAGGACATCGTCTTCCCGGAGCCGGTCGGAAGCCTCGAGGCATTCCACACCGCGGGCGGCGTCTCCACGATGCCGTGGGAGTTCGAGCACAAGATCCCGGTGATGGAATACAAGACGCTGCGCTATCACGGGCACGCCGAGATCATGAAGGCGATCCGGTGGCTCGGCCTCCTCGATCTGGCGCCGGTGACGCTGGACGGCACGCCCGTGAAGCCCCGGGAGCTCTTCATCGCGCTCGCCGATCCCAAGCTCCGGAAGCCCGACGTGCACGATCTGGTGGCACTCAAGGTGATCGTAACGGGGAAGAAGGCCGGAAAGCCGAAGACGGCGACGTTCGAGCTGCTCGATTTCTACGATCCCGAATTCAAGATCAGCTCCATGATGCGCACCACGGGCTACTCGCTCGCCATCACCGGCGCGATGCAGGCGCAGGGCGAGATCACGGGACTCGGCGTCACGACGTCGTACGAGGGCACGCCCTATACCCCCTACGTGGAGCGGCTCCGCGAGCGCGGGATCGACATCAAGGTCTCGGAGTCGTGAGGTGAGCACGGAGACGTCGCTCGACTTCGCGACGCTCTGGAGCACGGCGCTCGACTACGAGACCTTCGTGGCGGAGTCCTCGAAGAACCGCGGTCTCTGGGAAGGCGTCTACCGCACCGCCAGGATCCCGCAGTGGGCGATCGACGAAGCCCGCGAGCGGGGGAAGCACGCGCGCCTGCTGGCGCTCGTCGAAGACTGGTGTGGCGACGCCAGCAACACGGTGCCGCTCCTCGCGAAGCTCGGGCACCTCGCGTCCTGTCTCGAGCTCAGGGTGCTCCGCCGCGACGAGCATCCTGAGGTGATGGACTGTTATCTCACCAACGGCACACGCTCCATCCCGATCGTGATCGCGCTCGACCGTGACTTCCATCCCCTCGGCCACTGGGGACCGCGGCCGCACGAGCTGCAGGCGTGGTTCCTCGCGCACCGCGACACGATGACGAGTGCCGAGCGCTACCCGGAGATGCGGAAGTGGTACGCGCGCGATCGCGGTGAATCGACGTTGCGTGAGGTGCTGGAGCTGCTGTAGAAGGAAGGCGGGAACGGGCGGACCGCCCCTGCCCGCCTTCGCCCGCCCCTGTCCGCCTATCTCAGAACGTCCACCCCGTATGCGCCTGGATCTGCGCGCCGTCCGGCCCGCCGCCCACGGTGAGGCCGAGGAAGGCGTTGCGCATGAGCTGGAACATGACGCCGCCGCCGCCGCCCCAGAGCATCCCGGTGGTGGTCAGGCGGAAGTTCTCGGTCTGAAAGACCCGTGCGGCATCCACGAACCCGATCAGGGTGAGGCGTGCGATCGGCGTGGGCACGCCGGGCGGGATCTGCATGATGTTGTACCGGACGTCGAAGTTGGCGACAAGCTTGCTTCGGCCGAGGAGGCGGTCCTGCGGGAGGGCGCGATCGGTGTTGGCGCCGCCGAGGCCGTAGATCGCGCCGTCGCTCGCGTCCATCGTGTAGTACGTGCCCACCGGCGGCGTGCCGGTCATCTTCTGGCCCGCGACGCGCGCGGCCAGGACGAATTTCGACCCCACGGGCAGATAACCGCGGGCGCTCACGAAGGTGCGCGCGTACGAGACGTCACCCATCACGGTCGAATCGGCGCGGGTGTGAATGGCCTGAATCAGGACACCACGCTGGGGGGCGGACTCGTCGTCCCGCGTGTCGATCACGATCCCGACGCGCGCGGAGACGTCGTTCGTGGGCGCGCCGAGTGCCGGCGTCGCCGCGAGCTCACCGCCGAAGAGCGAGGGGCCGTCCAGCGAGTCGAGGCGCC
>DATFMZ010000283.1:0-3601 GCA_035266665.1 Gemmatimonadales bacterium | reverse complement strand
CTGGCTCGCCCACGCACGGTCCACACCGAGGCCGAGGGCCTGGGCGCCGAGGCGCAACGCCATCACGTCGCCGCGATGGGCCACGTCACACGTCGTGTCGCCGGCGCAGGGTGGCGTCGGGAGTGGGGCGTCGAGCGAATCGGTGAGGACGAGCGACGCGTCGTCGGGGAGCGCGAGTATCGTCGCGAGCGCGCTGCGTGCGTTCTCCGCGTCCGCATGCGCGGCGAGCCGCCGCGCCTCCACCTCCGAGGCGCGGAGGCTCGCGAGCCGGGCGTCGAGCCCGGTCACGAGTCCCTGCTCGTGGAGCGCGGTTGCCTGCTGGACGTGGGCGCGTGCCGCGGCGAGCGCGGTGTCGAGCGCGCGGAGCCGCTGGGCGGCGAGCTGCGCGCCCCAATACGTGCGCGCGACGTAGTACGCGGTCGCGCCGGCGGCCCGGCGCGCGCCGGCGTTCCGTGCCGCGGCCCCGCGACGTGCGGCCGCGTAGCCGAAGAGTCCCTCCGGCGCGAGGATCGGTTGCTCGACCGTGGCCGAGGCCGACCATCCGGGGTAGGCCGCCGGATCGTTCAATGCGCTGAGCGCCAGGTCCGATGCCTGAAACGCGCCCTGGCGCAGCTTGAGCCCGAAGACCGCCACCGGATCGGTCGTCCGCATCCCCATGGCATCGAGCGTGACCGAGGGCAGGAAGGCCCGGGTCGCCTGGAGCGCCAGCGCGGAGGCCGCGCGCGCGTCGGCGCGCTCGGCGCGGAGCGTGGGATTGGCCTCTCGGGCGCGCGCGAGCGCCGCATCGAGCGAGAGTCGCACGGTGTCGGCTTGCGGCGTCTGCGCCAGCGCAAAAGATGTAAGTATAGCAATGATCATATGTTACAGGCCCAAAAAAATGCCCGAGAGCTCGGGCGGTACCGAAGTCGCGGGACCGGTTACATGTCGCATGTCCGGATACACCGCAGGATGTGGTGGACCTTGGGCTCCACGATCCGATAGTAGACGTGGACTCCGTCGCGCCGGGCCGAGACGATGTTGCAGCCCCGCATCTTCGCGAGATGCTGGGAGACGGTGGCCTGGGGAAGGTCCAGGGTGTCCTGGATCTCCGTCACCGTCGCCTCGTGGCGCTCGAGAACCTCGACGATCTTCAGCCGCTCCGGGTGGCCGAGCATCTTGATGATCTCGGCGGCACGCGAGAGCGTGTCGGGGTTGATAGTGCGAACGAGCGGTTGCGTAGCCATGGAGGATAGAATAATAGCAATTTTGTAATGTGTCAAGCGGTCCCGCTGGCCCGGCCTGCCGGCCGGGCTCAGTCCCCGGGGACGTACACCGGGGTGATACCGTGCGCCTGCATCAGCGCATTGAGCGCCGCGACGTCCTGCCGGCGCATCGCCGCCCAGTCGGCGAGCCGCTGGTCGAGCGCGGTACGCAATTCCTTATAAACCGCCTCCGCCTGTGCGGTCGGTGCGGCATCCGCGCCGCCCACCGCATTGCCGAGGCTCACGAGCTTGCCGTTCAACTGCAGCGGATAGTTCATGAACAGCCACTTGGGGGCCTTGGCCTTGTACTGGAAGAAGCGCACGGCGAGCCGATCGGCCCGGTCGTTGAGCGCACGTGCGGAATCCACGACCGGCTGCAACGTGGAGTCGCCGCCGAGCCGGTGCCCGATGCCCGTGAGTTGTTGACCCAGCGAGGCGATCTGGTTGAACGCTCGGTGATCATTGGCAATGGCATCGCCGATCTTCCGCATCAGGTCGAGCTGCGCCCGAAGGTCCGCCGGCGTCGCGGTGAGGCGCGGGTCGAGCGTCACCGTGAGCGAACGCGTGTCCGTATGGCCGTCCGCCGTGAGCCGTACGGTATAGCGCCCCGGCAGCACCGTCGCCGTGCGCGGCCCCCCCGCCTCGAAGACCGGGCCGCCGGGCGTCCGCAGCGGCGGGGGCGGAGCGTAGCGCAGGTTCCAGACGAACCGGTTCATCCCCGCGTGCACGCGCAAGGGCGTGCGCCCCAGGGGGCCCGGCACGCTGCCGAACGAATCCACCACCGCGCCGCTCGCATCGAGAATGGCGAGCGTCACGGCACCGGTCGGTGCGTCTTTCAGATAGAAGTCGATGAACGCGCCGGATGGGCGATTCGTCCCAGCGGTCGCGCCGCCCCCGCCCCCGCCGAGTGGAGTGCGCATCGCGTCCGTGGGCTGGAAGAGATAGACCGCGGAATCCGCGAGCGCCGCCCGCGCCTGCCGGAGCGGAGCGATGTCGTCGAGGATCCAGAAGCCGCGGCCGTGCGTCCCGAGCACCAGGTCGTTTCCGTGGACGACGAGATCGCGCATCGACGTCACGGGCAGGTTGAGCTGCAGTGACTGCCAGTGGTCGCCGTCGTCGAACGAGACGAACATGCCCCGCTCCGTGCCCGCGTAGAGCAGCCCCTGCCGCACCGGATCCTCGCGCACGAAGTACACGGCGCCCTGGAGTCCCGTCGTGATCGAGGTCCAGTGCGCGCCGAAATCCCGCGTGCGGAAGGCGTACGGCGCATCGTCCCCGTTCATGTGCGCGTTCACCGCGGCGTACGCCGTGCCGGTGTCGCGGCGGGATGCCTCGATCAGCTCGACGTGCGCCCAGGCGGGGAGCGCTTTCGGGGTGACGTTCTGCCACGTCGTCCCGCCGTCCCGGGTGAGCTGAATGAGGCCGTCATCGGTCCCAATCCAGATCTGGCCCTTCGCCAGCGGCGACGGCGCAATCGTGTAGATCACGTCGTAGTACTCGGCGCCGACGTTGTCGAGCGTGATCGGCCCGCCCGAAAGCCGCTGCTTGGTCTTGTCGTTGCGCGTGAGGTCGGGACTCACCGCGGTCCAGCTCCGGCCCTGGTCGGTGGTGCGGAGCAGCACCTGGGCTCCGGTATAGAGGACGTGTGGATCGTGCGGATCGAAGGCGAGCGGTGACGTCCAGCTGAAGCGGTACGGCACGCTGTCGGCGCCCTGGCCTTCGGTATTCTCCGGCCAGGGCGAGATGTCCTGGGATGTGCCGGTCTTGCGGTCGAATCGCGTGAGGTACCCGAAGTATGACCCCGCGTAGACGACGTCCGGGTCACCCGGCGTCGGCAGCACGTACCCGCTCTCTCCGCCCGAGACGTCGTACCAGTCCTGTGCGGTGATGCCGCCGCCGTTCGTGACGCTCGCGATGGAATACGTGCCGCGATCCTGCTGGGCGCCGTAGACGCGATAGGGGACCTGGTCGTCCGTCGCCACGTGATAGATCTGTGCCGTCGGCTGATTCGACTCCGTGCTCCAGGTCGCGCCGCCGTCGAGCGTGATCGTCGCTCCGCCGTCGTTTCCCTCGATCATGTGGGTGGGACGTTCCGGATCGATCCAGAGCGCGTGGTTGTCTACGTGCGGCGGGTCGAGGCGACGGATGGTGACGCCGGCGTCCACCGAGCGCCACATGTGGAAGCTCAGGAGGTAGACCGTGCTCGCGTCCCGCGGGTCGGCCCTGACCTGGAAGTAGTACCACGGCCGCTGGCGGACGCGCTGGTCGGCGTTGACGAGCGCCCAGGTGCGGCCGGCATCATCCGAGCGATAGAGCCCGCCGTCATGGGCGTTGATGAGCGCGTAGACGCGCTGGCCGTC
>DATFMZ010000282.1:0-10276 GCA_035266665.1 Gemmatimonadales bacterium | reverse complement strand
CACAAGCTCGCCGTCGCCGACGGCCACGTCGAATGGGAGACCTCGATCACGCAGCTCCCAGCACGTGAGAAGATCGCGTCGTCGCTCAATTTCGACCGCGGCCACGTGATCGCGACCACCGGCGGCTACATCGGGGACGCGCCGCCATATCAGGGCCACGTGGCGATCCTCGACGCCACCACCGGAAATCTGCTCGCCGTGTGGAATTCGCTCTGCAGCGATCGCACGGGTCTCATCGATCCCGCATCGTGCGCCCAGAGCGATGCCGCGATCTGGGGCCGTGCCGGGGCGGTGATCGACACCGCGACGGGCAATCTCTACGTGGCGACGGGCAACGGACTCTGGGACGGCCAGACGAACTGGGGCGATGCCACGCTCGAGCTGAACGCGGGCGCGACGCAGCTCCTCGGCAACTTCACGCCAGCCAACACCGACCAGCTCAACGCCTCGGATGCGGACGTCGGGTCCACCTCACCCGTGCTTCTGAGCGGCGGGCTGGTCCTCCAGGGCGGCAAGGACGGCACACTCCGCCTACTCGACTGGAGCGCCATGCAGGGCACGGCACCACACAAGGACAGCGAGCTCCAGGTGGTGCAGACCCCAGGCGGGAACCGTCTCTTCACCGCCCCGGCGGTGCTCCGCGGCACGGCGGCGGACACGGTCTTCGTGGCGGACAACAGCGGCACGGCAGCGTGGATCGTGAGTGGGAACCGGCTCCAGTCGCTCTGGTCCAACGGTCACGCGGGAACGAGCCCGTTGGTGGCGGGCGGCCTGCTCTACGTGTACGACCCCGGCGGCGGGCTCAGGGTGTACGAATCCGCCACGGGAGACGCGATCACCACGCTCAACGCCGGTGGCGGCCACTGGAACAGCCCGATCGTGGTGGACGGCCGGATCGCGCTGCCGGAAGGAAACGCCAACGATCATCGGACGAGCGGCGTGCTGGATATCTGGCGCGTGCAATAGGCTGGAGCAGGGAGCAAAGCGAAAGGAGCACGGAGCAAGGGATTGCGAGTACCCTGCTCCGTGCTCCTTGCTCTCTGCGCCTGCTCCTTCTAGTGGACCGCGTTCACCATGTTGAAGATCGGCAGGTACATGGCGACGATCATGCCGCCCACGACCACGCCGAGGACCACGATCATGATCGGCTCCATCAGCGAAAGCAGCGAGCCGACCGCGGTATCCACTTCGTCATCATAGAAGTCGGCGATCTTGGTGAGCATCTCGTCGAGGCCGCCGGTCGCCTCGCCGACGGCGATCATCGACGTCACCATGGGCGGAAAGACGCCGGACTTCTCGAGCGGCTGGGCGATGGTCTCACCGCCGGCGATCGAGCCGCGGGATTCCATCACCGCGTCGTGGATCACGCGGTTGCCCGCCGTGCGCGCCGTGATCTCGAGCCCGTCGAGAATGGATACGCCGGACGAGATCAGCGTGCCGAGCGTCCGGGTGAACCGCGAGACTGCGGATTTCCGCAAGAGATCGCCGAGCACCGGGGCCTGCAGCATCATCCGGTCGATCACGAGCTTCCCGTTGTCGGTCGCGTAGTAGCGCCGCAGCAGGAAGACCAGGCCGGCGATGATCGCGCCGATGAGCCACCAGTAATGCTGCAGAATGTGGCTCAGGCCGATCACGATCTTGGTCGGCAGCGGTAGGTCCATGTTCACCGACGCGAACAGCGTCTGGAACGTCGGAATGACGAAGATGAGCAGCACGGTGACCGCGATGGCCGCGACCGAAAAGATCACGGCCGGGTAGATCATCGCGCCCTTCACCTTGCGGACGATCGCGTCGTTCTTCTCGAGGAAGGTGGCGAGCCGCAGGAGAATCGTATCGAGAATACCGCCCGCCTCACCCGCCGCCACCATGTTCACGTACAGATCGGTGAAGGCGTTCTTGTGCTTGGAGAGCGCATCGGCGAGCGTATTCCCGCTCTCGACGTCGTAGACGACCTCGCGCGTGACGTCCGCCAGACCTTTGTGCTCGGTCTGCTTGGCCAAAATGTCGAGCGCTTGCACCAGCGGCAGGCCCGAGTTGATCATCGTGGCGAACTGCCGTGTGAAGATCACGACATCGCGCGTTGGGACGCGGCCGCGCTTGGCGCGCTTGGCCTCGCGCGCCCGTACCAGCTGCAGGCGATTCTTCCGGAGCTGGGAAGCGACATCCTCCGGGGACGTCGCTTCGAGGGTGCCGGTGACGTCCTCACCCCGGACATTCCTCGCAGTGTACTCGTAGGTGGCCATGCGCACTCCCCGCCGCGGTTAACGACGTCCCGCCGCCGCGCGTGGCGCGGCGGGCGCATCGGCATCGCCCTGCGCGGGCTCGCCGATCATTCGCAGGAACTCATTCTGGTCCGGCGCCACTCGGAGGCATTCCTCGAGGGCGACCTCGCGATTCATGTACAGCGTGTAGAGGGAATCCGCCAGCGTCTGCATCCCGTGCTTCTTCCCGGACTGCATCGCCGAGTAGATCTGGTGCACCTTGTCGTCGCGAATGAGCGCGCGAATCGCCGGCGTGGTCACCATGATCTCGCAGGCCATCGCGCGGCCCTTCCCCGACGCCTTCTGGAGCAGGGTCTGCGTCACGACCCCCTCGAGCACGAAGGCGAGCTGCGCGCGCACCTGAGATTGCTGGTGCGAGGGGAACACGTCGATGACGCGGTTGATGGTCTCCGCCGCGGAGTTCGTGTGGAGCGTCGCGAAGGCGAGGTGACCCGTCTCGGCGATGGTGAGCGCCGCCTGAATGGTCTCCAGATCCCGCATCTCGCCGATCAGCACGACGTCCGGGTCCTGTCGCAGCGCGTACTTGAGCGCGTTGGCGAACGATTTGGTGTCGGTGCCGATCTCCCGCTGGTTCACGATGCAGCCCTGGTGCCGGTGGATGAACTCGATCGGGTCCTCCACCGTGATGATGTGGCCCTTCCGCTCCTTGTTGACCTTGTCGATCATCGCGGCGAGCGTGGTGGACTTCCCCGATCCGGTCGGGCCCGTCACCAGCACCAGCCCGCGGGGCCGCTCGGCGAATTTCGCCAGCACGGTCGGGAGCCCCAGCTCCTGGAACGTCCGCACCGAGAACGGGATCTGCCGGATCACCATGGACACGCAGCCGCGCTGCTTGAACACGTTGCCGCGGAACCGGGCCAGGTTCTGAATGCCGAAGGAGAAATCCAGCTCGTCTTCGGTCTCGAACCGCTTCTTCTGATTCTCCGTGAGCACCGAATACGCCAGCTGCAGCGTATCCTTGGGCGTCATCTGATATTCGGTCTTGGCGTTCGTGATGTCGCCGTCGATCCGCAGCTTCGGCCGTTCCCCGGCCGTGATGTGCAGGTCCGACGCGTCGCGCTCGATCATCTCCTCGAGCAGCGCCCGCAGGTTGACGCCCTGCGCCGCCGTGGGCGCCGCCTTCGGTGTCGCTGGATTGGTCATCGCCTCATCCCGCCGCAGTCTCCTTCACGACTTCCTCGAGGGTGGTCACGCCCTTCTTCACCTTCACCATGCCGTCCATGCGCAACGTCAGCATGCCTTCACTCACGGCCTGCTCCGAGAGCTCCGCCGTCGACGCACCGCGCAGAATGTATCGTCTGAGCTCGGGCGTCAGCGCCATCACCTCGTACAGGCCGGCGCGCCCCTTGTAGCCGGTGTCGTTGCACGTGTCGCAGCCGGTGCCCTTGTAGAACGTGATCTGCGCCGCCTCTTCCGCGCTGATGCCGAGCGACGAGAGCTCCTCCGGCGAGTACTTGTGCTCGCTCTTACAGTCCTTGCAGATCCGCCGCACGAGACGCTGCGCCACGATCAGGTTCACCGCGCTCGCGACGTTGAACGGCTCGATGCCCATGTCGATCATCCGCGTGATCGTCGAGGGTGCGTCGTTCGTGTGCAGCGTCGAGAGCACCAGGTGTCCCGTGAGCGCCGCCTTGATCGCGATGCTCCCCGTCTCGATGTCGCGGATCTCGCCCACCATGATGATGTTCGGGTCCTGCCGCAGGAACGCCTTCAGCGCGGCGGCGAACGTCATCCCGATCTCGTTCCGCACCAGGACCTGATTGATCCCGTGGATGTTGTATTCCACGGGATCTTCGGCGGTCATGATGTTCACGTCGATGGTGTTGACCCGCGAGAGGGCCGAATATAGCGTGGTCGTCTTCCCGGAACCTGTGGGGCCCGTCACCAAAACCATGCCGTACGGGTTTAAAATGGCCCGCATCAGGTCCTGCTCGGCCTTCGGTTCGAACCCGAACTTGGTCAGATCGAGCGTCAGGTTCCCCTTGTCGAGGATCCGGAGCACGATCTTCTCCCCGAAGATCACCGGGAGCGTGGAGACGCGGAAATCGATCACCCGCTTCCCCATCTTGAGCTTGATACGGCCGTCCTGCGGGACCCGACGCTCCGCGATGTTGAGCGCCGACATGATCTTCACGCGGCTCGTGAGCGCGGCCTTGAGCTTCACGGGCGGCTTCATGATCTCCTGCAGCGCACCGTCGATCCGGTAGCGCACGCGGATCTCATGCTCGAAGGGCTCGATGTGAATGTCGCTCGCGCCCCGCTTCACCGCGTCCGTCAGGATGCCGTTGATGAGCTTGACCACCGGCGCGTCGTCGCCGACCTGCACCGGCGCCTGGTCTTCATCCTCCTCCTCGATGACCTCCAGGTCTTCGGTCTCCTCGATGTCCTTGAGGAGCGTCTGGAGCTGCGCGTCGGTCTGCTCGTAGTACCGCTCGATCGCCGTGCGGAGCGTGTACTCGCCCGCGATCACCGGAAAGATGTCGTAGCGGGTGATGAACTTGAGGTCGTCCACCACACCCGCGTTGGTGGGATCGGCCATCGCCACGGTCAGCGTGCGGCCTTCCCGCTTGAGCGGGAGCACGAAGTGCTTCACCGCCACGTCGGCCGGGACGAGCTTGACGATCTTCGGATCGACTTCGAAGCGCGAGAGATCCACCGCGGGCATGCGATACTGGCGCGCCAGCATCTTCGTGATCTCGGTTTCCTGGATGAGACCGAGCTTCACGAGACAGTAGCCGAGGCGCATGCCGGAGTTCCGCTGCTCCATCAATGCCTGATCGAGCTGCGCCTTGGTGATCAGACCATCGCGGACGAGCAGATCGCCGAGCCGTTCCGTACTGGCCGCAGCTGTTGCCATAGCCGCCCTGGAGGAAGGAAAAACACCCGAGCGCGACGCCGGGCCGCGCTCAAACGGTAAAGCTACGGGTGGCCTAGGTTGTGTCAAGGTATGGCGATACGCGCTTTGAGCCGTGCGAGCGTTGCCGGCCCGATTCCCGCCACGCGGAGCAGGTCCTCGGGCCGGCCATAGGCCCCGTGCGCCTTGCGATCCGCCAGGATTCGCGCGGCGAGTGACGGCCCGATCCCCGGTAACGTCTCGAGCTCGGCTACTGTGGCGGAATTGACGTGGATCGGGCGGGCACGGGCGGGCGAAGGCGAGCTGGGGCTGAGGAGGAGAGCCGCGCCCATGGAGCGGGCGCGGGCGGGCACGGCGGGGCTCGGGCGGGCAGGCGCCGAGAAGCGCGCATGGGGCCGAAGCGCCGCGATCGTCCCATCCCCGACGCCCGGCATCTCCCGCAGCGCCTCGAGCGAGCCGAACGGTCCGTGCCGTTCCCGATAGGCCACGATCCGCTCCGCGAGCCCCGGACCGATCCGCGGGAGACGGGCGAGCTCCGCGGCCGGGGCGCGATCGAGATCGACCCGCTCGTTCGGCCCGAGCGGCCGCGCCAGGCGCGTGGCCTCGGCCGCCACGCGCGCCCGCGCCGCGGGCTCGGGGGGCGGCGCACGGAATGCCACCTCCCCCGGCGCACCGGGCCCCGCGAGCCAGCGCACCGCGAGGCCGAGCACGGCGAGAGCGAGGAGCACGGCCGCGGCACGGCGATCGTCGGAGGTCGGCATGGGGCGAGGATGGGGGAGCGGGGCCAGAGCACCGGCACCAAAGGGGCGCAGGGGGGAGCGAAACTGGACAGACAGAGTCGGGCAGAGTCGGTCAGGGTCGGTCGGAGTCCGCCTCTGCCCGCCTCTGCCCGCCTTCGCCCGCCCTCGCCCGCCTTCGCCCGCCCTCGACCGCCTTCGACCGCCTGTGCCCGCCTACTGCACCAAATCCACCGCCACGTCGCCCACCACCTGCAGGCTGTGCGCGCTCACCTTGTCGGGGGTGTCCTGCGGCGTGTGCCAGTAGGAGTTGTTCGGACCGTAATCGAAGTCGATGACGTCGACGGTGTGGATCCCGTGTTGCAGGAGCGGGATGTGATCGTCGGTCATCGAGTACTTCATCTCGGGGATGAAGTACTTCTCGTAGCCCAGCTGCCGCGCCGCCGACCAGACGCGGTCCACCACCTCGGGCGCACCCGCGAGCGAGTTGCCTTCCTGGTAGATGTCGAGATTCTTGTCGCCCACCATGTCGAAGAGCACGGCGTAGAGCGGCTGGTAGCTCTTGGGCAGATGATCCACGAAGTAGTGGGTGCCGATCAGCACGTCGCGCTCCGGGGGGCCGAAGTCGCCGTAATCCTCGCCGTCCTCGAAGAGTAGATCCACGCCGACGGACGGCGGCGCCTTGTGGAGGACGTTCGCCACCCCGAGGAGCACCGCGACACCGGACGCACCGTCGTTGGCGCCGGGCACCGGGGTGTTGGTGTCGCCGTGGAACGATGGGTTGTCCGAATGCGGGCGCGTGTCCCAGTGGGCGAGATAGAGCACGCGGTCGGTACGCTTGGGCAGGAAGTGCGCGATGAAGTTCCGCAGATGCAGGGTGTCGCCGTGGACCGTGACGTGGTCGAAGGCCTGCACGTCCACCGAGTCCGCGGTCGCCCGGAGGTGCGCGAGGATCCAGTCACCGCACTTCTCGTGCGCCGGCGTGTTCGGGATGCGCGGTCCGAAGGCCACCTGGGTATCCACGTACGCGAGGGCCTGGGGGCCGTTGAAGGCGGTCTTCGGGCCCGACCCCGACCCGCACCCGACGAGCATGACGAGAATGGCGACGAGCCGCTTCATCGGACCTGTCCCGAGACGAAGTTGATTTCGGCGAAGATCGTGAACGTCATCTGCGCCGTCTTCTGGGAGATATACCGCTGTTCCTGCTGAACGTAACTGAAGCTGGCCCCGCCGCGCACCGTGGACGAGAACCCGGTCTCCATCTGGAGATCGAACGCGTTGCGGTGGCTGTCGGAGACCGGCGTGCACGCGGTGGTGCCGATGCTGAGAAGACAGACCGACACGAGCGAGGACGAGAGCGTGAACGTGGTCCGGATGTCGTTGGTCATGCGCACGATCGAGCGCGGCGGCCGGAACGCGAAGCTCAGATTGCCCGTCCAGTCCTGGCGATCGCTCGTCGTGATATTCCCGCCCTGCGTCTGGTTGACCTGCGACTTGGCGTAGTCCAAGCTGCTCACGATCCCGCCCAGCCAGGTCAGGGTCACGGACGTCTGATTCGCGTTGGACGTCGAGTTGCTGCTCGATCCCTGCCCGCCCGATTCCAGCGTCGGCTGCAGGTTGTTGGTCGTGGTGGTGCGCACCGACGCGCTCGCCGAGATGCTGGACAGCACGTGGGAGATGATGCCCGGCGGCGTGTACGTCCACGACGCCGTGGCGGACGGCCATTCTTTGGAGGTCTGAATCAGCTGGGCCTGATCGCCGGTGCTGCGGAGCGACCAGGTGTACAGCGCCTGGGCGCGATACGTCCCACGGAGCGAGAAGCCGAGGGGCAGCGACGCCCCACCCGTGAGACTGCGCGTCTGGGACTGCGCCGCGGAGGTCGCGGGGATGCTGTCCTGATAGCGGAACGCGCCGATCCCGCCGACGCCGAGATAGTAACGCAGCGTGGGGTCGAACGCGGCCCGGTCGAACGACGAGCGCCAGTCGTTCATCTGCGAGAAATCGAAGGGGACGATGCGCCGCAGCGTCCGGGCGATGGCGCTCGTGTCGCCGATGATGTTGCCGAGCAGCTGACCGAGGTCGACGGTGACCCCGATCTCCTGGTGCCGTGAATTGAGCAGGGTGGACGGCACGCGAAACGCCCCCGTGGAGTCGCCGCCCACCCGCACCGGCGTGCGGCCGTTCGGGTCGCGATTGAGGCTGAATGTGGTGCCCAGCGTATAGCGGGGGCGCAACCAGGACGCGATCACGGGTGCCACGTTGAACGACGTCGCCAGCGCACGCGCGCGCTCGAACCCGACGTTCGTCCCGAGCAAGGTCTCGCGCCGCCGCTGCAAGAGCCGGCCAATCGTGGTCGAATCGCCGTAGTCCTGCAGGTCCCGCGTCGAGGTGTACGACGCGTGCAACGCGAGCGAGCTGAACGGCTGCAGGGTGAGACCGACCTCGCTGCTCAACGTGTAGATGCGGCTTCGGGTCGGCCGGATCGACGAGTCGCTCGCGAGCACGACGGGCACCCGGTAGGCGAATTGCGTCGTGAGGTTGTCGGTCAACGTCGTGGCCGCGGTCCACTGGAACGGGTTCCAGCGCAACCGGGCGCGCCGCAGCGCGTCGGCGAACTGACTGTGACTGATGAATCCGGGGAGCGCGTTCACCACGGAGATCAGGAATCCCGGGACGGCCTTGATCGTGTTCGGACCGGGCGTGTTGTTGTAGCCGAGGCGAATCTGCCGGTTGGTGGTGGTCGCGTCGTTCAGCTGCGTGGTGGAGCGTCCACTCTGCATCGTCGCGTTGACGGAAACCGGATCCAACAGGGTGCGGGTGAAGAAGTTCGTGCCCCGTTCCACGCGGCGCAGCGAGATCGAGTACGCGGTCGCGCCCTGGCTCGCCTGACGCAGATTCGGCAGCGCGCTCGCGAGCACGTCGGTCTGGTTCAGGTAGTAGGGCGACGCCGACGCGTTCGTGAACTGGGCGTTGAACGGAATGCTCAGATGCCACGACGCGGGCAGGAGCTTGTCGAGGCGGAAGGTTCCGCCGTAGGTCGTGGAGGCGTTCCCGACGTACGTCGGCGTCTGGCTCAATTGTCGGAACCGGTCGTCCACCGACGTGAACGAGAAGTTCAGGTCGGCCACGTCGGCCGCCTGCAGGTGCATGTCCACCGCTCCCGCGAGCCCCGGATCGTCCACCACGTTGCTCAGACGGATGTCGTCCACCCACAACTCGGCCTGATCGATGAAGACCGACTGCTTCACGCGATAGATCCCGACCGACAGGTCCGCCACCTGTGCGAGGTTGGGCGGCGCGACCGCCGGATCGTGCACCTGCACCATGTAGCCGCCGTCGCACGCGACGTAGGCCGTCGAATCGCCGCCGCACGCGGCGGCCCCGGACGGCGGCTCCCCACGCAGCCAGGCCGCCTCGATCTGGGCGCGCAGTAAGAGCCAGCGCTGCAGATCGATGACCACCTCCGGGGTCCAGCTGGTACTTCGGACCGGTGTTCGGTAGAGATAGAAGTTCTTGGAGTCGTGCCCGAGCTTGATGTAGAACTCGAGGTCGTGATCCTCCCATCCGGGACCGCGCCCGCGCGCCCAGACCCGGAGCGTCCGATAGTTGAGCAGGTTCTTGTCCGCCTGGTCCGCGAACTGCGTATACGCCTCTGCGCGTTCGCCGACCCGCAGGTCCTTGGCGAGGATGCGGAGCGACGTCTCGTTGATCTGCTGCGAGTTGAACTGGAAGGCCGCCCCGGCCTGCGAGGCCGCGTCCACCACGCCCGGCGGCGGCGTGTAACCGAGGTCCTGGTTGTCGGTCGAGACGACCGACGCCACGACCTCGCCGTGCGGCTGTCCCACGTTGCCGGAGAGTCCGGCGATGGGCGTCTCGCTCCGCTTGAGCCAGGGCGCGCCGACCAGCCGCATCCGCGCGAGCGCCACGTAGAACTCCTTCTCGGGCGTCGCGCCCTGGTCGGGTGCCACGACCGTGATCCGCATCGACTGGATCTGCCGGATGTCCGGCTCTCCCACCTTGAGCGTGTCCTGGCGGAACGGAATCCGGTAGAGCCGCCACACGAGGCGGCGCCCCTTGCCGTCCACCGTCGACACGCCGTCCCGCACGTGGAAGCGCTCATCCCCGATCGGGAAGACATAGCGATAGAAGTCTTCCTGCGTCCGCCCGACGGTGATGTCCAGACGATTGTCGCCGTTCAGATCCTCCGTATCGGGCTGGCCGTTGCCGCGCGTACAGTCCGTCGCCAGGTCGCCGAGAGGGAAGAGCGGCAGGCCCGTCGTGGGCACCAGCTGGCAGGTCGGGAAGTTCTCGATGACCTGGCCCGTACCGGCGTCCGTGATGCTCGGCAGGAGGTCGCCGAGGATCCCGTGGTCGTTGACCGCGGCGTTGAACACCCCGGTCAG
>DATFMZ010000281.1:0-21584 GCA_035266665.1 Gemmatimonadales bacterium | reverse complement strand
GTGGCGGACGTGACAACCGGAGCGGGAAAGGGGGCTGCGCCGCGCGATTGTTGCTGCGGAGCGAGGAGTTCTTCGAATGGAAGGAAATCTACGACAATCTCGAGACCATGATCGTGGGTGTCGCGTTCTTCGTTCTGGGCGGCGTTCTTCCGCCTCCGTGATCCCGGCGTGGGTGATCTTCGCCGCCAACGGCGCCATCGCGCTCGGCACGGTCTTCGGTGGGTGGCGCATCGTGCATACGATGGGCTCGCGCCTCACCATTCCCGTCGCCGGGGGCCTCGGCAGCATCGCGTACCTGGCGTTCCACGCCCTGCTGCGGTGACCGGGAGGGGCACGGGCCGCCCCACCGATTGCGCGGGGTCGAACCGGCGGCGAAATTGCGGCACTCCATGAAGGTCCGCTCGCTCGTCCTCCTGCTCGCCCTGTTCGGGGCGGTTCCGGCCGTTGCCCAGGACACGGCGCACGTCGTGGTGGTCGCGACGACCGACGTGCATGGCCACGTGACGGCCTGGGACTACGTGCACGACCGGCCCGCCCCGTGGGGGCTCACGCGCGCGGCCACGGTGGTGGATTCCCTGCGGGCCCAGTACCCGGGCGAGGTCGTGGTGGTGGACGCGGGCGACCTGATCCAGGGGAATCCCTTCGCCGCATACTATGCCACACAGGCTCGGGTGCAGCCCTACCCCGTGATCGACGCGCTGAACGGCATCGGGTACGATGCCGTGACGCCGGGCAATCACGAGTTCAACTTCGGCCTCGGGGTGCTGGCGCGCGCCGAGAGCTCGGCCGTCTTTCCGTTCGTCTCCGCCAATATCTACGCGCTGCCCGGTGACACGCTCGCATACCCGCCCTATGTGATCGTGCGGCGCGATTCCGTACGGATCGGAATCACGGGATTCACGACTCCGGGTGTCATGGTGTGGGATCGCAACCACGTCGCGGGGAGGATCGTGGTGCGGCGGATCGCGGACGTGGCCGAGCACGCGATCGAAGCGGTTCGCGCAGCGGGCGCGGATCTCACGATCGTGCTCTCCCACAGCGGGATGGACGAGCCGTCATCCTACGATACGACGGGCGTGGGACCCGAGAACGACGCATGGATGCTGGCGACGCTGGCCGATCGGCCCGATCTCGTGGTCGTCGGGCATACGCACGAGTCGATGCGCGACTCGGTGCTGAACGGCGTGCACTTCGTCCAGCCGAATCCCTGGGCCCGCGCCGTCTCGGTCGTGCACGTGGATCTGGTGCGCGGTGCGCCGCGGGAACGGTGGCGTGTGGTCGGGATCCACGCGGACCTCGTGCCGCTCGACAGCGTGCCGCCGAGCCCGCGACTAGTGCGTCGCCTCGCCGCCTGGCACGAGACCGTACGCACGTGGGTGAACTCGCCGCTCGCCGTCGCCAACGGCGATTGGAGCGCGCGCTACGGGCGCGCGGGCGATACCCCGCTCGTCGAGTTCATCAACGCGGTGCAGCGGCGGGTGACCGGGGCGCAGCTCTCGGCGACGGCGGTGTTCAATACGAACGTCGCACTCGGCCCGGGCGCCGTACGGATGCGCGATGTCGCCGGGGTCTATCCGTACGAGAACACGCTGCGGGCCGTCCGCATCGACGGGGCCAAGCTCAAGGCGTACCTCGAGCAGTCCGCCCGCTACTTCAACCGGTACGTGCCGGGCGCGCCGATCATCAACGACAGCGTCCCGGGATTCAATTTCGACATCGTGAGCGGGGTACGGTATGCGATCGATCTCACCCAACCGGTGGGATCACGCATCGTGCAGCTGACCTACAACGGACGACTCGTCCTGCCGACCGACACCTTCACGCTCGCGCTCAACAGCTATCGGCAGGTGGGCGGTGGCGGGTTCACGATGCTCGAGGGCCTGCCCGTAGTCTACGACCACGGCGAGAGCGTCCGGGACGTGCTGACGGATGCCATCAGGCAGGCGGGAACGCTCGACGCGTCACGCTATCCGGCCAACGGGTGGCGCATCATCCCGCCCGACGCGGCGCAGGCCGTGCACGCGGCCTTTGCGCCACCGGAAGCCGCGCGGGACAGCATTCTCCTCCGCGTGTTGACGACCAACGACCTGCACGGCGCCCTCGAGCCGACGTCGCCGGAGTGGGCCAAGGGGCAGAAGATCGGCGGTGCGGCGGCGCTGGCGGCCTGGATGGACACACTCGCCGCGCGCTGCGGGTGCACTTCTATTCGGCTCGACGCGGGGGACGAGTTCCAGGGCACGCCGATCTCGAACTTCACCTTCGGTCGCTCGGTCGTGGCGACCCTCGATCGAATCCACATCGACGCGGCCGCCGTGGGCAATCATGACTTCGATTGGGGCATCGACACGCTGAAGGCCCGGATCGCCGAGTCCACGTACCCCTGGCTCTCGGCGAACCTCACGCGTGACGACGGCGTGGTTCCGCCGTGGGTGCACCCCTGGACGCTGCTCCAGCGGGGCGGCCTCAAGATCGCCGTTATCGGGGTCACGACGACGTCCACCCCGACCACGACAAACCCGCGGAACGTGCGCGCCCTGCGGTTCGCGAACGATGCGGAGGCGGTGCGCGCGGTGTTGCCCGAGGTGCGGCAGCTGGATCCCGACTACGTGATCGTGCTCGCGCATGCCGGCGCGTTCTGTGACTCGACCTGTCACGGCGAGGTCATCGACCTGGCGCGTGGACTCGATTCGGCGAGCGTCGATCTCATCGTGAGCGGCCACACGCACAGCTTGCTGGAGACGACCGTCAACGGCATTCCGATCATTCAGGCGTACTCCCACGGCACCGACATCGGCATCGCCGACTTCGTGCGAACGGCGAGCGGCGCCCACACCGTGCACCTCCACATCCAGGAGGTGGACGATACGGATGTCACGGCGGACACCGCGATCGCCGCGCTCGTCAAGCGGTATGCGACGAGCACCGAGCGCGAAATCCACCGGCCCGTGGCCACGCTGCAGTTCGCGATGGCGCGGCACGAAGGGGAGCAGTATCCCCTCGGCTATCTGATCGCGGATGCGTATCGCAACGCGGCGCGTGCCGATTTCGGGCTGATCAACAACGGTGGGATCCGCGCCGATCTGCCCGGCGGGACGGTCACGTTCGGCGACGTCTATCTGGTGCAGCCGTTCAACAACTCGATCGTGCGGGTGTCGCTCACCGGGGTCCAACTTCGGGCGGTGCTCGAGCACGTCGTGGCGCACGGCACGCCGTCCGCGCACCTCTCGGGGCTCATCGCGCAGTATGACCCACGCCGGCCGGTGGGGCGGCGGATTCGCGACGTGCGGATGCCCGACGGGAGCCGGATCGATCCCAAGCGCACCTATACGATCGCCGTCCCCGACTTTCTCGCCGATGGCGGTAGCGGGTACAAGATGCTCGTGGGCCTGCCGCGTACGGAGGCAGGCGTGAACGATGTCGACGCGGTGGTGGACTATCTGCGCCGCCTGCCGCAACCGGTCGACGTGTCGAGTGCCCCCCGCTTGATCGTTCAGAAATGACCGTATCCCTCGACCTCCTGCGGCGACTGCCGAAGGCCGAGCTTCACGTCCACCTCGATGGCTGCCTCAGGCCCGCGACACTGCTCGAGCTGAGCCGCGCGCGGAGTCTCGATCTGCCCGTGGATACCGCCGACGAGCTGGCGGCGTACATGCTGGTCCGCCACGCCCACAGTCTCGAGGAATACCTCGAGCGCTACGACATCACGGTCGCGGTCATGCAGACCGTCGAGGCGATGGAGCGCATCGCGTACGAGTTCGTGGTGGACGTGGCGCGGGAGAACGTGCGCTACGTCGAGGTGCGCTACTGCCCGGCGCTCAGCACGCCGGCCCTCTCGCTCGTAGAAGCGATCGAGGCGCCGCTCGCGGGGCTCAAGCGCGGGGAGGCCGAGACCGGCACCGTGGCCCGGCTCATCGTGTGCGGACTGCGGACGCTGGATCCGAAGATCTCCCTGGAGATCGCGCGGGCGGGCGCCGACTACCGCGGCGACGGCGTGGTGGCGTTCGACTTGGCCGGCGCCGAACGCGGGCATCCGGCGGGCGCGCACCGTGAAGCGTTCGCCTATGCGGCCGCGCACGGGCTGGCGATCACGTGCCATGCCGGGGAGGCGGCGGGCGCCGAGTCGATCCGCGACGCGATCGAAACCTGTGGTGCCGAGCGTATCGGCCACGGGGTGCGGTTGCGCGATGATCCGGCGCTCGAGGCATTGGTGCGCGATCGGGGGATCGCGCTCGAGATGTGTCTCACGTCCAATGCGCACACGCGCACGGTGCCCGACGTCGCCACGCATCCCATGCGGCGGTACTTCGACGAAGGGATCCCGGTGACGGTCAATACCGACGGACGTCTGATGGACGGCATCACGCTGAGCGACGAGCTGGCCCTCGCCCATCGCGCGCTGGGCTTCTCGCGTCCCGAGCTCGATCGGCTCATCCTGAACGCGTGTGCGCACGCGTTCCTACCGGCCGCGGAACGCGAGGCGCTGGTCTCGCGCGTGCGCGCCGAACTCCTGGAGATTGCATGACGACGACGCTCTTCCTGCTCCAGACAGGGCAGTCGGCGGCCGAGCGGCTCGCGCAGGTGGAGGCGACCGGCCTGCACCAATCGTTTCCCGAGCGGCTTCTGGGGATCGTCGGGGTGGCGACGATGATCGGGATTGCCTATCTGATGTCGAATAACCGCAAGAAGATCAATTGGCGGATGGTGGGAGCGGGGGTCGGGCTTCAGTTCGTGCTCGGCGTGCTCGTGCTGAAGACGCCGGTCGGCCGCGGACTCTTCAACTTCGCCAACAGCGTGGTGGTGGGGCTTCTCGGATTCCAGGAGCAAGGCGCGCGCTTCCTGTTCGGGAATCTGGTCGACAACAACATTCCCTTGGGCGGAGGAGCGCATGGGTGGGCCGCGGCCGGTGCGTCGTTCGCGTTCAACGTGCTGCCGACCATCATCTTCTTCTCGGCGCTGATGACCGTCCTGTATTACCTCAACATCATGCAGTGGGTGGTCAAAGGCATGGCGTGGGTGATGCAGAAGACCCTCGGAACGTCCGGCGCCGAGACGCTCTCGGCCGCCGGCAACATCTTCATGGGACAGACCGAAGCACCGCTCTTGGTCAAGCCGTTCGTCGGCAAGATGACCTACTCGGAGCTGAACACCATCATGGTCGGCGGCTTCGCGACGGTGGCGGGCGGCGTGCTGGCGGCCTACGTGGGGATGCTGAAGGGGTATTTCCCGGACATCGCGGGGCACCTGCTGACGGCGAGCGTCATGAACGCGCCGGCGGGGCTCGTCCTCGCGAAGATCCTCGTCCCCGAGACGGAAACGCCGGTCACCAAGGATTCGCTGCACGTCGTGGTCGAGAAGAACGAGGCCAACGTGATCGATGCGGCGGCCTCGGGGGCCGCGACCGGCGTGCAGCTCGCGATCAACGTCGCGGCGATGCTCATGGCGTTCATCGCGCTGGTGGCGATGCTCAACTTCGGCTTCAGTTGGGTGGGCGGGCTCTTCGGCCACCCCGAGATCACGATTCAGTGGCTCCTCGGCAAGGCGCTCACCCCGCTCACGATCCTCATGGGTGTACCGGTGCATGACGCGGCCCAGGTGGGCTCCTACATCGGGCTCAAGACGACGCTCAACGAGTTCGTGGCGTACGCCGAATTCGCGAAACAGCTGGGGACCGGCCTGACCATGAGTCCCAAGGCCATGATCATGACCACCTACTGTCTGCTCGGGTTCGCCAACTTCTCGTCCATCGCGATCCAGATTGGCGGAATCGGTGGCCTCGCACCGGAGCGCAGGAGCGAGTTGTCGAAGCTCGGGCTCAAGGCGATGATCGCCGGGAATCTCGCGGCATTCATGAGCGCGAGTCTCGCGGGGATGCTGCTATAGTGGGCGGGAACAGGCGGGAACAGGCGGACACGGGCGGGCGAAGCGCGGCTGCGGTGCTGCGGGAGCGGCTGGGGACGCTCGAGCCCGAGATCGCGATCGTGTTGGGCTCGGGGCTCGGCGGCCTCGCGGACGTGGTGCAAGACGGCGTTGCCGTTCCGTATCGCGACCTCCCGGGGGTCCCGGCGCCCACGGTCGCCGGGCACACCGGCGAGTTCCTGGCGGGGCGGCTCGAAGGCCGCGACGTGATACTGCAGCGTGGCCGGCTCCATCTCTACGAAGGCCACGATCCCCAGACGGTGGCGATCCCGGTCCGCCTCATGGCCGAGCTCGGCGTGCCGAGGCTCCTGCTCACGAACGCCGCGGGGGGCATCAATCCCGCCTTCCGGCCGCCGGCGCTGATGGTGATTACCGATCACCTGAACCTGACGGGGTGCTCACCGCTGGCGGGGCCGGTGCTGCCCGGCGAGACTCGTTTTCCCGACATGACAGAGGCGTACGATCCCGGGCTGCGGGCGCTCGCCCACCGGGCCGCCGACGCCGCGGGTGTCACACTGCACGACGGCGTCTACGCCGGGCTCCTCGGCCCGAGCTACGAGACCCCGGCCGAGATTCGCTATCTGGCGCGCATCGGCGCCGACGCCGTCGGCATGTCGACCGTGCTCGAGGCGATCGTGGCGCGCGCGCGGGGGATGCTGGTGCTCGGGATCTCGACCATCACCAATCCCGCCGCCGGGACGGCCCCCGAACCGCTGAACCACGAGGAAGTCCTCGCCGCCGGCAAGGCAGTTGCCAAGGATTTGGAAGCCGTCGTGCGGGGGGTGGTGAAAGACATGTGAGACGGGAGACGGGAGACGTGAGCCGCCTCCTCCTGCCACTCTGCCACCCTGCTTCTCCTGCCCCTCCTGCCTGTCCTGCCTGTCCTGCCTGTCCTGCCCCTCCTCCCCCTTCCGTGTAACCCTTTCCCGCATCACCGTGTCGGAGGAAGTGGAACCGGCCACACCGACACGCTGGGAGTCTGGTGGACGAACGCGAACTGATCACTCGGGTTCTGGGAGGCGATGCGGCCGCGGAGCGTGCGCTGTATGACGCGCACGTCGACCGGGTGTACCGACTTGCCTATCGGATGACCGGCGAGGACGCCGTGGCGCAGGACTGCACGCAGGAAACCTTCGTCCGTGCGTTCGAGCGGCTGAAGGAATTCCGGGGCGACGCCGCGCTCTCGACGTGGCTGCATGCCATCGCGACCTCGGTGGTGCTGAACACGCTGCGGAAGGTGAAGCGGTTCCATCGGCGAGAAGCACCCCTCGAGGCGGCGGCCGGCACCGGACACGAGCCGGCGCGCGCCGATCCGGATCTGAAGCAACGGCTGCATGAGGCCATCGACGGGCTGCCGGAGAAATATCGGATGGTGTTCGTGATGCACGATGTCGAGGGCTACACGCACGAGGAGATCGGCCGCACGCTCGGCGTGCAGGTGGGCACATCGAAGGCGCAGCTGTTCCGGGCTCGGGCCAAGCTCCGCGAGGCGCTGGCGGCATTTGCGGGAAAGGCGGCGATATGACGGAAGAGAACGAGCTCGACGAGCGGGTGCGCCGGTTGGCGGCGGAGTACAACGCGCCGCGGGACGTTCCGCGGGAGGCGATGTGGGCCCGGATCGTGGAGCAGCGCCAGGGGCGGCAGAAGCGAGAGGGTGGCAGGGTGGCGGGGTGGCAGCGTCCGCTCTGGCGCTGGGGATTGGCGGCGGCGGCGGTGCTCGTGGTTGGGATCGTGATCGGCCGAGCCACCGTACCGGAGCACGGGGCGATACCGCCGGGGCCGGCGGTCACGCCCGTCGCCGTGACCCCGACGTCCGGCACGGCCTTCCGGCTCGTCGCCGCGGAGCACCTGGATCGCGTCGAGACCTTCCTCGCGGTCTTCCAGGCGGAGGCGCAGCGGGGTGCGGTGGATTCGACCGCACCGGGCGCCGCGCGCGATCTGCTAACCGACACACGCCTTCTCGCCGACTCCCCGGCGGGCCGTGATCCCAAGCTCAAGAGCGTGCTGGACGACGTGGAGCTGGTCCTCGCGCAGATCGCCGAATACCGCGCGGGTACGACGGGGAAGGAAGATCTGCGCTTCATCGAACAGGGAATTCACCAACGCGGTGTGATGCTCAAGCTCAGCGCGATGACGCCGAGCACCATCATGGGCCAGACCGCACAAGGAGCGATGTAATGAGACCGATTGGGTTCACCAGCGTGGCGTGCGTCGCGACGATCGCCACACTCGCCGGCAGCGCGGCCGGGCAGGGCATCGCGTCGAGCCGCCGGGCCTTGGCTCCGGTGCCGGCGGTGATCGTTGAACACGCCGCCGCACCCCGCGCGTCGTGGCTCGCGCAGGATCCCGGGGACTCGCTGTACCGGCTTGCGCGGAACGAGTTGAATGCGGGGAAGTACGCCGAGGCGGCGCATCATCTGCGTGAGCTCCGCTCGCGCTATCCTCGCTCCGGGTACATGGCGAGTGCGCTCTACTGGGAGGCCTACGCCCTCGCCAAGACCGGGTCGTCGTCGGCGGATCGCCAGGCGCTCAAGCTGCTCGACACGCGCGCTCGGCGGTTTCCCAACGACCGGAACAGCGACGACGCGCGGGATCTCGCAACCCGGATCCAGGCACAGCTCGCGCAGCAGGGCGATCCCACGGCGGCGGCGGCGATCGCTGCCACCGCGGGCCAGCTCGCACCGCCCGCGCCGCCGGCCGTCCCGGGTGCGCCACAGCCCGCACCGGCGCCTGCAGCGGTCGCCGCAGCGGCACAATCGGCACAGATCGGGCGCGCGGCCGCCGAGGCGGCGAGCGCTGCCGCACCGGCCCTTGCAGCGGTCGGTCGGTCGGACGACGGTTGCAGTGATCGATCCGACGACCGCCTGTACGCGCTGAACGCCCTGCTCCAGATGAACAGCGAGCAGGCGATGCCGATTCTCAAGAAGGTGTTGGCCCGGCGTGATTCCGGATCTGTCTGCCTGCGGCGCCGCGCGATGTTCCTCGTGGCACAGCAACACGCGGCCGACGTGGAGGACGTGCTCCTGCAATCGGCGCGCACTGATCCCGATCCCGAGGTGCGTGGGCAGGCGGTCTTCTGGCTCTCGCAGGTGAACAGCCCGGGTGCTTCGGCCGCGCTCGACTCCATTCTCCGCAAGTCGACGGACGAGGAGATCCAGAAGAAGGCGATCTTCGCGCTGGCGCAGCAGCACAACGACGCGGCCACCGCCGCCCTCAAGGCATACATCGAGCGCCCCAACGCGCCCGATGAGCTCCGCGCGCAGGCGGTCTTCTGGCTCGGCCAGCGCGGCGATCTGGGCGATGTGCAGTACCTCAAAGATCTCTTCAAGCGTACGAACAGTGAGGCGCTCAAGGAGAAGATCGTCTTCACCGTCGCGCAGCAGAGTCACGAGACGGACGGCCCCTGGCTGCTGAGCGTGGCGGGCGATCCCCAGCAGCCGAGCTCGATCCGAAAGAAGGCGCTCTTCTGGGCCGCGCAAATGCACGCGGTGGACGCGAAGCAGCTCGCGGCCGTTTACGACCACGCCACGGACCGCGCGATGAAAGAACAGGTGATCTTCGCCCTTTCGCAAAATGCGGATTCCGCCGCGGTGACCGAGCTCATTCACATCGTCAAGACCGAACCCGATCACGACCTCAAGCGGAAAGCGCTCTTCTGGCTCGGCCAGTCGAACGACCCGCGCGCGGCCAAAGTCCTGCTGGACGTCATCGACGAGTAGGGGAGGCGGCATGCGTGGCGTATGCGGTTTGAGTGGGATGACGGCGGTGCTCCTCTGCGCTGCCGCCATCCCGGCGGCGGGCCAGTCGATCGCGCAGCGCGTGGCCCAGGCGCCGAACGGAAAGGTGCGGATGACGTTCGCCGCGAAGCCCGGTGTATGCGGCAACGGCCACAACATCTCGGTCAATCAGGAGAACGACGAATGGGTCGGGGATTGCGACCACGGCCCGGTGCGCGTGGTGCTCACCCGTGCGGGGGGCGCGGTGGTGGACGTGAACACGTACGTCGGCGGGCACTGGCGGGCCGGCGCGCCCGGCGTCGATCTCGGGATGGTTTCCGCGCCGGCCGCGGCGGACTATCTCCTCTCACTGACGGTCAAAGGCGCCATCTTCGCCGCGACGCTCGCGGACAGCGCCACGGTCTGGCCCAAGCTCGCCGAGATCGCGCGCGATCCCGCGGTACCGCGGGACGTCCGGCGGAATGCGGTGTTCTGGCTTGGCCAGGCGGCGGGTGACAAAGCCGTGAAGGATCTCGCGGGGCTCGCGACGGGACCCCATACCAATCGGGACGTGCAGGAACAGGCGGTCTTTGCCCTCTCCCAGCTGCACGATCACGCGGGCGTCCCCGAATTGATCGACATTGCGCAGACGCATCCCGATCCGGCGGTGCGGAAACGCGCCATGTTCTGGCTGGGGCAGTCGGGAGATCCGCGGGCGATTGCGCTGTTCGAGAAGATTCTGACGAAGCCGTGAACCGCGCCTGAAACCTCGCGCGAACCGTTTGCGTGGGGCCGGCGTGCGCGGTATATGCTATCCCATGCGCACGCGAACACTATGGCCCGCGGCGGCGCTCGCGCTCGCCGCGTGCGCCACGAATCCGGCCACGGGCAAGACCCAACTCAGCTTCATCAGTCAATCGCAGGAGATCGCGATGGGCCGCGATGCCGCGGCTCAGGTCGACGCCTCCATCGGCCTCTACCCCGACTCCGCGCTCCAGGCCTACGTCCAGCGCGTCGGCGCGCGCCTCGCGGCCACCTCCGAGCGGCCCGACCTGCCGTGGCGGTTCCGTGTCGTGGACGACCAGGCCGTCAACGCCTTCGCGCTTCCGGGCGGTTTCATCTACGTGACCCGTGGTATCCTCGCCGATCTCAACAACGAGGCCGAGCTCGCCTCGGTCATCGGCCATGAGATCGGCCACGTCACCGCGCGCCACTCGGTGAACCAGGCGAGCAAGGCGCAGCTCGCGCAGCTCGGCCTCGCGGTGGGCGTGCTGGTGAAGCCCGAACTCGAGCGCTACGCCGGGGTCGCGCAGGCTGGGCTCGGTCTCCTCTTTCTCAAGTTCAGTCGCGACGACGAGTCACAGGCCGATCAGCTCGGGCTCCGGTACATGCGCCGCGCGGGTTACGACCCGCGGCAAATGCCCGACGTCTTCACCCTGCTCACGCGGGTGAGTCAGACGAGCGGCGGAAGCCGCGTGCCGGAGTGGCTCGAAACGCATCCCGATCCGGAAAACCGCTACGCGACCATGAGCCGTGCGGTGGCGGCCATTCCGCCAGATTCGCTCGGCACGATCGTCGACCGCGCGGCGTACCTGCGGCAGATCGATGGCGTCGTCTACGGCGCGGACCCGCGTCAGGGGTACTTCGAGGGACGCGAGTTCATTCATCCCGCGCTCGCGTTCCGCGTCCGGTTCCCGGACGGCTGGCAGACCGCCAACCAACACGACGCCGTGCTCGGGGTGAGCCAGAGCCAGGACGCGGTGCTCCAGATCAGTGTGGCCGCCGAGGGGACCGCCGCCGCCGCGGCACAGGCGTTCTTCGCCCAGGGCGGCGTCACGGGTGGCGCGCCCACGGCCATCGACTTGAGCGGCCTGCCGGCGGCGGGCGGCGCGTTCGGCGCCACGACGCAGGACGGGACCGTGCTGAGCGGCACGGTCGTCTTCGTGGCACACCGCGGCACCGTGCTGCGGCTGCTCGGCTACGCCACGGCGGCGGGGTGGAGCGGGTACGCTGCGACGGTCCGTCGGGCTATCGGGAGCTTCACCCCCGTCACCGACCCCGCCGTGCTCGGGGTCAAGCCGGATCGGATTCGCCTCGTGACGCTCGACCGGGCGATGACGCTCGCGGAGTTCGCCCGGCGATATCCCTCCACGATCCCACTCGAGCAGCTGGCCCTCGTGAATCAGGCGCAGGCGGACACGCGCCTCGCGGCGGGCGACCTGGTAAAGCGCGTCACGAAGTGACGCCGGCGGCGTTCGGCGGCCGATCATGGACCGTGACGAAGCCGTGACCTCGACGACCGTACGCGCGTCGTGGAGTGCGGCGCATCGTGCTGGGATACAGTGCTTCTGCTTTGTCCGGGCGGGGGCCGCAGGCTAGATTACCCATCCTGCTTCAGATTGTGCGTGTGTGTAACATGTTGATTTATAAAGAGTTGGCCGTGTTTCCGCGCAAGGGTCGGGACGGCAGATGAGTCCCGCGCCTGACGCAGGTCCGCCTGCCCCACTCGCCGCCATCGACGTCGGCACGAACTCGATCCGGCTCGTCGTGGCTCAGCCCGAGCCGGACGGGACGTATCGCGTCCTGGACGAGGAGCGGGTCGTCACTCGGCTTGGTCAGGGACTCCATCGCACCGGCCGTCTCGCGGACGAGTCGTACGGCCGCTCGCTCGAGGCGCTCGGCAAGATGAAGGCGATCGCCGATGGATTCGGGGTGTCCGAGCTCCGGACGGTGGCAACCAGCGCCGTGCGGGAAGCGGAGAATGGGCCGCTCTTCCGGCGCGAGGCCTGGAAGCGCCACCGCGTGCGCGTGGACGTGATCTCGTCCGACGACGAGGCGCGCTTCGCGTTCGAGAGCGCCGCGCGGCGGTTCCCGCTCGAGGGGCGTGCCTCGGCCATCGTGGACATCGGCGGCGGCAGCGTGGAGGTCATGCTCGCCGCGGGAACCGTGGTCGAGAACGTGTTCTCGCTGCCGCTCGGCGCGGTCGTGTTGTCGGAGCGGTTCTGCCAGACGGATCGGATCGGCGAGCGGGAGTGGCGCGCGCTGCGTCGGTACATCGACGAGACGCTCCGGACGGTGATCGGGAAGCCGCCCTTCGCTCCCGAGGTCATGATCGGAAGCGGCGGCACCTTCTCGGCCCTCGCGCAGATCGTTCGCTACGAGCGGGAAGGGCGAGAGGGCACCGCCCAGGGCTACGTGATGACGCGTGCCGAGGCGACGCGCGTGCTTGCGCGCCTGCTCGAGGTTCCGCTCGCCCAGCGTCGGAACCTGCCCGGCCTCCCGCCGGGCCGGGCGGACATCATCGTGGCCGGTGCGGCGGTGGTCGCGCGGCTCGCCAAGCATCTCGGCATCCGGCAGATCCTCGTGAACGACGGCGGCGTACGCGACGGCGTGCTGCTCTCGATGATCGCCGATCTTCCCGGGCCACATCCGGTGCCCACCCCCACGTCCGGTGGTCGGCTCGATGCGGTCCGCGCCTTCGCGCGAAAGTGTCGGTCCAACGAGCGACACTGCGAGCACGTGGGCTTGCTCGCGGGGGAGATCTTCGACGGCGTGCGCGAGGCGTTCCGCCTACCGGAATCGGCCCGGGAGCTCCTGGTGGCCGCGGCGCTGCTCCACGACATCGGCTTCCTCGTGAATCACGCGAAGCACCACAAGCACGCGTACCACCTCATCATGCACAGCGATCTCGCAGGGTATTCGGCGCACGATGTCGAGGTGATCGCCAACGTCGCCCGCTATCACCGCCGCGCCTTTCCGAAGAAGTCGCACGCCAACTTCCGGCGCCTCGACAAGGCGGATCGGCGGCTCGTGCGGCGGCTGGCGGGGATTCTCCGCGTCGCGGTGGCCCTCGATCGCACGCACACACAGATCGTTTCCGGCGTGCGGTGTATGGTGAAGAAGCGCCGGGTACGCCTCACGCTGCTGACCACGTCCGATCCCTCGGTCGAGCTGTGGGATGCCCGCCGGAAGGCGGCGCTCTTCGAGAAGGCGTTCGGCGTCGAGCTCAAGTTCATCCGACGGGTGGCCGGCGGCCGGCCGGCCATTCACGTCGTGCGCGGCGCCGCGCGGCGCGCGGCAGGGAGCTGACGATGGCGGCACGACCCACACCCGAGCATCCGCCCGAGTTCTACATCAACCGCGAGCTGAGCTGGCTCGAGTTCAACGCGCGCGTGTTGGAGGAGGCGCGGGACCGGACGCATCCGTGGCTCGAGCGGCTGAAATTCCTGGCCATCTTCAGCGCCAACCTCGACGAATTCTTCGAGGTGCGTGTGGCCGGGCTGCAGCAGCAGCTCTACGCTGGACTCGAGCCGCAGGACTACGCCGCCGACGGCCTCGGGCCCGCGGAGCAGCTCGCGGCGATCGACCGCCGGACGCACGAGCTGGTCGACGAACAGTACCGCGTCCTGCGCGAGGAAGTGATCCCAGGCCTCGCCGAGCGGGGCATCGAGCTCATCGCCTACGCGGAGTTGAGCAAGGCCGAACGCCAGCACGTGGACGCGCTCTTCCGGTCGAACGTCTTTCCGGTGCTCACGCCACTCGCGATCGATCCGGGGCACCCCTTCCCTCACGTCCACAACAAAAGTCTCAACGTGGCGCTCAGGATCGAAGGGATGCACGGCGGTGAGCTCCAGCGATTCTTCGCCGTCGTGCAGGTGCCCGCCGTGCTCGACCGGATCGTGGAGCTGCCCCGCACGGCGGACCACGTGCGGTGCATCCTGCTCGAAGATCTCATCGCCGCGCATCTGGAGGAGCTCTTCGCGGGCTTCGACGTCATCGATCGCACCGTGTTCCGGGTGACCCGCAACACCGATCTCATCATCGACGAAGACGAAGCCGACGACCTCCTCGAGACCATCGAGGAGTCGTTGCGCCAGCGGATCCGCGGAGAAGCGGTGCGGCTCGAGATCTCCGACGACGCAGATCCCGCCTTCACCGCCATGCTGCGTGAGGCGCTCGGACTCGAAGCGCGCGACGTCTATCCGGTGGACGGGTCGGTGGACCTCGCCGGGCTGATGGCGCTCTGCCGCATCGAAGGGTTTCAGGCGCTCAAAGACGAGCCGCTCGTGCCGCGCGTGCCGCAGGCGCTGGCGTCGGGTGGCAACATGTTCGACCTCATCCGCGCGCAGGACATCCTGCTGCATCATCCGTACGAGTCGTTCAACGCCGTCGTCGAATTCATCGAGCGGGCGGCGTCCGATCCCCAAGTGCTCGCGATCAAACAGACGCTCTACCGTACGAGCGCGCCGAGCCCGATCATCGACGCCCTCGCCCGCGCCGCACAGAACGGGAAGCAGGTCACGGCGCTCGTCGAGCTCAAGGCGCGGTTCGACGAGCAGAACAACATCCTCTGGGCGCGCTCCCTCGAGCAGGCGGGCGTCCATGTGGTCTACGGTGTCGTCGGCCTCAAGACGCACGGCAAGGCGGCGTTGGTGGTCCGGCGCGAGCCCGACGGCCTCAGGCGCTACGTCCATCTTTCCACGGGGAACTACAACCCGATCACGGCCCGCATCTACACCGATCTGGGCCTCTTTACGGCGGATCCGGCGATCGGCGACGACACGAGCGATCTCTTCAACCTGCTCACCGGCTACGCGCAAAGCAGCGAGTGGCGGAAGCTCGTGGTGGCCCCCGTCAAGATGGTGGAGCGGGTGATTGAGTTGATCGAGCGCGAGCGGCATCATGCGGAGACCGGCCGGCCGGCGCGCATCGTGGTGAAGATGAACGCGCTCGTGGAGCCCTCGGTGATCGACGCGCTCTACCGCGCCTCGCAGTCCGGCGTGGCGGTGGACCTGCTGATTCGCGGGATCTGCTGTCTCCGGCCGGGACTCGAGGGCGTGTCGGAGTCCATCCGCGTGCGGAGTGTGGTGGACAAGTTCCTCGAGCACTCCCGCATCTTCTACTTCGAGAATGCCGGCGATCCGGATGTCTTTCTCGGCAGCGCCGACTGGATGCCGCGCAACTTCTTCCGGCGCATCGAGCTGATGTTTCCGATCGAGGATCCCCGGATCAAGCAGCGGATCGTGGACGAGGTGCTGGGCACGTGCCTCGCGGACAACGTCAAGGCGCGGGAGTTGATGCCCGACGGGACGTACGTCCGCGTCGTGCCCGCGCCGGATGAGCCGGTGATTCGCTCACAGGTGACGTTCCAGGAGATCGCCCGCGATGCGGGCCGCGCGCGCGTCTCGATGCCTCGCCAGTTCCAGCCCATCCTCCGCCGCCGGGCCGAGGGCGCCACGGACGCGCCCGTTCGCGCCTCCGGCGGCTGATCGGCCCTCACCCGGCCAGGTTGACGTTGAGGTAGGCGGGCTCTCCCGTCACCTCGCGATCGAGCACCGCCTGGAGCCAGCTCGGGATCGCGAGCCGTTCCGCCGCCGCCCGCGAGGGAAATTCGACCTCCGCGAGCACCAGGTCGCGCCCCTCGAAGACATCGATCTCCCACACATTGCCCGCATCGCGTACCTCGTGGCGGTGCTTCACCACGCGGCGGCCCTCGGTGAGCGGCCAGAGCTGCTCGAACAGGCCCGCTCCCGTCTCTTCCTCGATCTCGACGCGCTCGAGTCCCGCGCCGCTCTTCACCGTACGGTAGTACCGCTCTGTGCCGTCTGCGGCACGCGTTCGGCGGATCCGCTCCTGGAGCCGTGTGCCCGGTAGCCACCCCTGGTCGATCGCCACGCATGGCGCCGTGCGCGCACGCTCCGGCATGCGGGTGAGCAGGAACTTCCGCTCGATCTCGACGGGCACCGCCGCGGGGCCGAGGTATGCCGCGAGGGCCGTACGGACGTCCCGCGCCAGCTGCTCGGCGCCTCCGTCCTCGCGCCACTTGCGCACGAACGTCGCGTACAACGCCTCGAGCCTGCGCTGCGCGAGCCCGGCGAGCGCGGCGAGTCCCAGCCGCTCGTCACGCCGGCGGGCCCGGTCGAGCGCGCGAGCATCGTCGGCGAGGGCCAGCCGATGGAGCTCCCGCGCCTTGGCGCGGGCGGCGCGTTCGATTCCCTGCGCGAGCTCCGCGCCGAGGACATGGACGTCGTGCATCTCTCCGAGCAGATCCTGGAGTGCCTTCAGGCGCCTGACCAGTGCGCGACCACCGGTGATCTCCTTCGCGATCGGTTCGAGCAGATAACGCAACCGCTTGCCCGCGATCCGCGCTTCGTGGGCCGTCTCGTCGTCCGCCGGGCCGGCGATCGCCGCCAGTCGATCAACCACCTCCTCGAGCCGCGCCAGCACGAGCGGCGCAGCGACCGCGCCGAACGACTCGCCGCCGCCGCCGCCGTGTTCCGGGATCTGCTCCAGCCGTTTGCGGAGGGTGGCGTCGAGGCCGAGGAAGGTGCGCCGGACGTCGGTGCGGGCCGTGCGCGACGCACCGCGATCGGTTTCCTTGAGCTGCTTCAGCATCCAGTTGAGCCCGGCGCGTTCGCGGCGCGCCAGGCGGTCACGTCGCGCACCGAGCCACGCGATCTGCACCTCGGCGTCGCGCCCCGGGTTGGTGGCCCGGCCGAGGTCGCGGAGCCGACGGCGCATCTTCTTGGATGCGGCGCGTCCGAGCGACTGGCGATAGGTGCGGAGCGTCGTGCGGAGCCGCCGCACGGCCACGCGGAAGTCGTGGAGGGCTTCGGCGTCCTTGCGATCGGCGAGCCGGGCGCACGCCGCCGCCGTGGCATCGAGCTGCGCGGTGGCGATCCGGCGCGCCGCGGCCGGTGCCGGGCGTGCGAGCAGCCGATCGGGCACGGTGGCCATCGGTGTCAGCGCCGGAGTCGTCGGAGCGCGCGTGGCGTGAGCAGCCACTGGAGCCGGCCGACACCGCCGGTGATGTGATCGGGCAGCTCGACGCCGCACGCGCCTCCCTTCTTGAACGTCAGGATCGGCGTGCTGTCGCCGGTGATCAGCCAGCTGACGGTCTCGCTCAGATCGGGCTCGTGGCCGACGACCGCGAGCGCACCGTCGGTTCTGTGGCGCTCGAGCCAGCGCTTGCAGGCATCACGACTTCCGCCGGGGGCGAGCATCGCCGCGTCGACGACGGGGATGTCGCCATACGCCTCCCCGACGATCTCTGCGGTCTCGCGGGCTCGGCGCAGCGGACTCGTGGCGACGAGGTCGAGCGCGGGCACGACGGCACGGAGCCCCCGAGCGTTCCGTGCCATGCGCCGCCGGCCGCGCGTCGTGAGCCGGCGCTCGGCGTCCGGCAGGCCGGTCTCGGCGAAGCGTTCGCGATTTTCGGCGATCGCGTGGCGGATCAGGATGAGCTGCATGGGCATCGGTCCCGCAAGTATGGCCGCGCCCCGGTACGTCCGCTACTCGTCGTCGCTTGCGGCCGGATCGCCGAGCGGCGTCGCGTCCGTGTCATGCGGCAACGTGCCGCGCGGTGAGCGGAGATAAACGAACGGCGTTTGGTAGAGGAAGTTCGACACGCGCGAGAGATAGATGTCGGCGTAGCGTTCCACCTGGCGCGCGAGGTGGCTCTTGTCGTTGCCGGTCCGCATGAGGGGGCCCCAGCGCGGGTTGCTCACCTCGGCGGCCGCGGCGGCGAGCGGGCCGATCTCGTGGTCGAGCGCGTCGAGTTGGTCGCGGACCGTCGCGAGCTCGCTCTCGAGGCGCGATGCTTTCTCGGGCGGGCGGGGTCCGTAGTCGTCGCGCGCGCGCTGAAGCTCCAGCCGCAGCTGACAGACCTCGAACTCCAGCGCCTCCTTGCGGCGCATCATCGCCTGCAGCCGTTCACGATCGGTGGCGAAGGTGCTGTCGGCCGCGAGATCGGCTTCGAGCTCGCGAAGGATGAGGGCCGTGCGCCAGCGGAGGACGCTCTTGGACACGTGCACGTCGGCGAAGAGATGATCGCCCACGTAGAGGATCTGGTCTCCCGAGACGCCGAGGTGCTCCTCGACGAGCGCCGCGTTGCCGCCCACGAAGACCCTCCCGCTCTCGAGTGCGCGGGCCGGCTTGAGGAGTCCCGACGCGTCCACCACTTCGAAGACCGGGCTTCGGCTCGAGAAGAACTCGGGCTTCCGCGCGGAGACGATGGCCACGTCGAACAGCTCGCGCCAGGTCATCCCGCCCGGGAGGAAGCGGTCGAACGCGTACGCGAGGATGGCCTGGGTGTACTCCCACTCCGAGTTCGTGATGAGCAGCAGGCGCTTGCCGGCACGTTGCTGATCCAGCAAGGCGAGCGGCACCTCGGGGTCGAGCTCGATGAAGCGGTCGGGGTCCCCGACGATGTCCGCCTTGAGCAGGCCCTCCACGTGGGCTTCGTCGATCAGCCGCCGGACGAGCGAGTAGAGATCGGCGTAGCCGAGCACCTCCGGAATCTCCCGTCGGTCGAGACGGTCCACGAGCTGCGCGTAGAGACACGCTTCCGAGAGCGAGAAGAGGGTGTTGAGGAAGACGTACCGCGGTTCGTTCAGATCGACGATGATTCGGGCGTACGTGCGCCGCTGCTCGTCGAAATCGAGCTGGTGGGTCCCGTGGAAGGCGCGTTTCACGTATCCGAACCGGTTGGCCTTGAGCACGTTGCCCGACTCGGTGTCGATGATGAGCCCGCGCACCATCAGGTCGGGATCGAATTCGAGGTCGTCCACGGGCCAGCCCAGATCGCTGAACTTCCCCTTCACGTAGGCGTAGGCACGGCGCTCCCACTCGTCCACCTTGTAGTGTACGAGCGTGTAGTCCATGTCGTAGCCGATCGCGCGGATCGCCCGGAGGTTGAGCGTGCGGTTGCAGAAGATGCCGCGATCGTGCGGCGGGCGGCGGCGGGTCACGAGACCTCCGCGGGGACGCGGTGATCGAGCGGGCCGTGTCCGTGGCCGAGACCCGGCGCGTTGGCGATGGCCCGATGAACGAAATCGATCGCCGCGGCCACCGCCGTCGCGAGCGGGCGACCGAGTGCAAGTCCGGCGGCGATCGCGGCGGAGAGCGTGCAGCCCGTGCCGTGCGTCGCGGTCGTCGCGATGCGCGGATGCGTGAACCGCCGCGATCCATCCGCCGTGACGAGCACATCCACCACGGTGTCGTCCGCCAGGTGACCGCCTTTCACGAGGGCCGCGTTGGCGCCCGCCGCGAGCAGCGCCCGCCCGGCGCGCTCCATCGACGCCGGATCGTCCACCGCGTGCCCCGCCAAGATGGCTGCCTCATCTAGGTTGGGGGTGACGACGGCCGCGAGCGGCAGCAGGCGCTCGCGCAGGACCCGCTCGGCGTCCGCGTCGAGGAGCCGGTCGCCCGACGAGGCGACCATCACGGGATCGCACACGTAGTTCGGGAACGCGTATTGCCGGATGCCGTCGGCCACGGCCGCGACGATCTCGGCGCTCGCGAGCATGCCGGTCTTGGTGGCATCGGGCGGCAGATCCTCCGCGAGTGCGGCGAGCTGGTCGCCGATGAAGCGCACCGGCACGGGATGAACGGCGCGAACCCCCCGCGTGTTCTGCGCGGTGAGCGCCACGATGGCGCTCGTGCCGAATACTCCGAACTGGTGGAACGTCTTGAGGTCAGCCTGGATGCCGGCGCCGCCGCCGGAGTCCGACCCCGCGATGGTGAGCGCGATCTTCACGCCGTCACCTTGGCGCTGGCCCCGGGCCGGGTGGTAACATTGAACGCGCGGAGGGGGACCATGGCATCAAATCTCGCATCAATGGTGCGGAATCTCCACCAGCGGAAGGGGCGCAAGCGGCATCGGCTCGTGCTCGCCGAGGGAATCCGCCTGGTCGAGGAGGCGCTCGCGGCGGGTCTCGAGATCCAGGGTGCGATCGTCGCGCCGTCGCTCCCCAAGACGGAGCGCGGCGCGGCACTCCTCTCCGCGCTCGCCGCGCACGCCGTGCCGCTGGAGGAGCTGGGGCAGCGTGCCTTCGCGACGCTCGCCGAGACCGAAACGCCCCAGGGGATTCTCGCGGTAGTGACGCCGCGGCAGTGGACGCTCGCCGATCTCGAACCACATCGGCGCGGTCCCGTGCTCGTGCTCGACGCGGTGCAGGATCCCGGCAACGTCGGGACGCTCCTGCGGACGGCCTTTGCGCTCGGCGCCGCGGGCTCGATCCTTCTCCCGGGCACGGCCGACGTGACGAATCCCAAAGTGACGCGCGCCGCGATGGGTGCCACGTTTCGCCTCCCCACGCCGAGCGCGGACGACGCGGCGTTCGCACACTGGGTGTCGGAACGGGAGGTTCGGCTGTGGGCCGCGGCGTCCGAGGGCACGCCAATCGGCCGGCTCGCCATTCCCGAGCGTCTCGCGCTGGTGGTGGGAAATGAAGGGGGCGGCATTCGCGCCGAGATCCTCGGGCTCGCGGCCGATCGCGTCGCGATCCCGCTCGCCCGCGGCGCGGAGTCGCTGAACGTCGCCGTCGCCGCCGGAATCCTCTTACACGAGGTCGCCCGTGCTTCCTGAATCGTACGTGCTGGTGGCCGCCGCGGCGCTGGGCGCCGCGATCGGCAGCTTTCTAAACGTGTGCATCTACCGCATCCCGAAGGGGCTCTCGCTGGTCACTCCGGGCTCGTCGTGTCCGCATTGCGGAGCGCCGGTTGCATGGTTCGACAACATCCCGCTCCTGTCGTGGATCGTGCTCGGCGGTCGCTGCCGGCGGTGTCGCGGGCCGATCTCGGTGCAGTATCCGCTGGTCGAGGCCGCCGGCGCCCTGATCTGGCTCGGCGCCGCATGGTGGCAGGGCGCAACGCTCGACGGGCTCACGACGGCGGTCTTCGGCACGCTGCTGCTGGGTATCGCCATCACGGATGCCAAGCACTATCTGATTCCCGACGAATACACGCTCGGCGGGCTGCTGGCCGGGCTCGCGCTGGCGTGCCGCGGCGGTTGGCCCGGGCTCCGCACGGCGCTCATCGGCACGGCCGTGGGATTCAGCATGCTCTACGCGGTCGCCTGGCTGGGCGCCAAGGCGTTTCGCAAGGAGGCCATGGGCGGAGGCGACATCAAAATGATGGCGATGGTCGGCGCATTCGTCGGCTGGCAGGGCA
>DATFMZ010000280.1:0-35594 GCA_035266665.1 Gemmatimonadales bacterium | reverse complement strand
GTACTTCGGATACGCGCGGCAGGATCGCAAGGATCAACCGCGCGTCGCGATCAGCGCCAAGCTGATGGCCAATCTGATCACCAAGGCGGGAGCGGATCGGGTGCTGGGGCTCGACTTCCATCAGCACCAGATGCAGGGGTTTTTCGACATTCCGGTCGACCACCTCTACGCCTCGCCGGTCTTCGTGCAGCACTACCGCCAGAAGCGGCTGCACGACCCGGTGATCGTCGCCCCCGACGTGGGGAGCGCCAAGATGGCCCGCGGCTTCGCGAAGCGGCTGAACGCGTCGCTCGCGATCATCGACAAGCGCCGGCCGTCGGCGAACATCGCCGAGGTGGTGAACGTGGTGGGTGAGGTTCGGGACCGGGACTGCCTGATCGCGGACGACATGATCGATACCGCCGGCACCATGTCCGAGGCGGTGCTGGCCCTGAAGAAGCTCGGGGCGCGCGACGTGTACTGCTGCGCGACGCACCCGCTGCTCTCGGGGCCCGCGGTGGACCGGCTGACGGCCACGCCGGTGAAGGAAGTGGCAGTGACCAATACGATCCGTCTGCCGGAAGAAAAGATGTTCGACCGGCTGAAGATACTGTCGATCGCCCCCTTGCTGGCGACGGCAATTCGCAACACGCACAGCGACCAGTCGGTCAGCTCGTTGTTCGACTGACGTAGAGAAACGGAACGCACGCAATGGCTCAGACAGTCACTATCGCGGCCGAGCGCCGCACCGGCACGGGCAAGGGCGCAGCCCGACAACTGCGCGCCACCGGGCGGGTTCCCGCCGTCATCTACGGCCACGGCCGCGCGGCGGAATCACTGTCCGTCGTGGGGGCCGAGATCGAGAAGGCGCTCATCGGGATCGCCGCCGAGAGCACGGTCATCGATCTCACCATCGACGGCAGCCCGGTGAAGACGCTGATCCGTGAGATTCAGCGGCATCCCACCCGGCCCGACATCATCCACGTGGATTTCTACGAGATCCATGCCGACGAGACGCTCACGCTCGAGGTGCCGATCCGGCTCGTCGGCGTGCCCGACGGGGTGCGCAACGGCGGCGGCGTGCTCGACCAGGTCCTGCGCGAGATCGAGATCGAGGTGCTGCCGGCCAACATTCCGGAGCACGTCGACGTGGACGTGACCGACCTCGCGATCGGGCACTCGGTGCACGTGAGCGATCTCGAGGTGCCGAACGCCACCGTGCTCACCGACCCGGAGACCACGATCTGCACGGTCGTGCCGCCCAGAGTCGAGGAAGAGGTGGTCCCGGCGGCCGAGGTGGTGGAGACGGAGGGCGAGGAAGAGCCCGAGCTCATTCGCAAGCCCAAGGCTGAGGAAGAGCCGGAAACCGAGGAGTAAACGCTGTTCGCGGTCGTTGGCCTCGGGAATCCGGGCGTGTACTACGCCCGGACCCGGCACAACGCGGGATTTCTCCTGGCAGACGCGGCGCAGGAACGCTGGCAGCTTCCGGCGTTCCGCCGCGTGGGACGGACGCGGGTCACCGAGGGCACGGTCGCGGGGCACCCGGTCGTCCTGCTCAAGCCGCTCACGTACATGAACCGGAGTGGCGCGATTCTCGCGCCGCTCCTCGCCGATCCCGGCTTCGAGCCCGCGCGGCAGCTGCTCGTGCTCGTGGACGACGTCGCCCTCCGGCTCGGTACCTTCCGGTTGCGGGCTCACGGATCCTCCGGTGGTCACAACGGCTTGAAGAGTGTGGAGGGCGCCCTGCGCTCGAATACATACGGGCGCCTGCGCATCGGGATCGGGCCCGCGGCCGAGGGCACCGACGATCTGGCAGACTTCGTGCTCGAGGAATTCGCCGCGGATGAGCTGTCGGCCCTCGAAGGGCTGCTTCCGGTCATGACGGACGCCGTCGATTGCTGGCTGACCGACGGTATCGACGAAGCGATGAACCGATTCAACCGAACGGGGAAGACCGAGTGATTGCTTTACCCTCCTGGATGCACGTGCTCGCCGTGGCGACGAGCGGGCTCATGACCGACATCGTGGGCCACCTCCCGCTGCTGGTGATCATCGGAGGCGCCGTCGGGCTCGTCGGAGCCTGGATCACCTATGTCTACGTGAAGGCGCATCCCGACGGGGACGGCCGCATGCGCGAGCTGGCCGACATGATCCACACCGGCGCCATGGCGTTCCTCCGCCGGGAATACACTGTCCTCGTCCCCTTCCTGCTGGTGGTGGCGGCCTTCCTCGGTTGGTTCATCGGCGTCCCGACGGCGATGGCGTATCTGGGCGGCGGCCTCTGCTCCATCCTCGCCGGGCTGTTCGGAATGCAAGCGGCGACACGCGCCAACTCGCGCACCAGCGAGGCCGCACGGGGTTCGGGGCAGGCGCTCGCCCTCCGCATCGCCTTCAACGGCGGCGCCGTGATGGGGCTGTCGGTCGCGAGCCTCGGCCTCCTCGGCATCGGGGTGGTGATGCGCGTATACCTCGGCACGCCCGGCTCCGAGAACGCCTGGAAGCACTTCAGCGAGATCATCTCGGGCTTCGCGATGGGCGCCTCGTCCATCGCGCTCTTCGCGCGCGTGGGCGGCGGGATCTATACCAAGGCCGCCGACGTCGGCGCGGACCTGGTCGGGAAGATCGAAGCCGGGATTCCCGAGGACGATCCGCGGAACCCGGCGACGATCGCCGACAACGTCGGCGACAACGTGGGCGACGTCGCGGGCATGGGCGCGGACATCTTCGAGAGCTACGTGGGCGCCGTGGTGGCGACGATCGCCATCGCCGCGACGAGCCCGCTGATCGGCAACCGTATGGGGGCCCTCGCGCTCCCCGTCCTCTACATCGCGGCCGGGCTCGGCGCGAGCCTCGCCGCCATCCTCCTCTTCCGCGTGCTCGAAGCGGCGAGCCCCGCCGCGGCGCTCCGCTGGGCGACGTTCATCGCCGCCGGCCTCTTTCTGATCGCGTCGTACGTGATCACCAAGCACATCGACGTCCAAATCACCATGGCCTCCGGCGTGACCCGGCCGCTGGGACCGTTCTGGGCGGTGGTGGTGGGCACCGTGATCGGCATCGCGATCGGGCTCGTCACCGAGTACTACACGGCGCACGACCCGATCCGGACGATCGCCGAGGCATCCCTCACGGGAGCGGCGACCAACATCATTTCCGGGCTCGCCGTCGGCTTACGCTCGACGGCGGTGCCGATGCTGCTCATCTGCGGCGGCATCTGGGTCGCCTACCACAATGCGGGCCTCTACGGCATCGGGATCGCCGCGGTCGGCATGCTCGCCACGGTCGGCGTCACGATGTCCGTGGACGCCTACGGCCCGATCGCCGACAACGCCGGCGGGATCAGCGAGATGAGCGGGCTCGGCCCCGAGGTCCGGACCATTACCGACGGTCTCGACGCACTCGGCAATACGACCGCGGCCATCGGCAAGGGCTTCGCCATCGGCTCGGCGGCGCTCACGGCACTCGCCCTGTTCAGTGCCTACGCCAACGCGGTAACCCCGCAGGGCGCGCCGCCGATCACGCTCGACATCGTGGATCCGCGGGTGGTGATCGGGATCTTCCTGGGCGGCATCCTGCCGTTCTTCATCGCCTCGGCCACGATGACCGCCGTCGGCCGCGCCGCCGAGGGGATGGTGCAGGAGGTCCGCCGCCAGTTCCGCGAGATCGCGGGGCTCATGGAGGGCACGGCGAAACCGGACAGCGCGCGCTGCGTGGACATCTCGACGCGCGCGGCGCTCCGGGAGATGATCCTGCCCGGCGTCACCGCCATCGCCGCGCCCGTGATCGTCGGCAAGCTCTTCGGCGTCCAGACGCTCGGCGGCATGCTCGCGGGCGCCACGCTCACCGGGGTGATGCTGGCGCTCTTCATGGCCAACGCCGGCGGGGCGTGGGACAACGCGAAGAAACACATCGAGGGCGGCGCGCACGGCGGAAAGGGCGGCGATCCGCACAAAGCCGCCATCGTGGGCGACACGGTGGGTGACCCGTTCAAGGACACCAGCGGCCCGTCCATGAACATCCTGATCAAACTGATGTCGGTGGTGAGCCTCGTGCTCGCGCCGTGGTTCATTAAATAGGCGGGCACGGGCGGGCGTAGGCGGACTTGGGCGGGCACGGCACCGCCCGACCGCCTCTGCCCGCCTTCGCCCGCCTTCGCCCGCCCATGTTACGTCTCGGCATCGTCGGCCTTCCGAACGTCGGCAAGTCCACGCTCTTCAACGCGCTCACCAACGCGGGCGCGGCGGCCGAGAACTACCCGTTCTGCACGGTCGACCCGAACGTCGGCGTGGTCGAGGTCCCCGATCCACGTCTCGCCGAGCTCGCGGCGATCGTCCATCCCAAGAAGATCGTCCCCGCCATCGTCGAGTTCGTGGATATCGCGGGCCTCGTGGCGGGCGCGAGCAAGGGCGAGGGCCTCGGGAACCAGTTCCTCGGCCACATCCGCGAAGTGGACGCGGTCGTGCAGGTCGTGCGCTGCTTCGAGGATCCCGACGTCCTGCACGTGATGGGCAGCGTCGATCCCGTGCGAGACCACGACGTGATCACGGCGGAGCTCGCGCTCGCCGATCTCGCCACGATCGAGCGGCGTATGGAACGGCTCGAGAAAGGCGCGCGTGGCGGGAACAAGGAGGACGCCGCGGAGCTGGTGCTGCTCAAGCGCGTGCTCGCGGCCTTGAACGCGGGCAAAGGGGCACGGGCGGCGGTCGAGGGCCCGGAAGACACCGTGCGGCTCAAGCGGCTCGGGTTGCTCACGTTCAAGCCGGTGCTCTACGCGGCCAACGTGAACGAGGACGACCTCGCCGGCGGCTCGAATGCCTTCGTCGAGGCCCTGCGGGCCGCGGCAAAGACGCATCACGAGACGGCGGAGGTCGTGACCTTCTCCGCGCGCTTCGAGGCGGAGCTCGCCGAGCTTCCACCGGAGGAGCGGCGGGAGTTCCTGGAAAGCGCCGGCGTGAGCGAGCCCGGGCTCGACCGTCTGATCCGCGCCGGCTACCACCTGCTGGGACTCCACACGTTCTTCACGGCGGGGGAGCCGGAGGTGCGGGCGTGGACGATACCCGTGGGCGCCACGGCGTTCGATGCCGCGGGCGCGATCCATTCCGACTTCCAGCGCGGCTTCATCCGGGCCGAAACCGTGTCCTTCGACGATTTCATCCGCCTCAAGGGCTGGAAGGCGGCGCGGGAAGAGGGCGCGGTGCGGAGCGAGGGCCGGGAGTACGTGGTGAAGGACGGCGACGTCCTGCTCTTTCGCTTCAACGTTTGAACGCCCGTTTCCGCCCTTTACCGCCCTGTACCGCCCGAGTACCTTTCGCCCCGCAGCATTACATACCACCTGCTCCGGCCCGCACCTGGCCGGGGCCACATGACCGAAGGACGGTGCCATGACGAGGAAGTACGAAGTCGTCTACATCTTCGATAGTGCGCTCGAAGAGGAGCAGATCAATGGGAGCCTCGAGCGCTTCCACGAGCTCCTCAAGTCCGCCGAGCGTCCCGAACCCGTATCGAACGTCAATCACTGGGGCAAGCGCACGCTCGCGTACCCGATCCGAGGCAAGGAGACGGGCTACTATGTGATCGTGGAGCTCGAGACCGAACCGACGTTGCTGGTCGAGTTCGAGCGCGCCCTCAAGCTCGACGCGGGCGTCCTGCGCTACCTCGTCGTGGTGAACGAGGGCGAGGCACCGCGACCCGTGGGCGCGGGCCGGGACGACGATGACGATTCGGACGGGGGGAGCCACGAATGAGGCGCCGATCGAAGACCTGTCCCGTATGCGAGCTGGGCGTGCGGGTGCTCGATTACAAGGATGAGCGCACGCTGAGCCGCTTCGTGACCGAGCGCGGCAAGATTCTGCCGAGCCGGCTCTCTGGCATGTGCGCGCGGCACCAGCGCCAGCTGAGCACGGCGGTGAAGCGCGCGCGGCATCTCGCGCTCCTGCCGTACATCCGGGGCTACGCCCGCTAAGATGACGGCTCCGTCCGAGCGCAGGCCGCTCGGGCGGTTGCTCCTGGCCACGATCGCGTTCGCGCTCGTGGCGCCACCGGGCCTCGATTCCCCGATCGGGCTTGCGGCCATTCCACTGGCGATGCTCGTGCTGGTGGCCACCCCGCGCCCACGTACGCTCGTCATGGCGGGCCTCATTTCGGCGGTCGTGGGGATACTCTGGCTGGCATCGGGGAGCGGCCTCCCTGCTCAAACGGCGAGCGCCACCGCGCTGATCGGAGGCGTGACGTTCGCGGCGACCTCCGCCACGTCACGCTCGTCCTTTGCGCATCGCGCACTGTTGACGTCGGCGATGACGGCGGTGCTGGTGGCAGCACTCTTCGCGGCGCAGGGCATCTCGTGGCACGAGCTCCACTGGTACGTCGCCCGTAACATCGAGCTGCCCCTGCGCGAAGAAGTCAACGCGATGAACGCGCTGTTCGAAACGGTGTTCAAGAACACGAGTCAGGACGCGATCCGGGCAGCCGAACCGAGGGTCCGTCTGACGATCGCGGTAATGGCCGCGGCGTTTCCGGCGGCGCTCGCGCTCGTGCTCGTGGCCGGCTGCGGCCTCGCCGCACTGATCGCGGACCGGGTCGCCCCGGGGACGGCCGGCCTCGCACCGGGACGCTTTCGCGATTTCCGGTTCTCGGAGCACCTCGGATGGCTGGCGGTGGTGCCCGCGGCCGTGCTCATCGTCAGGTATGCCCACGGTACGCACTCGGCGCTGTCCATCCTCGAGCAGGCGGACGGCCTGTTCGCATTGGCAGTGAACGGCCTGCTACTCGTTGCCGCGCTCTACGCATTGCGGGGACTGGCGGTGATGACCTTCGCGCTCGGCAGGCGTGGCAGCGCGGCCATTTCGATCGCGTGGTGGGGGAGCCTGGTGATCCTCGCGATCGTATCATTGCTCGCGGCGTTCTTCGGCGCCATTGTTCTAGGTCTCCTGGACTCGGTTCTGGACCTTCGTCGGCGGTGGCTCACCCCGCCCCCGGTAGGAGCGTAGATCGCACATGGAAGTGATTCTCAGGCAGGACGTCGCGAAGGTCGGCAAGGCCGGCCAGGTGGTCGAAGTGAAGGACGGCTACGGGCGGAACTTCTTGCTCCCCCGCGGCCTGGCCTATCCGGCCACCGAGAGCCACAAACGGCAGGTGGCCGCCGAAGCCAAGCGGCGGACGGCTCAGGCGGCGGCAAATCGGACGGAAGCGGAGGAGCTCGCCGCGAAGCTCACCGCCACCGATCTCACCTTCACGGCCAAGACCGGCGAGGGCGATCGGCTCTTCGGCTCGATCACCTCGGCCGACATCGCCGGGAAGCTCGCCGAGCTGGGATTCGCCGTCGACAAGCGCGACGTGGAGCTGGCGGAGCCGATCAAGATGATCGGGGTGAGCAAGGTGACGATCCGCCTGCACACCGACGTCCGTCCCGAAGTGCGGATTTGGGTCGTCAAAGCGGAGTGAGCGGCGCCGCGGTCCGCATCGCCTATCTCGACGGCCCACGGCTGCGCCGGTCGCTGCTCGCGGCCGCCGACTGGGTCGATGCCGGCCGGGACGAGCTCAACAGGATCAACGTCTTCCCGGTCCCGGACGGCGACACGGGCACCAACTTCGCCACAACGCTGCGCGCGGTGGCGACGCGGGTCCGGGGGCTCCGGCGGGACGCGGCACTGCCGCATGTCACGACCGCGATGGCCGAGGCGTGCGTCATGGCGGCCCGCGGGAACTCCGGCATGCTGCTCTCGCAATTCCTGATCGGATTCCGTGAGGAGCTCGGCCCCCGGGAGACGGCCGACGCGCAGGCGGTGGCCGCCGCGATCCGCGCGGGGGCCGAACGCCTCTCGGCGTCGCTGGACGAGCCGGTCGAAGGCACCATCCTCACGGTGGCCCGCGACGTGGCGGCCGAGGCGGAGCGCGCCGCCGGCGAGACGGCGGATTTCGAGGAGCTCATGCGCCGTGCGCTCCAGCAGGCGGAGCGCACGCTAGAGGACACCCCGAACCTCCTCGAAGCGCTCAAGGAAGCCGGCGTGGTGGATGCCGGCGCCAAGGCGTTCGTCCGGCTCTTCGAGGGCGTCGTCCGGCTCATCGAAGGCGACCCGATCGTGCCGGCGATCGAGCCGCCGCACGCGGAGATCCCCGACGCGGCCGCCATGGCCGAGGTCGCGGCCGAGCGCGACTACCAGTTCTGCACCGAGGTCCTGGTCCGCGGGACGGCCATTCCCGCCAGCGCCGATGTCCGCGCGGCACTCCGGACGCTCGGCGGATCGATCGTCGTGCTCTCCACCGGCGACCTGCTCAAACTCCACGTCCACACCGACACGCCGGAGGACGTCTTCACCCTCGCCGCCGGATGGGGAGAGATCGAAACCACCAAGGCCGACGACATGCGGCTCCAGCACCAGGGGCTGCATGCCACGCAAGCGCGCGCGGTGACGGTGGTGGTGGATTCCTCGTGCGATCTCCCGGACGCCGAGCTCGATCGCCACGGCATGGTGCTGATCCCGCTGCAGGTGATCCAGGGCGAGCGCACCTACCAGGACCGCGTCGAGCTCTCCGGCGACGAGATCTACCACCGGATGCGCGACGGGGCGATCTACACGACGTCGCAGCCGACGCCGGGCGCCTTCGCACGCGCACTGCAGGATGCCAAGGCATCGGCGGAGCAGGTGGTCTGCGTCCTCCTCGCGAAGGCGCTCTCGGGGACCTACGCCTCCGGTGTCGTGGCCGCCAAGGCAGTCGGGGGCGACATTCGCGTCGTCGATTCCCGCACCGTCTCCCTCGGCCTCGGCCTCCTCGCCTCGCGCGCGGCCGAGCTCGCCGAGCGAGGCCAGTCGGCCGCGGAGATCGCGAAGGATCTCGATCGGACACGGGATCGGTCGGGCGCGATCTTCACCGTGGACACCTTCGAGAACCTGCTGCGCTCCGGCCGTGTCGGACGGGGTCGCGCGTGGCTCGGGGCGCTGCTCGACGTGAAGCCGATCCTCGAGCTCGACAAAGAAGGACGCGTGGTGCCGCTCGACCGCGTCCGCGGCCGCGACGCGCTCATCCCTCGCGTCCTCGCGCACCTCGAGCGCCGCCTCACGCCCCGGCCCGCGAAGCTCCGCTTCGGGATCGTGCACGCCGACGCCCCCGAAGCCGCCGAGGCGCTGCATACCGAATTAAAGGCGCGCTATGGACCCGCGCCCATCATCGTGAATAGTGTTACCGCAGTCATCGGCGTGCACGCCGGCCCCGGTGCATGGGGCGTCTTCTACCAAGTCGAGGGAGCCACCGATCGCCAGGCAGGAACAGATTCGGTCACGCCGCATTAAGTCCAAACCGGAATCCACGCTGGATGCCGACGTCCGGGTCGCCGTCACTGCCCTGCACGACCACAAGGCGCGCGACATCGTCGTGCTCGACCTGCGCGACGTGAGCGACGCGACCGACTTCTTCATCATCGCCAGCGGGACATCGGACACCCACGTGCGCGCGCTCGCCGAGCGGGTGCTCGAGCAGATGCGCGAGGCCGGGCGGTCGCCACACCACGTCGAGGGCATCAACGCGGGCCGGTGGGTCCTCCTGGATTTCGTGGACGTCGTCGTGCACCTCTTCCATCCCACGGTACGCGATTTCTATCAGCTCGAGCGCCTCTGGGCCGACGCCCCGCGCCTCGAGTGGCCGGCCGCACCATAGCGCTCCGCCGTCCCCGCCCGCCGCTTGTTCGCCCCGTGCGAGCGCCTTAGGTTGCCATCGTGCCCGCACGCGTCTCGTGGATTCCTCTCCTAGGCGTGCTCCTGGCCGGGTGCGGTTCGCCCCCACCGGAGGTCGCGCAGCTCCAGCACGCCGTCGTCGCGCGCGCGGCGAGCGTGAACGTCGGTACGTCCGTCGCGTTCCGCTTCGCCGGTCGCCGCGGCGCGGGGGATGTCCAGGTCTATCGACTGCCGGGACTCGTGCCCGCCGACTGGCGGTTCAACGCCCCTTCGCTGGTGGCCGCGTCGGTCGTCGGGTTTGACGGTGACGACGACGAGCTGCTCGTGCTCACGCCGGATCACGATCTCGTCGCGGTGGACCTGGGTGGAGGACCGCCGCGCACGGTCGACTCGAACGTCGCGCTGGCCACCCTCGGACCCCGCGGTACCGCCGTGCTCGCGCTCCAGGACAGCACGATTGCGGCCATGAACGGCCGCAAGGCCACCGAGGTGGGAACGGCGCACGGCGCCATCACCGGGCTGTGGGGCACGAACGGCAGCCGCGTCGTCATCGAGGTCCGCTCGGACTCGGGCCACTGGCTCGAGCAGGTGCAGTCGTCGGCACAAAAGCCCGAGCGCCGGCGGATCCCCGACGGGCCCGTGGACGTCGCGCGCTGGGGTGACGCCGCCGCAGTAGCGACCGACAGCGGGATCGCGGTGCTGGACCTCCTGCATCCCGGTGCCGACGAGTTCATTCGGCTCGCTGAGACCCCGCTGACGGCCATCTTCTCCCCCGCGGGAAACCGGATCTACGCAGCCACGGCCGACGGGCACCTCGTGGTGCTCGACCGCTTCGACCGCTCGGTGATCTCCAAGCTCACCCTTCCCGGCCCCGCCCGCGCGTTGCGCAACGGACCGTACGGCCGCGTCCTCCTCGCCCGGCCCCGCACCGGAGACAGCGCCTGGGTCGCGTCGATGATCGACGACCGCCCCGTACAAACGATTTCCACCGCATGGGATGACGACCTCCCGGCCGTGGCACCCGACGGCACGATCGTGACGCGTGTGGGCAAAGATGTGATCGCGCTGAGCGCCGACTCGCTCAAGACCGTGGGACGCGTGGCGGGCGGGGCGTCCGACCGGTGGCTCACCGCTCCGTGGGACCCGCGGCGGCCGCCGCTCGTGGTGGCGGAGACCGCCGCACGCAGCACCGCGGCCGCCGCCCAGCAGCCGGGAACCCGGATGTACGTCCAGGTGAGCAGCACCAGCAACCCCAGCTGGGCCAACAACCTCGCGGGCGACCTGCGACAGGCCGGGCTCAAGGCCACCGTGCTCGCCCCCGCCGACAGCGACCAGATGTACCGGGTGGTGATCGGTCCCTACGCCACCCGGGAGGAAGCCGAGGCCACCGGCCGCAAGCTCGGCATGCCGTTCTGGATCTACACGCAGACTCCTCCCGCCGCGCCGACGCCATGACCCCGCGGGCGCTGGCGCTCGGCGACCTCCCGAACGCCGTTCCGGCGCTCCTCGCCAACCGCACCGCGATCGTCCTCCTCGCCGGCGGCAACCTCGAAGTCGCAGCCCACACCGCGTGGGCGTTCGCCCGCGCCGCCGCGGGCGAGCGGCGCGTCGCTCTCATCGATGCGACACTCGACGCCCATGCCCTCGACGCGGCCGCTCCCAACGCACTGTCCGAAGGCGTGGTGGACGCCTTCGAGCACGGCGCCTCGCTCTCGCACGTGGCCTGCGAGCAACCCGTGCTGAACCTGCACTTCATCGGGGCGGGGACGGCGACGTCCCGGCCGGATGCCATCATCGAGAGCCCCCGATGGGAGCGCCTGCGCCGGGGGTTCGCCTCCGAGGGCGCCGTGCTCCTGCTCTTCGCGACGCTCCCGATCGCGGAGCAGCTCGCGCTGGTCCCCGACGGCGTCGTCGCCCTGGGTGATGCTGCCGGCCCGATGCGCGAAGATTGGAGCGACGTCCCGCTCCTCGGCACGGTCACGGGCCGACCGAGCATCGCCGCGCCCGCTCCCGGCATCCGGCGCCCCTCGCCGACCTTCACGACCCGTCGGTCCCCCGTGGGATCCCTCCGGCCGTCCCGCAGCACCCGACATCGCCGCCGCACGCGCCCCTACGTCACCGGCGTGGTGGCGATCGGCGCGGTGTTGATCGCCGGCACCTTGCTCATCCGCCACACCCACTCGGCACCGCCCGACCAGCCGTCGAGCGCCGCCACGCGTCCGCCCGCGGCCGCACCGAGCCGCACGACGGCGTCCGAGCATCCCGCAACGCCGGCGCTGGTCACCCCGAGCCCGCTCCCGGCCGCCAAGGGCGACTCGCTCTTCTATTCGGTGCAGGTTGCGGCGTTCAATACGCTCCCGGCCGCGATGGCGTACGGAGGCCAACTCAAGGCCAAGGCCGCGGTCGTGGCGGTCACGCCGACGGAGCTCGGCCGCCAAGGCGTGTGGTATCGCGTCCTCGTGGGAGCGCTCTCCACGCCCGCAGCGGCCGACTCCCTGCGGCGGGCGCTCTGGCACGACGGTCTCGTGGATCGCCCCCAGGGCACGATCCTCCGCACCCCCCTCGCGTATGCCCTCGGTGCCTTCCCCTCGGCGCGCGACGCGCGCAAGGCCGCTGAGGGGCTACGGGAGCGGGGGATTCCCGCGTACATTGTGCCGGAAGCCGACGGCACGGCGCGCATGCTCCTCGGAGCCTTCGAGGTCCCCGAGCAGGCGCACACCGCCGACTCCCTGCTCACCGCGTTGGGCGTGCGGGGCGTCCTCATCACTCGAATCGGAACGCCGGAATGAAGCTGACCCGTATCCAGATCGCGGGGTTCAAGTCCTTTGCCGACCACGTCGACCTGCCGTTTGACGAAGGGATGACGGCGGTCGTCGGCCCCAACGGGTGCGGGAAATCCAACATCTCCGACGCGGTGCGCTGGGTGCTCGGGGAGCAGCGCGCGCGCCTCCTCCGCGGCGCAAAGATGGAAGAAGTCATCTTCCACGGCGCGGCCAAGCACCGGCCGGTGAACGTGGCCGAGGTCTCCCTGCACTTCGACAACAGCGACGGCACGTTGCCCGTGTCGTTTCAGGAAGTGGTGCTCACGCGGCGGCTCTCGCGGAGCGGCCAGAGCGACTACCTGATCAACCAGGCGCCGGTGCGCCTGCGCGACGTGCAGGATCTCCTTCGCGGCACCGGTCTCGGCAGCGACGCGGGCGTGGTGATCGAGGCGCAGATGATCGAACGCCTGCTCTCCGACAAGGCCGAAGAGCGGCGCTCCCTCTTCGAGGAAGCCGCCGGGATCGGCCTCTACCGCGACCGGAAGACGAGTACCGAGCGCCAGCTGCAGCGAACGGCGGAAGACCTCCAGCGTCTCGACGACATCATCTCCGAGGTCCAGCGCGAGGTCCGGAGCCTCGCCCGCCAGCGCGGCAAGGCCGAGCGCTACGCCACCTTCACGGCCGATCGCTTCGCGATCGTGATGACGCTCGCCCGGCACGATCTCGCCCAGCTTGCCGAGCGTGAGGCGGCGCTTGCCGCCGCGCGGGAGCGGCTCACCACCCGCACGCCTGCAGCGCGCGACGGGGTCGCGACCCGCGAGCGGGAGCGCGAAGGGTGCGTGCAGGAGCGCGCGACCGCGGAGGCGCGGCGCACGGAGGTCGAGCGTCGTCTCGGCCAGGCGCGGCTCGATGTGGGTCGCCTCGAGGGCGACCTCAATCTGGCCGGGGAGCGCCTCCAGCACGCCGCCGATCGCAAGGCGCGGGCGGCGGCGGAGCGCGAAGCGGCGCAGGCCCGCGCGGCACAGGCGACGCGCGATCGCGAGGCCGCGGCGACCGAGCACTCGGCGGCGACGACGGCGCGCGCCTCGGTGCAGACGGAGCTCGATCTGCGGACCGCCACCGAGGAAGACGCCCGCACCCGCCTCGCTCAGGCGCGCGCCGAGGTCCGCGCCCGGGAAGAGACCCTGCAGCGGCTAGCCGAGCGGCACCGGGCACTCGCGGGGGAAGCGGCCGCGTTGACGCGCGAGCTCGAGGACTTGGAGGCACAGACCGCGGTCGCGGCGGAGCGCCGCGACGCGCTGGCCGGTGAGCGTGAGCGGGCGGTCGCGCGCTGCGAGGCCACGCGCGTCGAATTGGAGCGCCACGCCGGCCTGGCCCGCGCGGCGGATGCCGGTCTCGAGCGCGCGCGGCATACGCTGGCGGCGGCGCGGGAATCGGAAAGCGCCGCGCGGGCGGATCGACGCGCCGCCGAGGAGGCGGTGGCCGAGCTCACGGCGCGACGCGAGGCGCTCGAGAAGCTCGAGCGTGAGCGGGTCGGTCTCGCCCCCGCGGCACGACGGCTCCTGGACGAGCGCGCCCGGTTCGGCGAGGGCGCGATCCTCGGGCCGCTCAGCGACTTCCTCCGCACCTCGCAGGCGGAGGCCACGCTCGGCGAACGTCTGCTCGGCGACTGGCTCAACGCCGTGCTGGTGCGCGATCGCGCCGTCGTGGACGCGGTGCGCGCGTGGCACGCCGCCGAGACACCGGGACCGCTCGTGCTCCTTCCCGCGGACGGGCCCACGGGTGGATCACCCGCGGCCGGCGAGCCTGCCGTCTCCGGGATCGGTCCCGCGGAAGCGTGGACTCGCGTCCTGCTCGCGGGCCACGACGTGCTCGAGCCGTCGGGCCGGGCCATCCGACGGCCGAACGGCGCGGTCGTCCTCGCCGGCGACGACGACGCGGGCGGCGGGCCGCTCGCCCGCCGCGCCGATCTCGAGGCCGTGCGCACGGGCCTCGCGGCGAAGGAAGGCGATCTCGCGGCACGCGGCCAGGCGCTCGAGGCGGCGGTGCAGGCGCATCGTGCGGCCGAGACGGCGCTCGCGGAAGCCAACGCCGCGGCAGAATCGGCGCATCAGGCGCTCCGCGACGCGCAAGGCGACGCCGACGATGCGGAGCGGGTCGAGCAACGGGTCGCGCGCGAGGCCGCGGAAGCGGCCACCGCGGCAACGCGGCTCGCCGAGCTGGTCATGCAGCGCACGGCGCGCGCGCGGGAGGTCCGCGAGGCGGCCGAGAGCGCCGATGCCGAGCGCGCCCGTGTCGAAGAAGCGCTCGGCCGGCACCGCACCGCGCTCGCCGACGTCGAATCGCAGCAGGAGGCCGCGCGCGAGCGCAGGGTTCATTGGCAGGTCGAGGAGGCGCAGGTCTCCGCCCGCGAGACGGCGGCCCGTGAGCGCGCGGAGCGCGCCACCGCCGCGCTCGCCGAGGCCGAAGCGGAAATGGCACGGCTCGACGACGAAGTCGCCGGGATCGAGCGCGACATCGCCGCCGTGAGCCAGCAGCGGCAGCAGTGGGTGGATACGCTCGCGGAGCGACGCGTCGCGGTCACGGAGCTCACGCAGGCCGCCGAGACCGCCGAGGCGGCGGTCCATACGGCCGAGCGGCGGCTCGAGGCGGCGGAGCGGGCGCTCGAGGCCGCGCGGCAGGACGTCACCACGCTCGGTGAGGAGTCGCATCGCATCGATCTCGAGGCGACGCAGGTGGCGGGCCGGCGCGAGGCCCTGACGGAGCGGATCGAGGGCGAGTGGCACCGTCCGATCGAACAGCTCCTCGCCGAGGCACCGACGGTGGAGGGCGATCTCGACACGCTGCGCGAAGAAGCCGCCCGCCTGACCGCCGCGATCGAGGCGATCGGGCCCGTGAACGCACTGGCCGTGGAGGAACACGCCGAAGAGACCAAGCGGCTCGAGTTTCTCACGGGCCAGCGCGACGATCTGGTCGAGGCGCGCACACGGCTCCAGGAAGCGCTCAAGGAAATCGACGAGACCGCCCGCACGCTCTTCGTGGAGACGTTCGTCGCCATTCGTGAGCACTTCCAGACCGTCTTCCACACGCTCTTCGAGGGCGGGCAGTGTGACGTGCGGCTCGCGGACGAGAGCGATCCGCTGAACAGCGAGATCGAGATCCAGGCGGCACCGCGCGGCAAGCGGACGCAGCGCATCCACCTGCTTTCCTCGGGCGAACGCGCGCTCGTGGCCGTCTCCCTGCTCTTCTCGATCTACCTCGCCAAGCCGGCGCCGTTCTGCCTGCTCGACGAGGTCGACGCCCCGCTCGACGACGCCAACGTGACGCGGTTCGTCCGCCTCCTGAGTGAGTTCAAGCGCGACACGCAGTTCATCGTGATCACGCACAACCCGCGCACGATGCAGGTGGCCGACGCGGTCTTCGGCGTGACGATGCAGGAGCCCGGCGTCTCGACGATCGTCGGTGTGCGGCTGGGCGAGCCCGCCCCGGTGTGAGCGTGTCCCGCGCGACCGTGCTCGCGATGGCGGCGCTGCTCGTGGCGGGCACCGCGCACGCGCAGCGGCCGACCGTGTCCCGCGCGCTCGACAACGCCTTCGCGACCGATTCCACCCGCATCGTCTGGCTCTTCGCCAGGCCCGCCGTACCGCTCGGCACCGTGCGCGCGCTGGTGTCGGCCTCCGGTGGACGCGTCCGCCGCACGAGTCGCTGGCTGCACGCCGTCTCCGCGGTGGTGACCGCGCAGGCCCTCGGTGCGCTCCGCGCGCGCCCCGAGCTCCGGCACATCCAGCCCGTGGTCGTGTTCGTCCGGCCGCGGACGCCGGTCCCGAGCGCGGCGCCGCCCCTTCCCGGCGCCGCCCCCACTGCGGGACCGGATTCCGCGTACGGACCCTCCGCGATGCCGTTCCGCGTGATGAACATGTTCCCGCTCGTCGCCCGAGGATACCGGGGAGCCGGCGTGCGGATCGCGATCTTCGATGCGGGCTTCGAGACGGAGCTCGCGACGTTCGCCCAGGCGAACGTGATCGCGCAGTACGATTTCGTGTTCAACGACTCGATCGTGCGCGACCAGCCCCAGGATACCACCGCGGGCGGCACGCCCGACGGGGCCTCCACCCACGGCACCGCGACCTGGTCGCTGCTGGCGGGGATGGTGCCGGATTCCCTGATCGGCGTTGCTCCCGATGCGGAGTACCTCCTCGCCAAGACCGAGGACGTCCGCTCGGAGACCAAGGTCGAGGAGGACAATTACGTTGCGGCGCTGGAGTGGGCGGATTCTCTCGGCGCCACGATCGTCTCGTCGAGCCTCGGCTACCGCACCTTCGACGGCGGGGTCGGCTACACGTTCAGCCAGTTGAACGGGGACGTGGCCGTCACGACCGTCGCCGCCGATGCCGCGGCGGCACGCGGAATCACCGTCGTGACCTCGATGGGCAACGCGGGTCCGGCATCGCGCAGCCTCGAGACGCCCGCCGACGGCGACTCCGTGATCTCGGTGGGGGCGGTGGATTCGCTCGGCGTGCTCGCGAACTTCAGCTCGCGCGGCCCGACGGCCGATCTCCGCATCAAACCCGACGTCACCGCACCGGGCGTCGCCATCTGGACCCGCGTGCCCGACTACTTCATGCGCTGGAGCGGGACGTCGTTCAGCACCCCGCTCACCGCCGGCGCCGCCGCCCTGATCAAGGAGATCCACCCGACCTTCGGGCCGATCGACATTCGCGACGCCTTGCGGAAGGCGGGGTCGAACGCCGCGAGTCCGGACACCCTCCAGGGCTGGGGCATGCCCAACGTCACGGTGGCGGCCACTTTCCCGCGCGGGGTCGTGGTCACGCTGCCCGCGGGTACCACGTTCACCTCAGTCACCCCGCGGTTCGACTGGACCGCCGCCGACGTTCCGGCGTTCGCGAGTCCCGTGACGTATCGCCTGCGCATGAGTGCGGATACGAGCTTCCAGACCACCGTGCTCGACACGACCATCGACGTCACGTCGTTCGCGATCACGAGCCCGCTCAAGCCCGGCACCACGCGCGCCATCGAGGTCACCGCGACGGCAGCCGATTCCGCCGTCTTCCGGGTGCGCTCCCCGGTCGCGTACACCGTCCCGCCCTGGGTCACGCTCACGACGCTCGACGATCCGGCGGGCTCGACGATCCGCGACGTGCGGCCGCCGCTCACCTGGACCTCGCCCGATGTGACGACGCCGCCCGGGCCGTTTCTGTATCGCGTCGCGATCATTCGCGCGGACGACGGCGTCGTCGAGGACTCCACCGACAGCGTGCGAGCGCTCTCCTTCGTGCCGGACCACGACCTCGAGCGCAACACGCCGTACATCTGGCGCGTCACGGCGCTCCTCGGCTCCGACAGTACCATCACGACGAGCCGCGGCACCTTCCTCATCATCGACGAGACCGTCCCCGCGATCACGGCGCTCTTCCAGAACTTCCCGAACCCGTTCCCCAACACCGTCACGGGTCTGACGAGCACCTGCTTCTGGTTCGATCTGGCGCACGACGGCGCCGTGCGGCTCGACATTCTCGACCTGCGCGGGCACCTCGTCCGCACGCTGCTGCCGAACGCCCGGCTGGGACCGACACTCGCCACCGGGCGGTACGGCCGGCCCGCCATCGGGGCATCGAGCCAGTGCGATCCGAATCTCACGTGGGACGGCACGGCCTCGGACGGCGAGACGGTGCCGCCGGGCATCTATCTCGCGAAGCTCTCGACGCCCGACGGCGTCTTCTTCAAGCGGATCGTCTTTCTCGGTGCGCACTGAGATGGAGCTGGTGGTGCTGGGCTCGGGTACGGTAGCGCCCTCGGCGAGCCGAACGGCACCGGCGCACTGGATCGAGGCTGGTCCCGTACGCCTACTGCTCGACTGCGGAGCCGGCACGCTCCACCGCGCGGCAACGCTCGCCATTCCATGGTCCGAGGTCACGCACGTTGCCCTGACTCACTTCCATGTCGACCACTGGGGCGAGCTCCCGCATCTGCTCTTCGCCCAGAAATGGGGCACCGAGCCCGCGCGTACCGCCCCGCTCACCCTGCTCGGCCCGGTGGGCCTCCAGGCGCGCCTCACGCTGCTCGCCGCGGCCTTCGGTGACTGGGTGCTCGAGCCCGGATATCCGCTCGAGATCGTGGAGATCGCGTCCGGCGAGCGCACCACGCTCGCCGACGACGTCACCCTGGAGGCCCACGCGACGCCGCACACCGAGGAGAGCCTGGCGTATGCGGTCGGGCACGGCGGATCGCGCCTCGTGTATACCGGAGATACCGGGCCAAGCGCCGAGCTCGCCACCTGGGCGACGGACTGCGATCTCCTGCTCGCCGAGTGCTCGCTGCCCGCGGATCGGGCGATCGCGATACATTTGACACCAGAGCAGGCCGGCGCGCTCGCGCGCGAGGCGCGCGCACGCCGCCTGGTGCTGACACACTTTTATCCACCGATCGAGACGGTGCAGCCGGCCGCCCTGGCGGCGGCGCATTGCCCGTGTCCCGTGGTCGCCGCGCGCGACGGCGATCGGTTCTTCATCGAGGCAGAGACGTAATGCTCGTCGTCATGCAGCACGGCGCCACGCAGGCGGAGGTCAGCCGGGTGGTGGAGACCATCGAGGAGTTGGGATACCAGGCACGACCGATGCCCGGTGCGCAGCGCACGGCCGTGGGGCTCGTGGGCAACGACGGACGCGTGGATGCCTCGCGCCTCGCGGCGCTCCCCGGGGTGAAGGAAATCATCCACGTCACCCAGCCGTACAAACAGGTCTCACGGGAATGGAAGAACGAGCCCACCATCATCCGATTGCCGGGCGGCCTCGAGATCGGTGGGGACGCCGTGGTCGTGATGGCGGGCCCGTGTTCCGTCGAATCCGAGGAGCAGATCCTCGAGAGCGCGCGGCTCGTGCGGGATGCGGGCGCGGCCATTCTCCGCGGCGGCGCCTTCAAGCCCCGCAGCTCCCCCTACACCTTTCAGGGCCTCGGGCTCGAGGGCCTGAAGCTCCTCGCCAAGGCACGCGACGAGACGGGTCTGCTGGTGGTCACCGAGGCGATGGATTCCGAGGGCGTCGACCTGGTGGCGGAGTACGCCGACATCATCCAGATCGGCGCGCGCAACATGCAGAACTTCTCACTCCTCAAGCACGCGGGCCGCGCGGGGAAACCGGTGCTCTTGAAGCGCGGACCGGCGGCCACCATCACCGAGCTGCTGCTGTCGGCGGAGTATCTGCTGGCCGAGGGGAATCACGACGTGATTCTGTGCGAGCGCGGCATTCGCGGATTCGACACGGCGACGCGGAACGTCTTCGATCTCACGACCGTGCCGCTCGTGCACGAGCTCTCCCACCTGCCGATCATCGCCGACCCGAGCCACGGCACCGGCCGGCGCGACAAGGTGATCCCGATGGCGCGTGCCGCGGTGGCGGCCGGTGCGGACGGGATCATGGTGGAGGTGCACCCCCATCCCGATCGTGCGCTCTCCGACGGCGCCCAGAGCCTCTACCCCGAGCAGTTCGCGACCCTGGTCCAGGAAACCACCGAGATCGCCAAGGCCATCGGCCGCACGATCTCGGTACCCGTGCCGCGGGCGGTCCGCGCATGAGAACACCCTTCGCAATCGCGCTCGGGCTCGCGCTGGCCGCGGGGTCCGCGCACGCGCAAGATGCCACCGCCGCCCTGGCGCGCGCCGAGCACGCCTATCACGAGCTCCAGACCCTGCGCGCGTCGTTCGTGCAGGTCCTCATCAACCCAATGCTCGGCGCGCCGGATACCACCCACGGGATGTTGTATCTCCAGCCGCCGCGACGCTTCGCGATGCGCTTCAGCGAGCCCAAGGGCGATCGCATCGTCGTCGACGGCACCTGGCTCTGGGCGTACACGCCGAGCACCGTCCCGGACCAGGTGATCAAGCAACCGGCGCCGCAGACGGGCGCGACCACGCCCAATCTCTTCGCGCAATTCGTGGAGGATCCGGGGACGCGCTACGCGGCGACGTACGCCGGCCGCGATACCGTGGCGGGCGACCCCGTGGATCTCGTGCATCTGGTGCCGAAAGTGGAAGGCCTGCCGTTCCGCGAGGCGACGATCGCCGTCTCGACCACCAGCGGACTCCTGCGCCGGCTCGACCTGGTCGAGACCTCGGGGCAGCGGCGTCGGCTGGTCCTCGTTCGGCTCGAGCCCAATGCCACCATTCCAGCCGCCGAATTCGCGTTCCAGGTCCCGCACGGCGTCCGCGTGGTGACGCCCTGACCGCGCCCGGTCAGCCCCCGACTTCCGTCCCCTCCAAGAGCGCCGCCAGCTTCGCGCGCGTGGGCGCATCGAGCGTCACGAGCGCGAGCGTCGCGCGGCCCAACGCGCGGTAGAGCACCGCGTCCTCGCCCGACAGCGCCGCGAGGTGGCGCCGCACGGTCTCGACGTCACCACGCGCGATCGGGCCCGTGAGCCCGGCCGGGCCGAAGCGCGCCACGTTGTCCGCGGCGCCGCGCAGCAGCGCCGCGAGTCCCGCGTGCGCGGCCTCCGGCGAGAGGCCCGCGCTCCGAAACAGGCGATCCGCCGCCGCGGCGAGTGTCACCGGGTAGTTCGAGGCCAAGACGGCAGCCGCGTGGTAGACCGGCTTCGCCGCCGCCGTGATCCGTTCGCCACGCATTCCGAGGTCCCGCGCGAGCGCGAGCCCGCGCGTCACCGCACGCTCGTCGCCCTCGACGGTCGCGAGCGCGTCGGCGAGCGTCGCAGCGGACGCCTCCGGATCGGTGGCGAACGGCTTGAGTGGGTGGAAGGATCCGAGCGCGGCGCCGGTCGGTTGGAGCGGGGCGAGCGCCGTGGCGTCGAGCAGGCCGGACAGATGGAACACGACGTGTGACGCACCGATCCCGCCCGCGGACGCGAGCGTTGCCGCCATCGGCGTGATGGCGGCATCGGGCACGGCGAGCAACACCGTCTCCACGTCGCCGAGCCACGGCGGCGCGCCGGCCCCCACCGAAAGCACGAGCGGCGGGGGAAGCTTCTTCCCCCGCCGCCCATGGATCACGACGCGGTGTCCTGCCTGCGTGAGCGCCAGCGCCAGCGCGGTGCCCGCGCGACCGGGCCCGATGACGCCGATCGTGCTCAACGCGGTGCCGGCGTCTTGCCAGTCTGCTCGGTGAGCGTGAACAGCTGCTTGGGCGACGATGCTTTGGCCAGCAGCGCGATCGCGGCCTGCACCTGCGCATCGCGGGCGATCTGGCGCCGCACTTCCGCCGAGCGGCCAACGGCATACCGTGCGATCACGTAGCCCAGCTGATCTCGCACCCACGACACGCCGGCGTTCCAGGTGGAGTCGGGGACGGTGAGCCCCCGCGTCGCGAGGTCGCGCCGGAAGCTCGCGATCGTCGCGGGCGAGACGGTGAAGTTGGGCGACGTGAAGCCACGCTTTCCCTTCTCGGCGAGCGCAAAGCTCGAGAGGACTCCACTGAAGACCGTCACCTTCCCACCAATCGCCTTCAGCAAGTTCTGCTCGCCCGTGGTCAGCGTATCGCGGACCGTGACGTCCGGCTTGATGCCGCCGCCACCGTACACGACGCGCCCCGCGTCGGTGTAGAACTTCGGTGGGTTCGAATCCGAGACCGTGGAATCCTGCCCGTTCACGTCGATCGTGCCGCCCAGATCCGCGGGATTGTGCGCCGTCGGGCGCTGGAGGCGGCGGCCGCTTGGCGTGTACCACCGGCCGGTGGTGAGCTTGAGCGCGTCGTCTGGGCCGATGCTGATCACCGACTGCACGAGCCCCTTGCCGAACGACGTCGTGCCGAGCACGAGCGCCCGGTCATGATCCTGGAGCGCGCCCGCGATGATCTCCGCAGCGCTCGCCGTGTATCCGTTGACCAGCACCACCACCGGCATCCCGGGCCACGCCTGGGGATGCTCCGCGTCATAGGTGGCGCTGGCATCCGGCGCGCGTCCGCGCGTCTCGACGACGGCCTCGCCACGGTTCAAGAAGAGATCCGAGACGGCGATCCCCTGATTCAGCAAGCCACCGGGATTGTAGCGGAGATCGAAGATGACGGACCGGGCGCCCGCCTGGCGCAGGCTGTCGATCGCCGCCTTGAGCTCATCCGCCGATTGCTCGCTGACGGTATTCAATTGGACGTAGCCGACGTGATGACCCAACACCATCGGGAACTGCACGGGATCGACGTGGATGACCTCGCGCGTGATGGCGAGGTGTATCGAATCCGCGATCCCCGGCCGCACGATGGTCACGTGCGCCACCGACCCGCTGGGTCCGCGGAGCCGCGTGACGGCAGTATCGGAGCTCCAGTTGTGCGTCGAGGCGCCGTTCAACTCCACGATGCGATCGCCCGCCTGGACGCCCGCCGAGTCGGCCGGCGTCCCGGGGAGCGGCGAGACGATCGTGATCCACCCGTCCACGACCTCGATGCGAATGCCGAGCCCGCCGTAGTTGCCGGTGGTGGCGAGCGAAAGCTCTTTCAGGTCTTTCGGCCGGAGGAAGACGGTGTAGGGATCGTGCAGCTGATCGAGCATGCCGTCGATCGCCATGTCGTACAGCTTGCTCTGGCTGAGCGAATCGACGTAGTACCGGGAGACGTACTGTACCACGTCGTCCAGCATGCGGGCCTGGCCGTACACGTTCTCCCCGCCCGAGGCGCTCCGCTGGAGCAGCCACCCGCCCGACAGGAAGGCGACGAATCCCACCAGCGCGAGCAGCACGATATTCTTCGGCTTCATACTCGTCCTCATCTCCGATTGCCGCTCCGACGTTCAACCCGTCGTGAGCCCAAAGGTTTCCCGAACCCGTCCAGCCACCACCTTCCAGGCCGCCGCCTCAACCGCCTCGGGGGTCTGCGTGGCGTCCACGTGGATCACGCCCGGCCCCTGGGCAGCGCCGAACGCGCGCACCACACGCTCGTGCAGCGCCTCGTCCTCCCGTTCCATCCGGTCGGGCGTCTTCCCCGCCGCCGCCTGCCGCGCCCGGCCGACCTCCGCCGGCACGTCGAGCACCAGCATGACGTCGGGCGTGAGCCCGCCCGTGGCGAGACGATTGGCCGCGATCACCGCCTCACGCGGCAAGCCACGCCCCTCCACCTGATACGCCATCGTCGAGAGATCGTAGCGATCGCTCAACACGGCGGCGCTGCGGGCCAGCGCGGGGCGAATCACGCGCTCCACCAGGTCCGCCCGCGCCGCGAGGAGCAGGAAGAGCTCCGCGGCGGGTGGCGCGCCCACGGCCGGATCGAGCACCAGGGTGCGTGCCGCTTCCGCAAGCGGGGTTCCGCCCGGCTCGCGCACCTCGACCGTCTCGATCCCGTGCTCGCGGATATGATGTGCGAGGCGCCGGAGGAGGGTGGTCTTCCCCGCCCCTTCGGGCCCCTCGAGCGCGATGAAGAGCCCGGCCACGGCCGCTCCGTCAGCCCAGGCTGATGATGGGGCTGGCCGCGCCCTTCCGGATCCCTTCCAGGATCTGCTCGTTCACCTTCACCATGAGCTTGTCGAAGTTCGACTGCGCCGCCATCACGCTCTGATACTGCGAGTCGCCCTGGATCTCGCTCAGCAAGGTGTTGTACATGGAGACCATCTCCGCCCCCGGCTCGCGGCCTTCCGCCGCCTCGCCCTCGATGGTGGTGGCAGCCTCCTGCAGCCGGTTCATGCGTTCCTGCAGCTCCGGCGTCTCCTTCACGCGCTCGTGCGCGCGGCGCAGGGCCTTGTATTCCTCACTCTGCCCGATCAGCCTGCCGAGCTCGAAGGCGCGTTCGTCGATCACCGTGGCAACTCCTTTATGTCGTCTATGTCGTCGCGAGAAGGTAGCGGGTGCGGCCGAAGAGATCGTGCTCGATGCACATGTCGGCCCACGCGCCCGCCCGGGCATACGCGAGTGCCTGCGCCGCCCTCTCGGAATCTACTTCAATCGCGAGGAGACCGCCGTCCGCGAGCAGCGCACGCGCGCCGTCGAGCAACGCGGTGGTCGACGCGAGACCTTCCGCGCCGGAGATGAGGGCGAGTCGTGGCTCGAAGTCGCGCACCCCCGGATCGAGCGCGGCATACTCCGCCTCGGTCACGTACGGCGGATTGGACACGATGACGTCGAAGCCGCCCTCGGCGATCGGCTCGAGGAGATCCCCCGCACGGAAGGTGACGCGCTCCGCCAGCCCGAGCGTCGCCGCGTTGGCGCGCGCGACCTCGAGCGCGTCCGACGACAGATCGGTCGCGACGATGTCCCGGAACCGACCCTCGGCGGCGAGGCTCAGCGCGATGCACCCGCTCCCCGTCCCGATGTCGGCGACGCGGCCCCATCGTGCGCCCCGAGCCGCAAAGGCCAGGACACGCTCGACGAGCCCTTCGGTCTCCGGCCGGGGAATCAGCACGCGCCGATCCACGTGGAGCTCGAGCGTGCGGAACCCGGCACGCCCCGTGACGTACGCCAGCGGCTCACCGGCCGCGCGCCGCTGGACGGCGCGCGCGAACGCGTCCGCGTCGGCCGCCCGGGCCGGCTGCTCGCGCTCGAGCCAGGCGTGGCTGGCCGAGTGCCCCGTCACCCCCGCCCAGAGTGCGGCCGCTTCCCGGCGCGCATCGCGTATCGCCGCCGCGGTGAGCGCTGCCGCGCCTTCGGCCACCACCTCCGCGACCGTCCGCGCCGCCACGTCAGGCATCCGCCCGCTCCGAGCGATGGGCCAGCTGCAGATGTTCGACCACCTCGTCGAGATCGCCGTCCAGCACCTCCTGGAGGCGATGCAGCGTCAGGTTGATGCGGTGGTCGGTCACCCGGTTCTGCGGGAAGTTGTACGTGCGGATCTTCCCCGAGCGATCGCCCGTGCCCACCATCGCGCGCCGTTCGCGCGCGCGCGCCGCCTCCTGCTCGGCAATCCTCCGATCGAGGAGCCGCGCGCGCAGCACCTCGAGGGCCTTGATCTTGTTCTGGAGCTGCGACTTCTGATCCTGGCACTGGACCACGAGACCGGTGGGCAGGTGCGTGATGCGCACCGCGCTGTCGGTCGTGTTCACGCTCTGGCCGCCGGGACCGGAGGAGCGGAAGACGTCGATCTTCAGATCCTTGTCGTCGATCTTCACGTCCACCTCTTCGGCCTCGGGCAGCACGGCCACCGTCGCCGCCGAGGTGTGGATGCGTCCCTGGGCCTCGGTCGCGGGGACCCGCTGCACCCGATGCACGCCCGACTCGTGTCGCAGCACGCCGTAGGCGCGCTCGCCGTGCACCTTGAAGATGGCCTCTTTGACTCCGCCCAGATTGCCCTCGGAGAGCTCGATCAGCTCGACCTGCCAGCCGTGACGCTCCGCGAACCGCCGGTACATGCGCAGGAGATCGGCGGCAAAGAGCGCGGCCTCGTCGCCCCCCGTGCCGGCGCGCAGCTCGACGATCACGTCGCGCTGATCGAGGGGATCGGGCGGTATCAGGAGCTCGTGGAGCTCCGCTTCGAGCTCCTGAATCTCGGGCTCGAGCCGATCGACGTCGGCTCGGGCGAGCTCCTGGAGCCCCGGGTCGGGGTCGCGCGTGAGTTCCCTGGCCTGGGCCAGGTCACCGGCGAGCTTCTCGAGACGGGTGGCGGATTGGCGAATACGATCGAGCCGCGCATGCTCGCGGCCGAGCGCCTTCAGCTTCTGCGGATCCCGTGCGGTCGCCGGATCGGCGAGCTCCCGCTCTACGTCGGCCGCGCGGGCGAGCGCGGCTTCGAGCCGCGCTTCCAGGCTTAGGCCTCCTGCGTGGCGTCCGAGCTCGACGAGCCGTAGCGCTGGCGGAACCGCTCGACGCGGCCGGCCGTGTCGACCAGCTTCTGCTTCCCGGTATAGAACGGATGGCACCGGGCGCAGATCTCCACGTGGATCGAGGAGGTCGTGGACCGCGTGACGAACGTATTGCCGCAGGCGCACTGCACGACAGCGCGCTGATAGGCGGGATGGATACTGGCTTTCAAGCGTGGCACTCCGGTAGACGGACTCTGGTTCCTTCCAAGACGTGCAAATATAACTGGCGCCGAGAGATGGCGGCAAGCGCCCGGCCCGGACGCCGAATTGACAGGCCCGGCGAGGGGGGATAATCTTGGCTCACCTCGACCGCCAACCCGCCGAGAGGCGACCCCTATGCCCCTAGCTGAAACGTTGCGCCGTGTTCCGCTGTTCGCGGACCTCACTCCCGAAGAGCTCACCCGGGTCGGAGACGCCACCCGCGAGCGAAGCTACCCCAAGAACAGCGTCATCGTCTTCGAGGACGACCCCGGTGATGCGCTGTACGTGGTCGTGCAAGGCCACGTCAAGGTCGTGCTCATCGGAGAGGACGGCCGCGAAGTGATCTTGTCGGTCCTTGGCGAGGGGGACTTCTTCGGCGAAATGGCGCTGATCGACGACCAGCCCCGCTCAGCGCACGTGATCGCGATGGAGGATGCCAACCTCCTGGTGCTGCGCCGCGAGGACTTCCATTCCGCCCTCGAGGACCATCCCCGCATCGCGCTCGGCCTCCTGCGCGCCCTCTCCCGCCGCCTGCGCCGAGCCGACGACAAGATCGGTGCCCTCGTGCTGCTCGACGTGCTCGGCCGCGTGGCGCGGCTCCTCCTCGAGCTCGCCGACGAGAACGACGGCCTCACCATCACCCGGCGCGTCACCCACCATACGATCGCCCAGATGATCGGCTCGAGCCGGGAGACGGTCTCGCGCACCATGCGCGACCTCGTGGACCGAGGGCTCATCGAGGTGTCCCGCCGCTCAATCACGATCCGCGATCGGAAGGCACTGGAAGCGGCGGCCGGGCTCGCGTGAGCCCAGTCACCCGGGGCCCGTGACCCCTTGCATTGCTTGCACTTAGGGCGTCCGCGTAGGTTCCCGACCATGGTCGAGCTCGGGGCCCCATGGGCTATCAGGTAACGGTCTGGGGGGCGCGGGGCTCGATCCCCACGCCCGGACCACAGACGGCACGGTACGGCGGCAACACCCCGTGCGTGGCGGTCACCGAGCACGGTGCGAAGGACGAACGGCTCGTCGTGCTCGATGCCGGCACAGGGATTCGGCTGCTCGGCCGGCACCTCGTGGAAGCGGCGAACGGCCCGCTGGCCGTCGATCTCCTGATGACCCATACGCACTGGGACCACATCCAGGGCCTCCCGTTCTTCGCACCCGTCTTCGGCAAAGGCAACGCGGTCCGGATCTGGGGCGCGCAGCAGGGGGACGTGCCGCTGGAGGGCATCCTGCGCGACCAGATGAAACCGGTCGTTTTCCCCGTGCCGCTCGATCAGGTCGCGGCGGAGCTCCGCGTCGAGCACGTCACGCCGGGGGCCTTCGAGATCGACGGCTTCGCCGTCCGCGCGATGCGACTCCGGCATCCGGGCACCACGCTGGGCTACCGGCTGACCCCGATCCGCGGCGGTGCCAGCATGGCATACATCACAGACAACGAGCTTGGTCCCGGGGGAGATTACGACGTCGGCCCCACCTGGCGGCGGGATCTGGTCGAGTTCCTGGCGGGGGTCGACGTCATGATCCATGACGCGACGTACAACGGCGCCGAGATCGAGCACCATCGGGGCTGGGGTCATTCGTCACATACGGAATCGGTGGAACTGGCCGTGGAGGCGGGCGTGGCACGCTTGGTGCTGTTTCATCATCGCCCGGAACATGACGACGCCGGCATGGATACGATGGTCGCGGAGGCCCGCGCCCTCGCCCGTGACATGGGGAGCGGGATCGAGGTGCTGGCGGCAACGGAAGACTTGGAACTGACCCTCTGAAGGAGGATAGGGATATGCGGTGGCGTTCACTCTTGGTGCTGGCCCTGGCGGCAGGGCTCGCAGCGCCGCTCGCGGCCCAGGGCAACGACTCGCGACCCGGTATCGCGGTGTTGCCGTTCACGAACGGTGGCTCGTACGGGCAGAACAAGGAAGATTTCGAGGCCCTCACCGTCGGGCTCCAGCAGATGCTGACCGACGAGTTCGCGGCCAATCCGGCGCTCCGTGTGGTGGATCGTTCGCAGATCAAGCAGCTCCTGGCCGAGCAGGATCTCGGCGCTTCCGGGCGCGTGGATGCGAACACCGCGGCGAAGGTCGGCAAGCTCGTCGGCGCACGCTACGTCGTGTTGGGCGGCTTCGTGGATTGGTACGGCGATTTCCGCCTCGACATGCGGATCGTGAACGTCGAGACGAGCGAGATCGTCAAGACGGAGAAGGTCCGCGACAAGCGCGAGAACCTCTACGACATGGTCGTGAGGTCGGCGCAGCAGATCACCAAGGGGCTGAATCTCCCACCCCTCTCCAAGGTGGCGCTGGCGAAGCGCGAGAATCGCAAGATTCCGACCGAGGCCGTGACGTATTACACCCGCGCCTTGCTCTTCGCCGACCGCGGTGACACGGCCAAGGCCACGGAATTGTTCAAACAAGCCATCGCCGCCTTCCCGGACTACACCGAGGCGAAAGACGGCTTGAAGCAACTCCAGCAGTCGTAGTCGCGTCGGCGCGTGACGGCGCCAGTCGCTGCGTTGGGTCGTGGGACGGCGCGCCAGATCTCCCAGGTGGGGGCTCTGGCGCGCTTCTTCCGCGATACCGTGACCTCGTGGCGCACGCTGCCACGCGCGGGCCGGCGTGTCGCGCGCCGGATCTTCGCCAACCAGGTCTGGTTCACCGCGGTCCAGGCCGTCCCCCTCGTCATCGTGCTCGGGAGCATCCTGAGCTATCTGGTGATCTCGCAGGCCGTGCGGGAGCTCGGGCGTCTCAACGCCACGGCGTTGATCGGGACGCTGATGGTGGTCGCGATCGTGCGCGAGCTCGGCCCCCTGCTCACCGCACTGATCGTGGCCGGCCGGTCCGGGACGGCCATCGCCACCGAGCTCGCCACCAACACGGTGATGGGCGAGGTGCACGCGCTCGAGGGAATGGGCATCGATCCGCTGCACTATCTCGTGCTGCCGCGGTTTCTCGCGGGGATCGTCTCGGTCTTCTGTCTGATCGTGCTGTTCGACAACGTCGCGATCGCGGCGGGGTGGCTCGCCGCGGCAGCGCAGGGCATGAGCAGCGCCCGCTATTTCGACATCGTGCTCCGCTCCCTGGGCGCGCGGGACGTCTGGCTCACGGTGCTGAAAGGACTCGTGTTCGGCGCCATCGTGGGCACGGTCCCGAGCTTCGAGGGCCTGCGCGTGCGCGGCGGGCCGACGGGCGTGCCCGTCTCCGCGAGCCGCGCGGTGGTGGAGAGCATTCTCGCGATCTTCCTCGGGTCCGCCCTCTTCGTGGCACTCGCCACATGACCCCACCACTCGCGTTCGATGCCGTGCCGCTCGGCGCCGCCGACGCGGCCTTCTCGCTCACGGTCACCCCGCACGCGGTGACGACGGTCGTGGGCGATGCCGCGAGCGGCGTGGGCGGCCTCGCCGCCCTCGCCCTCGGGATGACGCGGCCGACCGCGGGACGGGCGCTCGTCTTCGGGGAGGACGTGGCCGCCATGCCGCGGCGTCAGGTGCTCGCGTTCCGTCGCCGCGTGGGATACGTTCCCGCGGGTGGTGGACTCTTGCAGAACCTCTCGCTCGCGGACAACGTCGCGCTGCCGCTCAGGTTCGGCAGCGCCCTGAGCCATCGGGAAATCGCCGGGCGGCTGCGCATGATGCTGGCCCTCGGTGGGCTCGCCGATGCCGGAGCCCTGCGCCCCGCGGCCGCCGACGAGGAGCTGCGGCGTCGCGCGAGCGTCGTGCGCGCGCTCGCGTTCGATCCTGAGCTCGTCCTGCTCGACCGGCCCTTCGACGGCGTCTCCGCGCGGGTCGCCGGTGACCTGCTCCAGCTGCTCCGTGGCGGCGAAGGCGGCGGCGGCTCCCGACGCACGATCTTCATCACCGCGCAGGACGTGCCCGACCGCCTGCGCCCGCGGATCGACGCGCGCTGGCGCGTCGTCCGCGGTGTCCTGCAGGCCGACCAGTGAGCGACGCGACGTGAGCACGCAACGCACCGATTTTCTCGTCGGGCTGTTCATCCTCGTCACCGTCGGCGTGATCGCCGGCGCGCTCGTCGTGACCAGCGGTATCGGCGAAGCGCGCCACGAGTTCTACATGCGTGCGGCCTCGGCCGAGGATCTCACGACCGACACTCGGGTGGAACTGCTTGGCCTCGCGGTGGGTCGGGTGAGTCAGGTGAACCCGGTCGTGGACTCCGCCACCGGGGCGGTGAGCTTCGTGGCGCGCCTCACGATCCAGGACAAGTTCCCGAACGGCACCAAGCTCTCGCTTCCGGCCGGCACCCGGGGCGTGATTCGGCAGGCGTCACCGATCGCGCCGTCGGTTATCGTGCTCGACTTCCCCGACCGCCCGGTGCCGGGCGCGTACCTGGCCGCAGGCGATACGATGAGCTCCAATCGCCCGGAGAGCGCGATCGCATCCCTCGGCAAGATCGCCGCGGCGCTCGGGGGCGAGGCGGACTCGGCGCTGCGCGACACCCGGGCGCTCGCGCGTCGCACGATGGCGGCCATCGCGCAGGCGCAGGGGCTCCTCTCCCACAACGGGCCACAGCTGCACGAGGCCCTGGCGCGCCTGACGGAGACGCTCGACCGCACCGAGGCGGTGCTCGCGGCCGTTGAGCCGCGTATCGTCCCGCTCGACGACAGCCTGACCGCAACCCTCGCCGACACCCGCGCGCTGCTCCGCCACATGGACACCCTCGTCACCACCGCCTCGGCGATCACGACCGCGAATCGCGACGTGATTCGCGAAACGGCGGAGCGGTTACGGAGGTCTTCCGAGGTGCTCGAACATTTCGCCGACCAGGTGAGCCGCCGGCCGACGCGGCTCCTCACGGGCGTGACGCCGCCCCCCGACACGAACCGGAAGGTGCCGTGATCCGTCGCCTCCTGCACACCGCCAGCTTCGATCCGACACCCATCGCCGCCGCCCTCGCGGCCGAGCAGGTGGAGGCATCGGCGATCGGCGCGGCGGCCGAGCTGCGCGCCGGCGACGTGCCGACCGCGTTCGTGCTCGACCCCGCGGCGCGGGCGCGCTTCCCCGCCGCCGACCTGCGGCGCTTCGTCGGGGACGGCGGCGCGGTGGTGGTGCTCGGGCTCGCCGACGAACGCGACGCCCCCGACGAGCTCCCCGCCGAGCTCATCGCCGCCTACGTGCCGGCCCCGCACGCGCCGCGCCGGCTGCTGATCGCCCTGCGCGCCGCCTACCGCGAGTGCGCGGCGCGCGCCGAGGTCCAGCACGCGCGGCAGGAAGCCGCCGCGCGCACGCGCGAGCTGAGCGAGCTCACCCAGATCGGCATGGCGCTCACGACCGAGCGCGATCTCAATACGTTGCTCGACCTGATCCTCTCACAGGCCCGGCGCATGACCAACGCCGACGCCGGGAGTCTCTACCTGGTCGAAGCGGGGGAGGAGGGTACGAAGCGCCTCCGATTCAAGCTCTCGCAGAACTTCTCGCGCCCCGAGATCCCGTTCGTCGAGTTCACGATCCCGTTCGACCACACGAGCATCGCGGGCCACGTCGCGGGCACCGGCGACCCGCTGGTGATCGACGACGCCTACGAGCTGCCGCGTGGCGTCGAGTACACGATCAACCGATCGTTCGACGTGAAGTACGGCTACCGCACCAAGTCCATGCTGACCCTGCCCATGACCGATCACCGCCAGCAGGTGATCGGCGTGCTGCAGCTCATCAATCGCAAACGGCACTTCGAGACCGAGCTCACCACCCCAGACGATTTCGAGCGCGAAGTGGTGCCGTTCACGCGGCGCACCGTCGAGCTGGTCTCGTCCCTCGCCGGCCAGGCAGCCGTCTCCATCGAGAATAGCCAGCTCTACGAGAGCATCGAGCGCCTCTTCGACGGATTCGTGCAGGCTGCCGTCATCGCCATCGAGCAGCGCGATCCGACCACGTTCGGGCACTCGGGCCGCGTGGCGACCATGACCGTGGGGCTCGCGGAGACCGTGGACCGGGCGGCGGATGGCTCGTATCGGCACGTCACCTTCGCGCGCGAAGAGCTTCGGGAGATCCGCTTCGCCGGACTCCTCCACGATTTCGGGAAGGTCGGCGTGCGGGAGCAGGTGCTCGTCAAGGCGAAGAAGCTCTACCCACCGGACCTCGCGCTCATCAAGCAGCGCTACGCGTTCATCCGGCGGACCGTGGAGCGGGATTTCGAAGCGCAACGCGCGGAATATCTCCTGCGCCACGGGACGAGCGGGTACGAGGCGTTCGTACGCGAGCTCCAGGCGACGCAGGACGCGCAGCTCACGGAGCTCGATCGCTTCATGCATCTGGTGGCGGCCTCGAACGAACCCACCGTCCTCCCCGAGGGAAGCTTCGAGGAGCTGCTGCGGTTCGCCGACTCACACTATGTCGATCTCGAGAACGCGTCCCGGCCCTATCTCACCGACGATGAAGTCCGGTTCCTCACGATTCGCAAGGGGAGTCTGGACGAGAACGAGCGGCTGGAGATCGAGAGCCACGTCTCACACACGTATAAGTTCCTGCTCCAGATCCCCTGGACGAAGGAGTTGCAGAACATCCCGTACATCGCCTACGGGCACCACGAGAAGCTGAACGGCACCGGGTATCCACGACAGGCGCGCGCCGAACAGATTCCCATTCAGACGCGCATGATGACCATCGCCGACATCTTCGACGCACTCACCGCCGCCGACCGGCCCTACAAGCGGTCCGTCCCGTCGACGCGCGCACTCGACATCATGACGGAAGAGGTGCAAGCCGGAATGCTCGACGCGGAGCTCTTCCGGCTTTTCATCGAGGCGAAGGTGTTCGACCGGCTGCTCGAGGACGTCTGAACCGCTCCCAGCCCCGCCAGGAGGCCAGCAGGAGCCCCAGCGCGGCGATGACGCTGAACACCCCCGGCCAGTCCCCCCACGCGGTGTACACCGTGTGCGCGTCGCTCGTCACGAGGGTGTCGGTGACCGACGTCCGGACCTCGAGACGGGTCTGGTCGTAGGGGCGGCCGAACGGATCGATGAATTCGGAGATCCCGTCGTTCCCCGCCCGCGCCACCCCCATCCGATTCTCGATCGCCCGCAGCACGAGGTGTGCGGCGTGCTGGTACGGCGCGCTCGTGCGCCCGTACCACGCATCGTTGGTGATGTTGACCAGGAAGTCCGCGCCGAGGCGCCGATAGCGCCGCGCCAAGTCCTCGAAGATCGACTCGTAGCAGATCACGACCCCGAAGCGCCCGATCCCGACGTGATAGACCGGTCCGGGGGCTCCCACCCCGAAGCCGCCGAAGAACTTGAGGCTCTTGAACCATCGGGGATTCACGAACGGGACGCGCTCGACGATGGGAACGAGATAGTGCTTGTGGTAGACGGGCTGATCGGTGCGCGATCCGGTGGAATCGTAGAGGAAGGCCGAGTTCCAGTAGTCATAGTCGTCGGGGCCGCGATAGACGAGGTCCAGTCCCCCGGCGAGAATCGGGACGCGGGTGGTTCGCACCTCGGCCGCCACGCGGCGATCCCAACCCGGTTCACGCTCGATGAAGTACGGCATCGCGGTTTCGGGCCAGATCACGAGCGCGGGATGGGTCGCGGTGATGGTCGAGTCGGTGAGACGCATCAGGTCGTCGAAGATCACCTGCCAGTGCGCGGGATCGTCTTTGACCTCGGCGACCACGTTGGGCTGGATGAGCGCAATGCGCCCGAGCGTCCGAACGGGGATCGTGCGCTCCCGCCAGACGCCATAGCCGAAGGCGACCACGATGCCGCCCACCACCGCAGCGATGGGCCGCCACCATCCGCGCGTGCCGCCACGCCACCGGAGCCACCCCACGGCGAGCGCCGCATTGGCCGCGGCGAGCAGGAACGTGAGGCCCCGCGCCCCGACCACGTCGGCGATCTGAATGAACGTCGGGAAGCCGGTCAGTGAGATCCCGAGCCCGAGCCACGGGAACCGCACGTCGCCCAGGTGCCCGATGATCCAGTCGCACGCCGTCCAGAACACCGGGAAGGCGATGAGCACGGAGATGCCGAGCCGCCGGCCGGTCCAACCGACGGCGGCGAAGGTGAGCCCCCAAAAGAGGCCGAAGACGACGATCGTCGCGAGATACGCGAGCCCCGAGAGCCACGTGAAATGCCAGAGGGCGACGGCGATCCAGTAGAGCACCAGCCCCTGCGTGAAGAAGCCGAACCAGAAGCCTTGCACCATCTGACGACGGAAGGGCATCGGATCGTCGTTGCCGGCGAGGATCAGCCAGACCGCGGGGACGAGCGAGACGAACGACGGGAAGAAGAGATTGAACGGCGGATACGCGAGGACCGTGAGCAGCGCGCCGGCGGCCACGAGCCGCCAATCCGCGCGCGGGAGGACGAGCCGCCTCACACCGAGACCGCGCGCCCTTCCTGGGCCGACCGATAGATGGCCTCCATCGTCCGGTGGAGGAGCACCTGATCGTCGAGCCCGGGCGCGTCGAGCTCACCACGCACGATCGCGACGAAGCGTGCCCACTCCGCGCGATACGACGCCACGAACAGATTCTCGCGGCCCGCGGCCCCCGTGGGGGTCACGTTGAGCGGCGCCCCGTGCATCTCCTTGAAGACGCGAAGCGGCGAGATGCTTGCCGAGCCCTTGTCACCCATCACGTCGATCCAGAACCGCTCGGCGTCGCCGACGTGGCGCCAGCTCACGTCGACGAAGATCGAGAGCCCGCCCGCGCACACGACGAGCGCCGCCCCGGTGTCCTCGACCGGCGACTCCGGTGACCGCGCGAGCGCGGCGGTGACCGTCTGCGGCTCGGGCCATTGCGCGAGCCAGAGCCCGAGATCCACCAGCGAGAGCCCGAGATCGAGCATCGCCCCACCCCCGGCTTCGGCGGGACGCTGGCGCCATCCGAGCTCCGTCCGCGACGGGCGAAAGACGTACCACCCGCAGCGAATGCCGCGCAGGGCCCCGAGCTCACCGCCGTTCACGAACGCGCGCACCGCCTGCACATCGCTCCGGAACCGATGATTCATCCCGACCATGACGGGCCGCTTGGCACGCTGGGCCGCCGTCGCGATCCGTGCGATCCCCGCGGCCGAGAGCGCGAGCGGCCGCTCGCAGAGCACCGCCACCCCGGCCGACAGCGCGGTGAGCACGTGGACTTCGTGCAGATGGTTCGGCGTGCAGATCACGACCGCGTCGGGTCCACTGAGCCGGAGCAGATCCTCGATGTCGTCGTACGTGGCCCGGACGCCGAAGCGGTTCGCGAGCGCCCGCGCTTTCGGACCGTCGTTGTCGCACACGCCGACGATCTCGACGTCC
>DATFMZ010000279.1:0-3222 GCA_035266665.1 Gemmatimonadales bacterium | reverse complement strand
CACCACCTTCTTCACCGGGCAGCCGAAGTTGATGTCGATGAAATCGGGGTGGTAGTGCTCCGTCACCAGCCCGGCGGCCTCGGCCATGGCATCCCGGTCCGCGCCGTAGAGCTGGATCCCGATCGGCCGCTCGGACTCGGTGAAATACGCCCCGTCGTGGACGCTCTTGATCCCGCGCCGGAGCCCCTCGGAGGAGAGAAATTCGGACACGACCACGTCCGCCCCGAACCCCCGGCAGAGCACGCGGAAGGGGGGCTCGGAGACCCCGGCCATGGGGGCCAGGAAGAGCGGGATCCGATACTGGACTGGATACGGGAAGTCCATACGGCGAAATTAATTGCGACCCGTCACGCCAGCAACCAGCGTGCGTTGCCACCACCGGCGGGGCCGGTTAGGTTTCGCCGGTTCTGACCGCACACTTAGGACAGAAAGATCATGCGCCTTAGAGAATTCTTCTCGGCGGATGCCATAAAGCTCGAGCTCGAGGGCTCCTCCAAGGATGACATCCTGAAGGAGCTCATCGCCCTCCTGCACCTGGACGAGAAATCCGAGGGGATTCTCTTCAAGATGCTGAAGCGGCGCGAGAACTTGGGCTCGACCGGCATCGGCCGCGGCATCGCCATCCCGCACTGTCGCTCCCTCGTGGTGTCGAACCTGAGAGTCGCCTTCGGCCGCAAATCGGCCGGCGTGGACTTCAAGGCCATCGACGATCAGCCCGTGCACTACTTCTTCCTGATCGTCGCCCCGCCCCTCGAGGTCTCCAACCAGTACCTCCCCGTGCTCGGCAAGATCGCCCAGTTCGCCAAGGATTCCGACGTCCCGACGACGCTGGCCAAGATCAGCGAGCCGGAGGAGTTCCTGAAGCTGCTGGAGGAGAAGAACATCTAGAGAGTGGCAGAGTGGCAGAGTGGCAGAGTGGCAGGAGGGGTGCACGGTACAAGGTGCACGGCGCAAGGTGCAAGGGGGGATGGCGCCCGCGCATCGAGCACGGAGCTCTGCCCGGTCACCCCCGTGCACCGTGCACCGTGCACCGTGTACCCTGCGCCTTGCACGACCCTCACTCCCATTCAATGGTGGCCGGCGGCTTCGAGCTCACGTCGTACACCACCCGGTTCACCCCTTTGACCTCGTTGATGATCCGATTGGCCATCCGCCCGATCACCTCCGGCGGAAACGGGAACCAGTCCGCCGTCATCCCGTCGAGACTCGTCACCGCACGCAGCGCAACGACATTTTCATAGGTCCGCGCGTCCCCCATCACCCCCACCGCACGCACCGGCAACAGCACCGCGAACGCCTGCCAGATGTCGTCATACAGGTTGGCCTCGCGGATCTCGTCCAGGTAGATGGCGTCCGCCTGCCTGAGCACCTCGAGCGCATCGGGCGTCACCGCGCCCAGGATCCGGATCGCGAGTCCCGGGCCGGGGAACGGATGCCGGCCCACCATCTCCTCGGGGAGCCCGAGCTCGCGGCCCACCTGCCGGACTTCGTCCTTGAACAGCTCGCGGAGCGGTTCGATCAGCGCGAACGGCAGGTCCGGCCGCAAGCCCCCGACGTTGTGATGCGTCTTGATCGTCACCGACGGCCCGCCGCGCGGCGAGAACGACTCGATCACGTCGGGATAGAGCGTTCCCTGCACCAGGAACCCCACGTCGTCCCCGACGTCGCCCGCCGCCTCCTCAAAGACGTCGATGAACGTGTGCCCGATCCGGCGCCGCTTCTCTTCCGGATCCTCGATCCCGTCGAGCCGCTCGAGAAACGCCGCCGACGCGTCCACCACCCGGAGATCGATCCCGAGATTCGCGCGGAAGAGCCGCTCCACCTGATCGCGCTCGTGCAGCCGGAGGAGCCCGTGATCCACGAAGATGCACGTGAGTTGATCGCCGATCGCACGGTGCACCAGCACCGCGGCCACCGCGGAATCCACCCCGCCCGAGAGCCCGCAGATCGCGCGCCGTGTCCCCACCATCTGCTTGATGTGCTCGATCTGCTCGGCGATGAAATGGCCGGCCGTCCACGTCGGCTCGCAGCCACAGATCGCGAACAGAAAATTCCGGAGGATCTCCCCGCCCCGCGGCGTGTGCGCCACCTCGGGGTGGAACTGCACGGCATACAGCCCGCGCTGCTCGTTGGCGAACCCCGAAATCGGCGCGTTGGCGCTCACCGCCGAGAGCACGAACCCCTTGGGGAGATCGGTCACGTGGTCGCCGTGGCTCATCCAGACCTGCGTCCCCTCACCCACGGTGAAGCCGTCGAACAGCTTGCCCGTGTGCGTGATCTCGACCTCGGCGCGGCCGTACTCGCGCCGGCCGGCGGGCTCCACCTTGGCGCCACCCGCTTGCGCCACCAGGTACATCCCGTAACAGACGCCCAGCACCGGAGTGCCGAGCTGGAAGAGCGCGGGGTCCGCCTGCGGCGCGCCCTCGTCGAAGACCGAGTTGGGCCCGCCCGAGAGAATGATGCCCTTGGGCTTCCGCTCGCGGATCCAGTCGGCGGAGACGGTGGGCGGGTGGATCTCGCAGTAGACGCGGGCCTCACGGACCCGGCGCGCGATGAGCTGCGTGTACTGCGACCCGTAATCGAGCACGAGGATACCGCTCGCCAGGCTCGTCATGCGTCACGCCACTCCGGATCGAGTCGTTCGCCGCGGATGAGATCGTCCAGCGTCTCGCGCTCCCGCACCACCGCGAAGCGCTCGCCGTCCACCAGCACTTCGGCGGCGCGCGGCCGCGAGTTGTAGTTGGAGCTCATCGTGAAGCCATAGGCGCCGGCGCTCTCCACCGCGAGGAGCGCGCCGGGAACCGCACCCGGGAGGCGCCGGTCGAGCCCGAGAAAATCGCCCGTCTCGCAGATCGGCCCGACCACATCGAGCGGCGCATCCCCGGCGCCCGTCGCCTCCCCCACCACGCGAATCCCGTGCACCGCGTGATAGAGGCTGGGCCGGAGCAGGTCGTTCATCGCCGCGTCCACCACCGCGATGTCCTTCCCACCGGAATGCTTCCGATAGAGCACGCGCGTGAGGAGCACGCCGGCATTCCCCACCAGGTAGCGCCCCGGCTCGACGAGGATCGTGAGTCCCGTGGCATCCGCGAGCGGCGCCACCGCGTCGGCGAAGGCCACGAGATCGAGCTCGCTGTCGTCGTCGGCGGCGGATTCGCGATCCAGTACACCGAAGACGACAGCGAGCTCGATCTCGTCGGCGAAGGCCACGAGATCGAGCTC
>DATFMZ010000278.1:0-3683 GCA_035266665.1 Gemmatimonadales bacterium | reverse complement strand
CCCGGCTCGAGCCCGGCGGGAGGTTCTGGCGGGTCGTGAACATCCGGACGATTCGGCTCGGGATCTTCAGGGGGGCGTCCGCCGGCAGACGGTCGTGCCAGGCATCGAGCAGGAAGAACGCGAACCGCGCGAGATCCGGTGCGTTCGAGAAGAGCCCGGCGTGCCCGGACACGCCGCCCAACCGCGCGGCGTTTTCGTCGTGCACCTCGCCGCGGAGCTCGCGGCCGCGCCACGGGTCGTGCTCGGTGGGCGCGATGAACGGGATCCACGACGCGGGCGGGAGGTAGCGCGTGCGCGTCATCCCGAGCGGCCCGAAGACGTGCTGTTGCAGATACACGTTCAGCGGCTCACCCGCGATCTTCTCGATCACCTGCATCAGCACGATCGCGCCGAGATCGGAGTAGACGAATCGCGCGCCGGGCACGGTGTCGAGCGGCGTGCTGTCCACGAGGGCGAGCGCCTGCCGTCGGGTCGACGTCTCGAGGTAGAGCGGTCGGTCGGCGGGCAACCCGGAGCTGTGAGTGAGCAGATGCCGGATCAACACGCGGTCCTTCTCCGGGCCGGAAAAGGCGGGGAGATAGTCGTGCACCGGCCGGTCGAGATCGAGCTTTCCCTCGGAGACCAGGATCATCGCGGCGGTGGTGAGCCCGATGACCTTCGTGAGACTCGCCATGTCGTACACGGTCGTATCGGCCACGGGGCGCGGGTCCTCGTCGCCGTAGTGCCCGATGGCCTGGAGATCCACGATGGAATCGTGCGAGCCCACGAGGAGCACGGCACTCGGGAACGCCCCGGAATCCACTTCCGCCGACAGATAGCTGCCGATGCTCGCGAAGGTCGGCGCGGCGCGTGAGGGGATCCTCGGGCTTTGTGCGGCGAGCGGTCGGGCGAGGACGAACGCGATCGCCGCCGCACCGGCCGTGAGGCGCCCGGCACGTCCGGCGATTGTCGTTGAGTGCCGTATCATGGTCCCTCCACCTGAATGCCCGCGCCGCGCGGGATCCCGTCCGAGAGCGTGATCGGCAGGTGGCCCGTGATCGGGGCCAACCCGGCGAGTGCGCGTGCCACCGCGCGTTCGGCGGCGAGATCGTCGCTCCACGCGAGGAGATATCCGCCGTCGAAGTCGGGGAGCTGATCGAGGAGATACGGGCTCCCGAAGGAGACGAGCATCGTGGAGCGATGCGCCGCGGTGCTGTCGATCATCGCGGCCAGCGAATCGGGCAGCGCGATGTTGCCGCGCCACGCGATCGGCCGCACGCTCGAGGCGAACAGCGCCCGTGGTGAACGGGCGAGCACGGCGCGCGCCGAGTCATAGGAGAGGGGGCCGGAGGCGGGATAGAGCCGGAAGGCGCTCACGGTATCGCCCGCCGCGCGGAGATCCTTGATGAGCTCGTTTCCGATCGAGAGGTTGGTCTCCTCGGCGTAGAGGACCACGGCGAGGCGACCGCGCGCGGCGCGGAGCGTGTCGATGGGGCCCCGCCGCACGAGCGTCACCGCGCGCTGGGCGATGTCCTCGGCGACGTGTTGAAACGCCGCCTGGCCGACGACCACCGGCACGCTGTCGAGCGGCACCGTGCGGTGGCGGAAGAGTCCCGCCGCGACCTTGAGGGCGAGGATGCGGCGCACCGAGGCATCGAGCCGCGCCATCGAGATGCGTCCCGAGTCCACGGCCGCCGCCATCGCGTCGATCGCGGCGCCGATGTCGTTCGGCATGAGCAGGAGATCGCTGCCGGCCAGGAACGCCCGCACCGCGCTCTCGCCCGCGCCGAACTTGGAGACGATCGCACCCATCGTGAGCGCGTCCGTGACCACGATTCCGTGGAAGTCCAGGGAATCACGCAACAGCCCCGTCATGATCTGAGGCGACAGCGTGGCGGGGAGCGGGTCCGGCCCCTCGAGACACGGCAGCGCGATGTGTGCCGTCATGACGGCCGTCACGCCGGCGGCGATCGCCGCGCGGAAGGGCACGAGCTCCAAGGTGTCGAGCCGCGGCCAGCAGGCCGGGGTGACCGGCACGCTGATGTGCGAGTCCGTCTGCACGTCGCCGTGCCCCGGGAAGTGCTTGGCGGTGGTGAAGAGTCCGTGCTCGTGCGCGCCCCGCACGAACGCCGACACCAACGCCGCGACCTCGTGGGGATCCTCGCCGAACGAGCGGGTATTGATGATCGGATTTTCGGGGTTGTTGTTACGTCGGCGTCCGGTGAGAACGTCCATTGGATGCCCACCGCGCGCGCTTCGATCGCCGTGATGCGGCCCATCTCGTAGGCGTCCAGCGGCCGGCCGGTGGCGCCGATGGCCATCGCCATGGGGAAGCTCGTGCCGCCCATGAGCCGGGTGCCCGTCCCGGACTCGAGATCCGACGCGACGATGAGCGGGAGCCTGGAGCGGCGCTGGAGCGCGTTGAGCTTGGCGGCGACGTCGAGCGGCGTGCCCACCGAAACGATGATGCCGCCGACGTGGAAGGAGTCGACCGCCACATAGGCGCTGTCGAGGCCTTCGCCGTCGTTGGCTGAGTAACTTCCGGCGAGCCACGGCATCACGAGCTGGCCGATCTTGTCCCTGAGCGACAGCGTTTGCACGATGCTGTCGATGCTTACCTTGGAACGACCCCGCGTGACCGTGTCGGCGGGGAGGAGGGCGTACGGATCCGGCGTCATCGTCGGATGCTCGGGCGCCGCTCCATCGGGGGAGGCGGGAGCGGGGGCGGGCGCCGGGCGGGACCCGGCGCAGGCCGCGAGCGTCAGACAACCGAGGGCGATGACGAGATGCGAAGCTCGCACGGATGGCACTCCCTGATTCCGATTCTGATGATCGCCGGGTGCGCGGCGGGCCATGGCCCGCCGGTTCGCCCCGGCATCGACGTCCTGCTCTCCGATTCCCTGCATCTCGTGCGGGATAAGCGGGTCGGCATCCTCACCAATCAGACCGGTGTGGATGCCACCGGCCGGGATGACGTCACCCGCCTCGTGGAAGCGGGCGTCCATCTCACCGCAATCTTCAGCCCCGAACACGGATTTCGCGGACAGCTCAACCGGGAGAATATCGGAGATCAGGTGGATTCCGCCACCGGGCTGCCCGTCTACAGTCTCTATGGCAAGGTCCGTACGCCCACTCCCGCGATGCTCGCGCGGATCGATGTCCTGCTCGTGGATCTCCAGGACATCGGCTCCCGGACCTACACCTACGTCTCGACGGCGATCGACGCGTTGCGCGCCGCCGCCGCCCATGGCGTCGAGGTGATCGTCCTGGACCGGCCCAACCCGCTCGGCGGCGTGCTCGTGCAGGGTCCCGTGCTCGATACGGCATTCACGTCGTTCGTCGGCGCCTTGCCCGTTCCCCTGCGTCACGGCATGACGCTGGGCGAGCTCATGCGCTTCGGCAACGCGCGGCTCGGCATCAACGGTCGGCTCGTCGTCGTACCCGCGAAGGGGTGGCACCGTGCCATGTGGTTCGATGAGACGAAGCTGCCGTGGATTCGTCCGTCCCCCAGCATGCCGAATCTCGCCAGCGCCACGACGTATCCGGGCATCGTGCTCTTCGAGGCCACGAACCTCTCGGTGGGGCGGGGAACGCCGATTCCCTTCCAGGTGATCGCGGCGCCGTGGCTCGACGCCGTGCATGTGGCGCGCGCGCTCTCGGAGGTCCCCGGAGTCACGGTCAAGGACACCGTGATCATCCCGATC
>DATFMZ010000277.1:0-2781 GCA_035266665.1 Gemmatimonadales bacterium | reverse complement strand
CAAGCTGCCCTGGAAGGATCTGAAGGTGGACATCGTGCTCGAGTCCACGGGACTCTTCCGCAAGCGGGAGCAGGCCGCCGCGCACATCGACGCGGGCGCGAAGAAGGTGGTCATCAGCGCCCCGGGCAAGAACGAGGACATCACGATCGTGATGGGTGTGAACGACGACGCGTACGACCCGAAGCAGCATCACGTGATCTCGAACGCGTCGTGCACCACGAACTGCCTCGTCCCCGTGGTCAAGGTGATCCTCGACGCGTTCGGCTTCGAGCGCGGATTCATGACCACGATTCACAGCTACACCAACGACCAGCGCATTCTCGATCTGCCCCACAGCGATCTGCGGCGCGCCCGCGCGGCGGCGATGAACATCATCCCCACCACTACCGGCGCCGCGAAGGCGACCGCGCTCGTGATCCCCGAGGTGAAGGGGAAGATCGACGGCGTGGCGCTGCGCGTGCCGACGCCCGACGTGTCGGTCGTGGATCTCACCTGCATCGTGAAGAAGAGCACGACCATCGAGGCGGTGAACGACGCGTTCCGCCAGGCGGCCGCCGGATCGCTCAAGGGCGTGCTTGCGGTGAGTGACGAGCCGCTGGTCTCGAGCGACTACATCGGGGATGGGCACTCGAGCACCCTGGACAGCCTGAGCACCAACGTCCTCGACGGCACGCTGGTGCACGTCTCGTCGTGGTACGACAACGAGATGGGCTACTCGATGCGCTGCGTCGATCTGATGGCGCACATCGCCACGACGCTCTCGTGACGAAGCGCGCCCTGACGTCCCTCGCGGACCAGCCGCTCGAAGGTGAGCGCGCGCTGGTCCGCGTGGACTTCAACGTCCCGTTGAACGACGGCGCGGTCGCCGACGATACGCGTATCCGGGCGGCGGTCCCCACCATCACCTGGCTCCGCGAACGCGGCGCCCGGGTGATACTGCTCTCGCACCTAGGCCGCCCCAAGGGAGAGCCCGATCCGAAGTATTCCCTCAAGCCCGTCGTGCCCGCGCTCGAGCGTCTGCTCGGTGTCCCGGTCCTCTTTCTGGAGGATCCGACGTCGGACGCGGCCGTCCAGGCCACCAAGCGCATGAAGCGCGGCGAGGTCGCCCTCGGCGAGAACACGCGATTCTATCCGGGCGAAGAGAAGAACGACCCCGAGCTCGCCAAGCAGTTCGCGCGCCTCGGCGATTTCTACGTGAACGACGCGTTCGGCTCCGCACACCGCGCCCACGCCTCCACCGAGGCGGTGGCGCATCTGCTGAAGCCCGCCGTCGCCGGGTTCTTGATGGCCAAGGAGCTCCAGTTCCTGGGCGATGCGCTCCGCGATCCCGAGCGGCCGTTCGTCGCCGTCCTGGGCGGTGCCAAGATCTCGGGCAAGATCGACGTGATCGAAGCGCTGCTCCCCAAGGTGGACGAGATCCTGATCGGTGGCGCGATGGCATGCACGTTCTTCGCGGCGATGGGCCTGGAAACGGGCAATTCGCTCGTCGAAGCCGATCGGGTCGACATGGCCAAGTCGCTGCTCACGCGCGCGGGCGAGAAGCTCGTGCTCCCGAAGGGCGGCGTGGTGGCCGAGCGTCTCGCATCCGATGCCCCGACGCGCACCGTCTCCCGGGACGGCATCGCCCCGGGATGGGCGATGTACGATATCGACGAGGCGACGCGCCTCGACTTCGCCAAGCGCATCAAGGCGGCGAAGACCGTCGTGTGGAACGGGCCGATGGGGGTCTTCGAGACGCCGCCGTTCGACGCGGGCACGCTCGCCATCGCGCGTGCCCTGGCCGACGCCACCGCCGCCGGTGCCACCACGGTCGTCGGGGGCGGCGATTCCGCGGCCGCGGTCGCGGCCGCCGGGCTCAGCGAGGCGGTTTCGCACGTGTCGACGGGTGGGGGCGCTTCGCTCGAGTTCCTCGAGGGGAAGACGCTTCCCGGCGTCGCCGCGCTGGACGACGCATGAGCCAATTGGTCTTCGCCGGCAACTGGAAGATGAACCTGGGCCCCACCACGGCCCGGACGTTCATCGAGGGCTTTCTGGGTCGGTACGCGCCGAGCGCCGATCGGCAGGTGTGGTTCTTTCCGCCCGCGGTGTCCCTCGCACTGGTGGCGGACGCCGTCGGGCGTCGGCCCGGGCTCGCCGTGGGCGCGCAGAACGTCTACTGGGAGGAGGCGGGGGCGTTCACCGGCGAGACGAGCGTCCCGATGGCCGCCCAGGCCGGGGCCACCCTCACCCTCGTCGGCCATTCGGAGCGCCGGCACGTCTTTGGTGAGACGGATGAGGACACGGGCCGAAAGGTGCGCGCCGCCCTCGCGGGCGGTCTCGCCCCCGTCCTCTGTGTGGGCGAGAAGCTCGAGGAGCGGGAGGCGGGTGCCACGGTCGACGTCGTGCTGCGCCAGCTCGAGGTGCTCGCGGGACTGGGCACCGCGCTCGATCGCGTGACCGTGGCCTACGAACCGGTCTGGGCGATCGGGACCGGCAAGAACGCCACGCCCGAGGATGCGGCGGCCGTCCATGCCACGGTACGCAAGCGCCTGGTGGAGCTCGGCGCCACGCCCGATGCGGTCCGCATCCTCTACGGCGGGAGCGTCAAGGCCAAGAACGTGGGTGATCTGGTGCGGCAGGACGGAATCGACGGCGTCCTGGTGGGCGGGGCGTCGATCAAGCTGGAGGAGTGGCGGGCCATCACGACCGTCCGCATTTAACGGACCCGAATTGACCAAGACGTTGGGGCTCGGTATCTTGCGGCCCGAACGGGGAGAACCATGGTCACGCTTTTGATCGTCT
>DATFMZ010000276.1:0-2900 GCA_035266665.1 Gemmatimonadales bacterium | reverse complement strand
GACCAGCGTGAGAACCACGCGCGCATGGGCCGGCTGGCGCGCGGACGGGCCCTCGATTGCTTCACCTACCACGGCCTCTTCGCACTGCACATGGCGCGCCGGGCGGACGAGGTGATCGGCGTCGATTCGAGCGCTCCGGCGCTCGCGCTCGCCGAACGAAACCGTGCGCTCAACGGGCTCGGGAACGTCCGCTGGATGGAGGCCAATGCGTTCGATCTGCTGCGTGACTTCGAGCGCGCGGGCGAACGCTTCGAGACGATCGTGCTCGATCCCCCCGCCTTCGCGAAGGATCGGCGCGCGGTGCCGGCGGCGCTTCGCGGGTACAAGGAGATCAACCTGCGGGCGCTGCGTCTCCTCACGCTCGGCGGACGCCTCTTCACGGCGTCGTGCTCGTTCCACGTGGATCGCACGCAGTTCCTCGCGATGCTCGCGGATGCCGCTCGGGACAGCGGACGCGCCGCCATACTCGAGGCGACCGTGGGGCAGAGCGCCGACCATCCGGAGCTGCTGACCGTCCCGGAAACCGGGTATCTGAAAGGCGCGATCGTTCGTGTGGATGGACCCTAGCCCGAGCGACGTTGACACGTCTTCGGGCGGTCGCGAGGTTCAGGGCATGTTGCTCGACCGCGCCTCGTGCTGACGCATCCCGCCCCCGAGGGCCGACGCGCGCGCGCGCCGCTCTCGCTCCGCCAGGAGTACGAGGATTTCATCCTCCAGCGCATCGAAGACTTCAAGGAACAACTCACGCGCGCGCAACTGCTCGGCATTGCCGACGAGGCGGTGCGCGAGCTGGAGGTCGGTCCGGAAGGGCAGCTCGTGCTGACGGAGGTGCTCGTCCTCGAGCACGTCGACCGCCTCATCATGCGCCGGCTCAAGCTTCCCACCTATCGCCGCTGGCGCGAACGACACATGCGCATCCGCCGCGCGCAGCAGGATCCCACGCACTGGGGGCTCGAAGCCGACACCCCGCTGCCCGAGCTCGCCGGGCGTCTTGAAGCGGACGACCTCGCGCTCGTGGTCGGTGCGTCCGCGGCACCCGCGGCGTTCTATCTGGCCGCGCACGACGCTTCGGTGCTGGTGATCGACAACGTCTTGGCGGCGATCGAGGGGATCGAGAGCCGCGCGTCGACCGAAGCCCTCGCGATGCGGATTCAAGCGATGGTCGTCGCCCTCGGCGACTGGTTCCCCGATGTGTCGGCGGCGCTCGTCGTCGTCGATGCCGCCGCACTGGCTGGTCTGGACGCCACGACGCGCGTCCGGCTGCTCGACGGACTCCGCGCGCGCACGGCGCCCGGTGGCGTGCACGTCATTCTGCCGCCGGAACCCCGCGCCGGCGTGATCTCGCTCGCCCCCGACGCGCTGCAAACGCATTACGCCGGCTGGCGGGTCGAGCGCGGCCTCAAGGGCAGCAGCCGCTGGTTCCTCGCCGCGAAACCCTGACGCCGCCCGCGGCGCCTTGCCGCTCGCCGTACCCACTTCGATATTCCGCACAGGTCCCGCCTCGAACACGAGAGGAGTCGGCGTGGAGCTGCACATCGGCGGGAAGGTGGCGCTGGTCTGCGGGTCGTCGCGCGGCCTCGGTCGGGCCATCGCGACGGCACTCGCCCGGGAAGGCTGCCGCGTCGCCCTGAACGGACGCGATACGACCCGTCTCGAGCACGGCGCGGAGCTGGTGCTCCACGACGCGCCGGGCGCGGAACTCGACATCTTTCGCGCCGACGTGAGCGTCGGCGAGGAGGTCGAGCGAATGGTGGCGGCCGTGCACGATCGCTTCGGTTCGGTCGACATCCTCGTCTGCAACGCGGGCGGCCCGCCCAGCACGTCCTTTCGCGACGCCCCGCCCGAGACGTGGCAGGCAGCGGTCGAGCTCAATCTCCTCTCCACAATCCGCCTCTGCCATGCGGCCGTGCCGCTCATGCACAAGCGCCAGTGGGGTCGCATCATCTGCCTCGCGAGCATCGCGGCGAAGCAACCGCTTCCGAACCTCATCCTCTCCACGACGACGCGCGCGGGCGTGCTCGGGTTCGCGAAGGCGCTGTCGGACGAGGTGGCAGGCGACGGCATCACCGTGAACGTGGTCTGCCCCGGCTACATGCGCACCGAGCGCGTGGAGGACCTCGCCCGCGATCAGGCCCGGCGGAGCGGGCGCCACGTCGCCGACGTGCTCGAGGACGTCGTGGCCGACATCCCGCTCGGCCGCCAGGGCGAGCCCGACGAGCTCGCGGCCGCTGTCGCGTTCTTGGCGTCCGAGCCGGCCCGTTATATTACCGGCGCCGTCCTCCAGGTGGATGGCGGCTTCGTGCGCAGCATCTTCTAACGGCTCTTTGCCGCCGCAGCGCCTTACCGTCCGAGGCTTCATGCGCGCCATCCGTAAGACCAAGGCCGGCCCCGGCCTCGAGGTCGTCGACGTTCCCGAGCCCACCTGCGGTCCGTCGGACGTGCTCATCCGCGTCCACCATGCCGGCGTGTGCGGCACCGACCTGCACATCGCCGAGTGGGACGAGTGGGCCCGGGGCCGCATCAAACCGCCCGTCGTGGTCGGCCACGAGTTCGCGGGTGAAGTGGTCGAGGTGGGAGAGGACGTCGGTGCCGAGTTCGCAACCGGCCAGCTCGTCACCGCCGAGGGCCACATCACGTGCGGCCATTGCCGCCAGTGCCGCACCGGCAATGGTCACATCTGTCAACGCACGCAGATCATCGGCGTGGACCGTGACGGCGCCTTTGCCGAGCTGATCGCGATGCCGGCCACGAACGTCATGGCACTGAACGGCATCCCCACCACGATCGGCGCCATCATGGATCCGATGGGGAATGCCTTCCACACCGTGCTCACCGGGGCCGAGGTGCCGGGCAGCATCGTGGTCATCGAGGGATGCGGGCCGATCGGCTGTTTCGCGGTC
>DATFMZ010000275.1:0-14614 GCA_035266665.1 Gemmatimonadales bacterium | reverse complement strand
CGAGCGTGCCGGGCACGATGATCAGCGACTGCGCGAAGATGATCGGCATTACGCCGGCGGTGTTGATCCGGATCGGGATGAACGTCTTCTGGCCTTCGCGGATCCGTCCACGCCCCATCACCTTGCGGGGAATCTGGATCGGGATGCGGCGCGCCGCGATCGTGATCGCGATGACCGCCGCCACCACGCCGACCATCACCGCCACCAGCACGACGAGCTTGAACGAGGTGAGGATGCCTTCCTTGAAGAACGAGATCGTCTGGAAGAATCCCGGCCAGGCGCGGTCCATGATCGAGAAGAAGATCATGAGACTCATGCCGTTGCCGATCCCGCGCTCGGTGATCTGCTCGCCGAGCCACATCACGAAGATGGATCCGGTGGTGAGCGTGAGCACCGTCATCATCCGGAAGCCGTAGCCCGGGTGGGCGACCGCGCCCGCCAGGGACTCCGTGAAGATCGCAAAGCCGTACGCCTGGCCGATCGACAGCGCGACGGTGACGTAGCGGGTCCACTGCGTGATCTTCTTCCGGCCGTCCTCTTCCTTTTGGAGCTTGTCGATGTACGGGAAGACGGCCTGGCCCAGCTGGAAGATGATCGACGCCGAGATGTAGGGCATGATGCCCAACGCCAGGACCGTCGCCTTCGAGAGCCCGCCGCCCGTGAACAGGTCGTAGATGCCGAAGAGCGTCTGCGACGAGTTCTTGGCGAAGTTGGTGAGGACCTGGACGTTCACGCCGGGGGTCGCGATGTGCGCACCGGCGCGATACACGGCGAGACAGAGGAGCGTGAAGAGCAGCTTGTCCTTCAGCTCCGGATCGCGGAACAGGTTGGGGATACGCGGCGCGCTCATCCGCTACGCCTCGACTCGTCCACCCGCCTGTTCGATCTTCGCGCGCGCGCTCGCGGAGCACGCGCACCCGGTCACGACGTACGCCCGCTCGGCCTCTCCGGTGCCGAGCACCTTGATGGGCGCCTCGACGCGGTTGACGAGACCCACGGCGAAGAGCGCGGCCGGTGTCACGTCGGTGCCCTCGAGCTTGGCGAGGTCGCGGAGGTTCACGACCTGTGCCTCCTCGCGCGCGGGGTTGTAGAACCCGCGCTTCGGCACGCGGCGGATGAGCGGCATCTGGCCGCCCTCGAAGCCGGGGCGCACGTTCCCGCTCTTGCGGGCACCTTGGCCCTTGTGCCCGCGGCCGGCCGTCTTGCCGAGGCCGGAGCCGGGACCGCGTCCCTTCCGCTTCGGCTCCGTGGTGGCACCGCGGGGCCGGGGCAGATTATGCAGGCCGAGTGGGGTCTTCTCCGACATCACGCCTCCTCAGGCGTCACACGCACGAGATGGTGCACCTTGTGCAGCATCCCGCGAATCGACGGGGTATCGGGCAGCACCACCTCGCGCTGATGCCGGAGGCCCAGCGCGGCGAGGGTGCGCCGGTACGTCTCGGCGTGGCCAAGCCCCGAGCGTACCTGCTTGATGCGCAGGCGCTGGGCGGTGGCGGCCGCCGGCTTCTTGGGCGCGCGCTTCTTGGGCGCGGCCTTCTTCGTGGCCTTCGCCTTCTTGGTCGTCTTGGCCTTGGCGGTCTTCGTCCTCTTGGCCGCCGTGGTCTTCTTCGACTCAGGCATGCTGCGTCGCCTTCTGGCGCGGCCGGAAATCGATCTCGGAGACATCGATGCCCCGCTCACGCGCCACCTGCTGGGCGGTGATCAGGTTGCGGAGCCCGTCGAGTGTCGCCCACACCATGTTGAGCGGATTGGTCGAGCCGAGCGACTTGGTGAGCACGTCGCTCACACCGGCGCACTCGAGCACGGCGCGCACCGGCCCGCCGGCGATCACGCCGGTTCCCGACGACGCCGGCTTGAGGAGCACGCGTCCCGCGCCGTGCACCCCGATGATCTCGTGCGGGATCGTGGTACCCTCGCGCGGAATGGGCCCCATGGACTTCCGGGCCGCCTCGACGGCCTTGCGGACCGCCTCGGAGACCTCGTTGGCCTTCCCCGTGCCGACGCCCACCTGCCCGTTGCCGTCCCCGACGGCGACGAGCGCGTTGAACGAGAACCGCCGGCCACCCTTCACGACCTTGGCCACGCGGTTGATCGACACGACGTTCTCGATCAGGTCCGACTCGCGCTCGCGTCGGTCGCGCCGCGGACCACGTTCCTTGTCTTGAGCCATCGACTAAAACTCCAATCCGCCGGCGCGCGCGCCGTCGGCCACGGCCTTGACGCGGCCGTGAAAGGGATAACCCGCGCGGTCGAAGACGACCCGCGTGATACCGAGCGCCTTGGCCCGCTCGGCGAGGAGGGACCCCACCGCGCGGCTGACGCTCACTTTGCCGCCCTCGCCCCGCGTGATCTCTTTGGTCAGGTCGCTCACGCCGACGAGGGTCTTGCCCTGCGCGTCGTCCACGACCTGCGCGTAGATGTGCTTGAGCGACCGGAAGATCACCAACCGGGGGCGCTCCGCGGTGCCGTGAATCTTCTTGCGGACACGCAGATGCCGCCGGTAGCGATGCTCGGCGCGCGTCTTCGGTTTGTGGATCGGCCTCATGCCTTCGCTCCCGTCTTGCCGGCCTTGCGGCGGACCTGCTCGCCGAGGTAGCGGATCCCCTTCCCCTTGTAGGGCTCGGGGGGCCGCACCTTGCGGATCTCCGCGGCGACCTGGCCGACCATTTCCTTGTCGATCCCCTCGACGTGCAGCTGGGTCGGGCTCTCGAGCCGAATCGTGATGCCCTTGGGCGCGGGGAACTCCACCGCATGCGACAGCCCGACCACGAGCCGGACGCCGGAGCCCACGGACTCGGCCTTGTAGCCGACGCCCTGAATCTCCAGCGAGCGCCGGTAGCCGTTGGTCACGCCCTCGACCATGTTGGCCACGAGCGAGCGCGTGAGCCCGTGCAGGGCGCGGTGCCGGCTCTCGTCCGACGGTCGGTGCACCGTGAGCGTGCCGTCCTCCACGCGCACCGTCATCTCGGGATGCACGGTCCGGGCGAGCTCACCCTTGGGGCCCTTCACCGTCACCCGCTGGCCGTCCACCGTCACGGTGACGCCCTTGGGCAGCGGGAGGGGTTTCTTGCCGATACGCGACATCGCTCCTCCTACCAGACCACCGCGAGCACTTCGCCGCCCAGTTGGGCGCGGCGGGCGTCGCGGTCGCTCATGAGGCCGCGCGGCGTGGACAGGATCGCCATCCCCAGGCCGTTCTTCACGCGGGGAATCTCACGCACCTTCACGTACCGCCGGAGCCCCGGCGTGGAGACGCGTTGCAGCTCCCGGATGACCGGAGCGTCCCCGTGGTACTTGAGATAGAGGCGCAGCAACCCATGCCGACCGTCATCCAGCACCTTGAAGTCCTGGATGTAGTGGTTGTCGCTAAGGAGCTTCGCGATCTGGATCTTCAGTTTCGACACCGGAATGTCGACCCGACGATGGCCCGCCATGCAGGCGTTCCGGATGCGGGTCAGCATATCGGCGACGGGATCAGTCATACTCATAGCGTCTGACTCGGTCCTCTCACCAGCTGGCCTTGCGCACGCCGGGGATCTCGCCCCGGAGCGCCAGTTCCCGGAAACAGATGCGGCACAGTCCGAACCTGCGCAGATAGGCGCGGGACCGGCCACACCGCTGACACCGCGTGTATGCCCGCACGCCGTACTTCGGCTTCCGCTTGCACTTCGCGATCCACGATTTCTTCGCCATGCGTTCCCTCTTCCTCAGCCGACGGATACCGGGGTGGCTCCCCGGAACGGCATTCCCAGCTCCCTGAGGAGCGCCATCGCGGCGTCGTCGCGCTCCGCCGTCGTCACGAACGTGATGTCCATCCCGTGGATCTTCTCGACCTTGTCGTAGTCGATCTCGGGGAAGATCATCTGTTCCTTGATCCCCACCGTGTAGTTCCCCCGGCCGTCGAACGAGCGGTTCGGCAACCCGCGGAAGTCGCGGATGCGCGGCACCGCCACGGCGATGAACCGATCGAGGAACTCGTACATCCGGGCGCCGCGCAGCGTCACCGCCGCGCCGATGGCCGCGCCCTCGCGCAGATTGAAGTTCGCGATCGACCGCTTCGCCCGCGTGATCACGGGGCGCTGGCCGGTGATCGTGCCCAGCTCGTCCACGACGGCGTCGAGCAGCTTGGGCGTCTTGTTTGCCTCGCCCATACCGACGTTCACGACGATCTTCACGAGCCGCGGAATCTGGTGCGGATTCGCGAAGCCGAACTCCTGCGCGAGCTTCGGCCGGACGACCGTGAGATAGTGCTCGAGCAGGCGCGGCGGCGGGGGCGGCTCGTGTGAGACGGGAGCCGCCGGAGCCTCGGGCGCCTTCTTGGTCTTGGTCTTCGCCATACGTCTATCGCTTCCTCGGGATCGGCTGTCCCGACTTCGTGCTCAGCCGCTCGATCGTGCCGTCCTTGTCGCGCTGCCGGCGCACCCGCGTGGGGTTCCCCGACTTGGGATCGAGCAGCATCACGTTCGACGCGTGAATCGGGGCGGCGAACTGGATGATCCCGCCCTCTTCCTCCTGCGTCGCCCGCTTGTGCCGCTTCACGATGTTCACGCCCTCGATCACGACGCGGTTCCGCTTGGGCAGGACGCGCAGCACCGTGCCTTCCGTGCCCTTGAACTCGCCCGAGACCACGCGCACGGTGTCACCCTTGGTGACGTGCATCTTCTGGCGCACGACGGGCTTCTGCCGCACCCGCTTCGCCTTCTTGTAGACCAGCGGCTTCATTTACAGCACCTCCGGCGCCAGCGAGACGATCTTCATGAACTTCTTGTCCCGGAGCTCGCGCCCGACGGGACCGAAGATGCGCGTGGCGCGCGGCTCGCCGTTGTCCGTGATCAGCACGGCGGCGTTTTCGTCGAACCGGATGTAGCTGCCGTCCTTCCGGCGCGTTTCCTTGGCGGTCCGGACGACCACGGCCTTCGCGACGTCGCCCTTCTTCACCTGGCCGGTGGGGAGGGCGTCCTTGATCGCGACGACGACGATGTCGCCCAGGCCGGCATAGCGGCGACGGCTGCCGCCCAGCACGCGGATGACGAGCGCTTTGCGGGCGCCCGAGTTGTCCGCGATCTTGAGCATCGATTCCTGTTGAACCACACGATCCCCCTGGCCTACTTGGCCCGCTGGACGATCGCGACGACGCGCCACCGCTTGGTCTTCGACAGGGGCCGCGTCTCCATGATGCGTACCGTGTCGCCGACCCGCGCCTCGTGCTCGTCATGCGCCGCCACGCGCTTGGTGCGCGTTACCTGTTTCCCGTACAGCCCGTGCGCGAACCGCCGCGTCAGCGACACGACGACCGTCTTGTCCATCTTGTCGCTCACGACGACGCCGGTGCGCATCTTCCGGTGCGCCCGGGGCTTGGTCTGCTCCGTCATGCTTGCTCCCTCGCGCGCTCGCTGAGGATCGTCCGGATCCGCGCGATGTTGCGCCGCATCATTCGGAACCGCATCGGATTCTCCGCGGAGATATCCTCCGTGGCCGCGCGGAACCGGAGCCGGAACTCGGCCTCGCGGAGCTTGGTGAGCTCCTGCTCGAGATCCGGCGTGGTCAGCTCACGGAGCTGGGAGGCCGTGGCGGCCTTCCGCTCCATATCCTTGGCCGCCATGGCTACTCACCCTCCCGCTGCACGAAGCGCGCTTTCACGGGCAGCTTCGACGACGCCAACCTGAGCGCCTTGCGCGCGACGTCTGCCGAGACGCCCTCGAGCTCGAACATCACGCGGCCGGGCTTCACCACCGCCACCCACCCCTCGGGATTGCCCTTGCCCTTTCCCATTCGGGTCTCGGCGGGCTTCTTGGTGATCGGCTTGTCGGGGAAAAGCCGGATCCAGACCTTCCCGCCACGCTTCATTTCGCGCGTGAGCGCCACACGGGCCGCCTCGATCTGGCGGTTGGTGATCCAGCCGGGCTCGAGCGACATCAGTCCGTAGTGCCCGAACGCCACCGTGTTGCCGCGCGTCGCATGCCCGCGCGTGCGCCCCTTCATCTGCTTGCGATACTTGACCCGCTTCGGCGCCAGCATGACTCAGGCTCCCGTGCTGTACGTGCGGCCGCGCGCGTCTTCGACGACCTCACCCTTGAAGATCCAGACCTTCACACCGATCGTGCCGAACGTGGTCTTCGCCGTGCTCGTGGCGTAGTCCACGTCCGCGCGCAGCGTGTGCAGCGGGACGCGTCCCTCGTGATAGCCCTCGGTGCGCGCGATCTCGGCGCCGCCCAAGCGGCCGCCCGCGCGAATCTTGATGCCCTGCGCGCCCATGCGCATGGCGCTCTGCACCGCCCGCTTCATCGCGCGGCGGAACGAGATGCGCTGCGTCAGCTGATGTGCCACGCTGTCCGCGACGAGCTGGGCGTCCAGCTCCGGCCGCTTGATCTCTTCGACGTTGACGCCGATGTCCTTGCCGGTGAGCTGGGCGAGCTCGTCGCGCAGCTTGTCCACCTCGGCGCCCCGCTTGCCGATCACCACACCGGGCCGGCCCGTGAAGATGGTCACCGCCACCTTGCCCGGCCGCCGGTCGATGTGCACGTCCGAGATCGCCGCGTGCGAGAGGCGCGTCTTGAGATACTTGCGCACCAGCTCGTCTTCCTTCAGCAGCGCCGGAAAGTCGCCCTTGGCGAACCAGCGCGAACGCCACGGCTTCACGACACCGAGCCGAAATCCGTATGGATGGGTCTTCTGCCCCACTACGCCTCCTTGGCCGACACGCGAATCTCGACCGTGCTCATGCGCTTGCGGATGGGCGTCGCCCGTCCGTGCGCCGCGGCCGTGAATCGCTTCAGCGTGGGCCCCTCGTTGACCACCGCGTACGACACGACGAGCCTGTCGACGTCGAACGCCTGATTCTCCTTCAGCGCATCCTGCTCGGCGTTCGCGACCGCGGACCGCAGCACCTTCTCGATCTGCTTGGCCGCCCGCTTCTTCGAGAACTTGAGGAGCGCGTATGCCTCGTTGACCCCGAGTCCGCGGACCTCGTCAATGACGAGCCGCATCTTGCGGGGCGACTGACGCACCCACTTCTGCACCGCCTTCGCCGCCATCGTGCTTCCTCCCTACGCTCGGGCCTTCGAGTCGCTGGCCGCCTTCCCGCCGCCATGGCCGCGGAAGAGGCGTGTCGGCGCGAATTCCCCGAGCTTGTGCCCGACCATGTTCTCGCTCACGTACACCGGGATGAACTTGTTCCCGTTGTGCACCGCGATCGTGTGGCCGACGAACTCCGGCGTGATCGTGGAGGCGCGCGACCAGGTCTTGAAGACGCGCTTCTCGTTCCGCTCGTTGAGCCCGCGGATCTTCCGGAGCAGCGACTCCTGGACGTACGGGCCCTTCTTGATGCTTCTCGCCATCTACCCTCGCGATTACTTGGTGGCCTTGCCACGCTTGCGGCCGCGCACGATGAGCTTCGTGCTCGCCCGCTTCCGCTTGCGGGTCTTGCGACCCTCCGGCTTGCCCCACGGTGACGTGGGCGGCCGCCCGCCGGACGACTTGCCTTCGCCGCCGCCGAGCGGGTGATCCACCGGGTTCATCGCCACGCCGCGCACCTTGGGACGGCGGCCGAGCCAGCGGGTCTTGCCCGCCTTGCCGACCTTCTGCAGCTCGTGCTCCGCGTTGCCGACTTCGCCGATGGTCGCCGAGCATTCCTGGCGCACCATGCGGACTTCGCCGCTCCTGAGCTTGAGCGTGACGTGAACGCCTTCCTTCGCCACGACCTGCGCGCCCGTCCCCGCCGACCGGCAGATCTGGGCGCCCTTGCCCGGCTTCATCTCGATGCAGTGCACCGTCGTGCCGAGCGGGATTTCTCCCAGGGGCAGCGCGTTGCCGTTCCGGATGTCGCTCCCCGGTCCCGAGACCACGGTGTCACCCACCGCGAGCCCCTTGGGGTGCAGCATGTAGCGCTTCTCGCCGTCGGCGTAGACCAGCAGGGCGATCCGCGCCGTCCGGTTCGGGTCGTACTCGATCTCGGCGACGCGCGCCGGCACGCCGAACTTGCGCCGCTTGAAGTCGATCCGGCGGTAGCGGCGCTTGTGGCCGCCGCCGCGATGCCGGAGCGTCACGTGCCCGTGGTTGTTGCGGCCCCCACGCTTGCGCAGCGGCTCGACCAGCGACGCCTCGGGCTCCGATCGCGTCACGACGTCGAAATCGGAAACCGAGCGTCCCCGGGTGCCGGGGGTCATCGGGCGAAACTGTCGAACTCCCATCGCCTAGGCCTCGAAAATCTCGATGGTGTCGCCGTCCTTGAGCCGGACGAGCGCCTTCTTCCACGCCGGCCGGCGGCCTTCCGCCTTGCCGAGCGTGCGGCGCCTCGACCGCTGGACGAGGGTGCGAACGCGCACGACGTCGACGTCGAAGAGCTCTTCGACGGCCGCGCGGATCTGCGGCTTGGTCGCGTCGGGGTGCACCTCGAAGGTGTACTCCCGGCGCGTGCCCAGCGCGTCCGACGACTTCTCGGTCACGACGGGCCGCACGAGGGTCCGGTAGAGGTCAGGCATCCTTGCCCCCCTTCTTCTTCCTGGGCGCGGCCTTCTTGGTCGCCTTCGTCTTCTTGGCGGTCTTGGTCTTCTTGGCCGTCTTCGCCTTCTTGGCCGCGGGCTTGGCCGCCGCTTTCGCCGCGCGCTTCACCCGCGTGGAAGCCGCCTTCTCGACCACGTGGCCGCCGATCGCCGATTCCTCGACGATGAGCGCCTCCGCCCACAGCACGTCGTACGCCGACGCCTCGGCGTACGGCATCACGTGCACGTTGGGCAGGTTCCGCCCCGAGAGGACCACGGCGCGCTGCACCGCTTCCGTGAGCACGAGGACCTTCCGATCCTGGAGCTCGAGCTTCTGGAGCAGCTCCGCCATCTGGCGCGTCTTCGGCTCCGGGAACTCGAGCGCCTCGATCACGTGGATCGCGCCCTCGTTGGCCCGCGCGTTGAGCGCCGAGCGCCGCGCGAGCTGCCGGACCTTGCGCGGCAGTTCGGTGCGGTAACTCCGCGGCCGCGGGCCGAAGACCGTCCCGCCGCCCACCCAGTGGGGGGCGCGGGTCGAGCCCTGGCGCGCCCGGCCGGTGCCCTTCTGCCGCCACGGTTTCTGATTGCCGCCGGACACCTCGCCCCGCGTCTTCGTGGACGCCGTGCCCTGGCGCTGGTTGTTCCGCACCGCCCGCACTGCGTGGTAGAGCGCGCCCTCGTGCACCGTGCCGTCGTACTCGGCCGGCAGGGCGTAGCTCCCCTTCCGCTTGGCAGCGGCGGTATAGTGATGCGCCTCAAGCATACCGGCTCCGCTTCCCCTGTTTCTTCACGAGCACGATCCCGCGCTGCGGTCCGGGAACCGCCCCCTCGACGTAGAGCAGGTTCTGCTCGGCATCCACCTTGACGACCGTGAGGCCGGTCTCGGTGTGGCGCGCCGCCCCGTAGTGTCCCGGCAGCCGCTTTCCTTTCAGCACACGCGACGGATCGGTACCGGGACCGATGCTGCCCGGCTTCCGGTAGCGCGTGTTGCCGTGCGACTGCGGGCCGCCGCCGAAGCCGTGCCGCTTCACGACGCCCTGGAACCCGCGGCCCTTGCTGGTCCCGGTGACCTTCACGCGCTCACCCGGCTGGAAGATCTCCACCGTGATGACCGCGCCCGTGGCGAGCTCCTCGCCCTCGGAGGGCTGGAAATCGCGCAGTACCTGCGGCGCCGCCTCGAGGCCCGCCGCCTTCGCGTGCCCCGCCGCGGCCTTGGTCGTCCGCTTCGCCTTGCGCTGGCCGAACCCGAGCTGCACGCCGTGCGCGCCCGTCCGCACCACCGGACATGGCCCCGCCTCGATCACCGTGACGGGCGTGACCCGTCCGTCGTCATCGAAGAGCCGGGTCATCCCGAGCTTGCGTCCAATGAGTCCGTTCATCGTCAACCGACCTTGATCTCGACGTCCACGCCGGCCGGGAGATCGAGCTTCGTCAGCGAATCCACCGTCTGCGCCCGCGAGTCGGTGATGTCGATCAGCCGTTTGTGCGTCTTCAGCTCGAACTGCTCGCGGCTCTTCTTGTCGATGTGCGGGCTCCGGAGCACCGTCCACCGCTCGATCTTGGTCGGCAGCGGAATCGGGCCGGACACCTTGGCCCCGGTCTTCTCGACCGTGCGCACGATGTCGGCCGCGGCCTGGTCGAGCACCGCGTGGTCGAACGCCTTGAGACGAATTCGGATCTGTTGGCCAGCCATGCCGCTGCCTCAGTCTGTGGTGCCGTTACGAGAACGGGATGGCGGGGCATTCCCGCCATCCCGCGCATCCCGCTACTTCAAGATCTTCGTCACCACGCCGGCGCCGACGGTGCGGCCACCCTCGCGGATCGCGAAGCGGAGACCTTCCTCCATCGCGATCGGCGTGATGAGATCGATCGTCATCTTCGTGTTGTCGCCCGGCATCACCATCTCGACGCCGGCCGGCAGCTCGACGTTCCCGGTCACGTCCGTGGTCCGGAAGTAGAACTGCGGGCGATAGCCCTTGAAGAACGGCGTGTGGCGGCCGCCCTCGTCCTTCGTGAGGACGTACACCTCGGCCTCGAAGTTCGTGTGCGGAGTGACGCTGCCGGGCTTGGCCAGCACCATGCCGCGCTCGATCTCGTTCTTGTCCACGCCGCGGAGCAGGAGGCCGACATTGTCGCCCGCCTGGCCCTCGTCGAGGAGCTTGCGGAACATCTCGACGCCGGTCACGACGGTCTTCTTGGAGGCGTTGAAGCCGACCAGGGCCAGCTCCTCGCCGACCTTGATCTTGCCGCGCTCCACCCGGCCCGTGGCCACGGTGCCGCGGCCGGTGATCGAGAAGACGTCCTCGACCGGCATGAGGAACGGCTTGTCGATCTCACGCTCGGGCTGCGGGATGTAGGCATCGAGCGCGTCGAACAGCTCGACGACCTTCTCGACCCACGCCGCGTCGCCCTCGATCGCCTTCATCGCGGAGCCGCGAATCACGGGGACGTCGTCGCCCGGGAACTCGTACTTGCTCAAGAGCTCGCGCACCTCGAGCTCGACGAGGTCGAGCAGCTCCGGGTCGTCCACCAGGTCGCACTTGTTCAGGAAGACCACGATGTACGGCACGTTCACCTGCCGCGCGAGCAGGATGTGCTCGCGGGTCTGCGGCATCGGGCCGTCCACCGCGCTCACGACGAGGATTCCGTCGTCCATCTGCGCCGCACCCGTGATCATGTTCTTCACGTAGTCGGCGTGTCCGGGGCAGTCCACGTGCGCGTAGTGGCGCTTCTCGGTCTCGTACTCCACGTGGCTCGTCGCGATCGTCAGGATCTTCGACGCGTCACGCCGGCCCTGCGACTCGGACGCCTTGGCGACCTCGTCGTACGGCACGTACGTGCCCATGCCACGGTCCGCCGAGACTTTGGTCATCGCGGCCGTGAGAGTGGTCTTCCCGTGGTCCACGTGTCCGATCGTGCCCACGTTCACGTGCGGCTTTGTCCGCTCAAACTTTGCCTTGGCCATCGTCCGAGTCCCTTATCCTTTGATCTTGCTGATGATTTCGTCCGCCTTCGCCTTCGGCACTTCGGCGTAGTGCGAGAACTGCATCGAGTAGATCGCCCGGCCCTGCGTCATCGAGCGCAGGGTCGTCGAGTACCCGAACATCTCCGCGAGCGGCACGCTGGCCCCAATGACCTGCGCGTCGGCCCGCTGCGTCATGCCGCCGATCTTGCCGCGGCGGCTGTTGAGGTCTCCGATCACGTCGCCCATGTAATCGGAGGGCGTGATCACCTCGACATCCATCACCGGCTCGAGCAGCACCGGCCCCGCCTTGGCCGCGGCCTCCTTGAAGGCCATCGAGCCGGCGATCTTGAACGCCATCTCGCTCGAATCGACGTCGTGCGAGCTGCCGTCCACGAGCTCGACCTTGACGTCCACCACCGGATACCCGGCGAGCACGCCGTTCTCCAGGGCTTCCTTGATGCCCTGCTGCGCGGGCCCGATGAACTCCCGCGGAACGGACCCGCCCACGATCTTGTCCTCGAAGACGAAGCCGTGTCCCGGCTCCGCGGGCTCGAGGTTGATCACGACGTGCCCGTACTGCCCGCGCCCGCCCGACTGCCGGATGAACTTGCCGTCAATGTCGGTGACGCGGCGGCGAATCGTCTCGCGGTAGGCGACCTGCGGCCGCCCGACGTTCGCCTCGACCTTGAACTCGCGCTTCATCCGGTCGACCAGGATCTCGAGATGCAGCTCGCCCATCCCCGAAATGATGGTCTGACCCGTCTCCTGGTCGGAGCGCACGTGGAAGGTCGGATCCTCCTCGGCGAGCTTCTGGAGCGCCACGCCGAGCTTGTCCTGATCGGCCTTCGTCTTCGGCTCGATCGCCACCGAGATCACGGGCTCCGGGAACCGCATCACCTCGAGGATGATCGGATCCTTCTCCTCGCAGAGCGTATCGCCCGTGCGCGTGTCCTTGAGCCCGATCGCCGCGGCGATGTCGCCCGCGCGAACCTCGGGAATCTCCTCCCGCTTGTTCGCGTGCATCTGGAGGAGCCGCCCGATCCGCTCGCGCCGGTCTTTGGTCGAGTTGTATACGTACGAGCCCGAATTCAGCACGCCCGAATACACCCGGAAGAACGTCAGTTTCCCGACGTACGGATCGGTCGCGATCTTGAACGCCAGCGCGCTGAACGGCGCGTCGTCCGACGCCTTCCGCTCGGCGAACGTCTCGTCGTGGTGCGGCAGGTGCCCCTTGATCGGCGGCACCTCGAGCGGGCTCGGCAGATAATCGATGATGCCGTCGAGCAACCGCTGCACCCCCTTGTTCTTGAACGCCGCGCCACAGAAAACCGGCACGAACTGCCCGGAGATCGTGGCCTGCCGAATGGCGCGGCGGATCTCCTCCTCGGAGAGCGTCTCGCCGTTCAGGTACTTCTCGAGCAGCGCTTCCTCGTGCTCCACCGCCGCCTCGATCAGCTCGTGGCGGAGTGCCGCCACCTGCTCCTTGAAGGCGTCGGGCACCGGGCCCTCGACCCACTTGGCGCCGAGCGACTCGGCATCGTAGACCACCTCGACCTCGCGCACGACGTCGATCAGACCGGTGAACAGCTCGCCCGAGCCCAGGGGGATCTGCACCGGGTGCGCGTTGGCGCCCAGGCGGTCCCGCACCATGGACAGACAGCGGTCGAAGTCGGCACCGACCCGATCCATCTTGTTCACGAAGACGATCCGCGGCACGCCGTAGCGGTCGGCCTGGCGCCACACCGTCTCGGTCTGCGGCTCCACGCCGCCCACGGCATCGAGCACCGTCACCGCGCCGTCCAGCACGCGGAGCGAACGCTCCACCTCGACCGTGAAGTCCACGTGTCCCGGCGTGTCGATGATGTTGATCTGATACAGATCATCGAACCGCTGCCACTGGCAGAAGGTCGCGGCGGACGTAATCGTGATCCCCCGCTCCTGCTCCTGCTCCATCCAGTCCATCGTGGCCGTTCCCTCGTGCACCTCGCCGATCTTGTAGGTGCGGCCCGTATAGAACAGGATGCGCTCGGTGGTCGTGGTCTTCCCGGCATCGATGTGCGCCATGATGCCGATGTTCCGGATCTTCTCTAAGGGCGTCTGTCTCGCCATACCGCTCGAATTCGTCTCGTTGTCATGGCCCACGCGGGGCACGAAAAACGCGGGGCGACCGTCATCCCAACCGAGGGACAGGTCTCGCTCCGCCACCGTCCGGGTCTGAACCCTGCGACGCGGGAACCCTTTGCGTCAGGGCCCCTGGGCTTGTCGACCTAAAGGGTTCTAGCCTACCACCGATAATGGGCGAACGCGCGGTTCGCTTCGGCCATCCGGTGCGTGTCTTCCTTCTTCTTGATGGAGTTGCCCTCGCCCTTCGAGGCGAGGATCAGCTCCGCCGCCAGGCGCTCGGCCATGGACTTCTCGCCCCGGGCCCGCGAGTACTGGAGGATCCACCGCATCGCGAGCGCCGTCCGGCGATCCGGCCGCACCTCGACCGGCACCTGATAGGTGGCGCCGCCCACCCGGCGGCTCTTCACCTCGAGCATCGGCTTCACGTTGTTCAGCGCCTGCTTGAACACGTTCACGCCGGGCTGGCCGGCCCGCTGCTCGATCAGGTCCATGGCCTGGTAGAAGATCCCCTCGGCCGTGGACTTCTTGCCGTCCGACATCAGGTTGCTCACGAACTTGCTGACCGTCTGGCTGTCGTAGCGCGGGTCGGGCGGGATGACCCGCTTGACCGCCTTCTGGCGCCGGCTCATTTGGGCCTCTTGGCGCCGTACTTGGAGCGGCTCTGCTTGCGGTCCGCGACCCCGGCGGCGTCGAGCGTGCCGCGCACGATGTGATAGCGCACGCCCGGGAGATCCTTCACCCGGCCTCCGCGAATCAGCACGATGCTGTGCTCCTGGAGGTTGTGCCCCTCACCCGGGATATAGCTCGTCACCTCGAAGCCGTTGGTGAGGCGCACGCGCGCCACCTTCCGAAGTGCCGAGTTGGGCTTCTTGGGCGTGGTGGTGTAGACTCGCGTGCAGACACCGCGCTTCTGGGGACTCCCCTTGAGCGCCGGTGCCTTGTCCTTCGCCAAAACGTCTTTCCGCCCCTGGCGGATGAGCTGATTGATGGTCGGCATATCCCGCTTACGACAAGTCCTTTGGTGCCAGCATTCTATGACAGACTT
>DATFMZ010000274.1:0-10053 GCA_035266665.1 Gemmatimonadales bacterium | reverse complement strand
CGCCGACGCCGCGGCGGAGTCTCCCGGCAGCTTGACCCCGTCCTCCGTCCCGAGCGCCCGCGCCACGTCCAGGACCCAGAGCTGGTTGGGCGGCGCGTTCTCGGATTCGACGTGCCACTTCCCGTAGTCCTTGTCGCGGTGCTGCATGGCGGTCGACTCGGAGTCGGCGATCGTGAGCGCGATGGACTTGCCGTCCGGGCTCCAGGCGAAGGCATTCACGCCCCGGCTCACGTCGGTGAGCGGGCGCGCCTCGCCCCCGTCCACGCGCAGCGCCCAGATCTGTGTGTGATCGTCGCGGGACGACAGAAAGGCGATCCATGTGCCGTCGGGTGACCAGGCGGGGCTGGTCGAGCTGCCCTTGGCATTGCGCGTGAGCTGGAACGGCTTGCCGCCGCGGCGGACCAGCCAGATCTCGGTGTCGTAGCGGTTCGCGTCCCAATCGGCGCTGCGGACGGTGTAGGCGACGGCCGATCCGTCGGGTGCGATGGCGACGCCGCCCACCGATCGGATGCTGAGCACCTCCTTGAAGCTCGGCGCGCCGGTGACGTCCTGGGCGTGCGCGGATCGACTGGGCGCGAGCAGTGCGGCGGCGATGAGGCTGACGGGGATGACGTAGCGGCGGGGGAGCATACCGATTCTCCGGGTCAGGGCGGTGGACTGGGACGAAGGATTTTGGCGGCCGGGCGCGTAGGTGGCAAGCGCGCCCCGCGGTCCGCTCACCCGGCGCCCACGGCAAGCCACGGAATGTCGCGGTAGGAATCCGCGATCACCCACGCGGCGGCGGTCAGCGCCCAGGACGTGACGAACTCCGTCCAGTCCGAGGCGCGCGGATGGGACGACACGACCGGCACCCACACGAGCACGGTGAACATCGCGAGCTGTACCACCACGAGCACGGCCGCCAGCCGGGCGTAGACGCGGATCAGCACGGCGATGCCCGCGGCGATGAACGTGCAGCCGAAGAAGTATGCCCATGCCAGATGCCACGGCAGCCAACCCGGCACCATCGATACCGTGCGCGTGAGATACGTGAAATGCGCGATGCCGAAGGGGATCAACGCCAGGCCGTAGAGCGCCCGGGTGATGCGGAGCCCGATCCTACGGCCGGCGAACGCCTGACGTCCCTCGGCATCGCCGCCGACGAACCGGACATAGAGCACCCCGGCCGCGGCGACCAGGGTCGCGGTCTTACAGGCCGGCCACATGACGGCCATCCCCGGATCGAGGAAGAGGGCAGGCACATCCAGCACCAGCAGCCATGCGAGGAGCACGCCCAGCAGCACGCCGGACGCGACGGCGGCTCCGCGCCGCCAGAAGAGCGCAGCGCCCGTTCCCAACGCCACGAGGCCCGAGAAGTATGCCAGCACCTCGCGCGCGGGCACGTGCGCAGGCACGGGCGTCCAGATCGCGGTGAAGTCGCCCGTGATCAGGCCCACGATGCCGAGAACCACCAGGGTCGCGGCAAAGGTCGCGTGACCCCAGCCGGCGACGTAGAGGGGGCGGTCGGGCACGTTCTTCGAATTCATCCTTGAGAATAGTCCGGTGCAGGGTCACCTGCGACCGACGCCCGCTCGTGATCCAGTCCAAGTCGTTGGCAACGCATCGAGCTCTCCCCATATTTCCGCCACGTCCCCAATACTTCACACGGAATCGGCGGAAGATCACCATGACGCATTGGAATGCGGTTCTGTCGGCCGCTTCGGAGTACGCGCAACAGTATCTAGAGCACCTCGATGATCGTCCCGTTCGCGCCACGGCGACCTCGGAAACACTCATGCGTGATCTCGGTGGGGCACTCGGCGACGCCGGTGGTGATCCGACGGGTGTGCTCCGCGCGCTGGCCGATGCCGCGCGGGAGGGAACGGTCGCGACGCAGGGCGGACGCTACTTCGGATTCGTGGTGGGGAGCAGCCTTCCCGTGGCGACCGCCACCGACTGGCTCGTCTCGGCGTGGGATCAGAACGCCGGGATCCACGTGCTCTCGCCGCTGGCGGCGGTGCTCGAACAGGTCGTGACCGCGTGGATCTTGGGGCTCGTGGGATTGCCGAAGACGTGGAGTGCGGGATACGTGACCGGCGGCATGATGGCGAACTTCACCTCGCTCGCCGCCGCGCGCCATCACGTCCTCGCCGCGGTCGGATGGGACGTCGAGGGCGATGGCCTGATCGGCTCACCGCCGATCGACGTCTTCGTGAGCGAGGAAGCCCACTACTCGATCGCCAACACGCTGCGGATGCAGGGTATCGGCGCGAACCGCGCACGGCGCGTGCCGACCGACGCCCAGGGGCGCATGCGGGTGGATGCGCTCGAGACGATGCTCGCCGACACCTCGGGCCCGTGCATCGTCAGCGCGCAGGCGGGGAACGTGAACACCGGCGCGTTCGACCCGATCGACCGCATCGCCGATCTCGCGCGTGCGCGCGGCGCGTGGCTCCACGTGGATGCGGCGTTCGGTCTGTGGGCCGCGGCGAGCCCCGCGCTCCGGCATCAGCTCGATGGCATCGAGCGCGCGGACTCGATCGGCACCGACGCGCACAAGTGGCTGAACGTGCCGTACGACTGCGGGATCGCGTTGTGCGCGCATCCCGACTCGCACCGCGCCGCGATGACGATCCCCGCGCCGTACATCGTGCGGTCCCCGCTCGAGCGCGACGCGCACGAATTCACGCCCGAGGAATCCCGCCGTGCGCGGGCCGTGCCGATCTACGCCGTGTTGAAGACGCTGGGCCGCTCGGGATTGCGCGAGATGATCGAGCGCTGCTGCCGGCACGCCCGACGCTTCGGCGAGGGACTGCGTGCGGCGGGGTATGACGTGCTGAATGACGTCGTGCTGAATCAGGTGCTCGTCGCGTTCGGTTCGGCCGAGACCACGAAACGGGTGATCGAGGCCATTCAGCGGGACGGGACATGCTGGTGCGGCGGCACCGAGTGGCAGGGGAAGACGGCCATGCGGATCAGCGTCTCGTCGTGGGCGACGACGGACGAGGACGTCGAGCGGAGCCTCAAGGCGATGCTGGCCGCCGCGCGGACGGCCGGTGCCGCCGGGCAAACATAGGCCGGTGTACGGCGGCGCCTAGCTCTTCCGCTCATCGGGTTCGTCCGCGGCGGCCGCGAGGCGCACGTACGTCAGCTTCATCGCGTCTTCAGGGAGGTATTCCGAGTTGACGAGGCGAAGCGGCGGCACGGCACCGGCAAAGAACGGCTTGCCTCCGCCGAAGACGAACGGCCGGAAGTACAGACGATACTCGTCGATGAGGCCCAGTGCACTGAGCGTGCCGGCGAGCTCGGGCCCCGCGACGTGCATTTCGCCATCGCGCGTGGCCTTGAGCTCGCGCACGAGCGCCCCAACGTCCTCGGGGATCAACGTGGCGTTGGGGCCGACTGTCTTCAGCGTACGTGACGCAACCCACTTCGGTTGCGCACGCCAGGCGCTCGCGAAATCGTGCGCTAGCTCATCCCAGTCGGGCTTATCGGCATCCCAGTAACGCATCACCTCGTACATCCGTCGGCCATATACGATCCCGGAGAGGCCACGGACATAATCATTGAAGTAACGATGGAGTTGCTCACCCGGCGGCGGAAATTGCAGTCCGTCCGTCACGCGGGAAACGAACCCGTCGAGCGACTGCATCATGCCGAAGATGAGCGTTGCCACGCTGTCCCTCCTCCGTGCACGTTCACTGAGCTGAAGCGACCCGCCATCTTGCCCATGCCCCGCGGAGCGCGACTACTTCGTCGCACGCTTCGGCTCGAGGGGCGTGCCGTCCGCCCAGCGGGCGAGCGGGATGACGAACGTGGTGACGGGAGATGGAGAGTCCTGATGCACGATCACCGGAGAGTCGGGGAGGCCGGCGCCCCATAACAGGCTATCCGTTCGCGGGAAGTAGAACATCAGGTGCGGACCTCCCTTCCCGTAGTACGGACCGAAGTAGGTCTGTTTCGACATCATGTAGCTCATCGCGCCGCGCGCCGGCGAGGGCAGTTCTCCCTTCGCGTACGCGATGCGCACGCTGTCGATCATCTGTGCCTTGGAGACGCCCTCCAAGGCGAGTCGCGTCTTGCGGTACACACGCGGCAGGATGGTGCGCGCGGCGGCCGCATTGAAGCACGTGGGCTCCCGCACGGCCGGATTCATGTAGTCGGGGTCGTCGGTGTCGGACGTCCACGCGCGGTCCACCATGCAGACGAAGCCGTTGGTTCCATGCGCCGCGACCTCGTAGCCCCGCGCCCCGAGCACGAGGACCTCGGCGTGATCGGCGATCGACGCCGGCGCGGCGCTCCGCGCCAGCGCGATCTCCGTGGCGCGGTCGGGAATCAGGTACTGCGCCAGCGGGGCCATGCGCGGATAGCGGGAGGCCTCGTCGTGTGGGTTCTGCGCGGCCTCGGACTGCGCTTTGCATGGCACGACCGGCACGAGGAGCAGCAGGACGAGCAGGCCGAGTGGTCGGCGAGGAGGCATCATGATGCTTCCATATCCGTCCCGACCAGCTCGGCCAGGCGGTTGAGGGTTTCCACACCGGCGTCGCGAACGCCAAGAGTCTCGATGGCGCGGTCGCGCGCCTCGACCGACGGAAAACGCATCCGCATCGTGAGACGGGTGGCGCGCCCCTCAGGGACGAAGGTCCACGTCACCTCACATTCGACGCGCTCGTTCTCGGAGCCGCCGGTGAGCATGTAGGAGATACGCTCGCGCGGAATCACCTCCCGGAACACCGCGCGGCTGGGATAGTCGGTGCCGTCGGGGCCGTGCATCGTGTGCGTCCAGACCCCGCCGGGGCGCACGTCCATCTCGTCAATCGTGGTCGTGAACCCGCGCGGGCCCCACCAGAGCACGATTCGCGCCGGGTTCGTCCATGCGTCCCAGAGTGTCTCGGTCGAGGCGTCGAACGTGCGATGCACCTCGACCTCACGGTCGGCCGCGTCGTCTGTGTGGGGGGCATTGGATCGAACCATGGGGCTCCCTTCCGGTGACGGTTCCGCCACGCGGTGTGGATTCAGCGGCGTCGTTTCGGGCGCGCGGCGCGGCCGGATGGCGCGGTCGCGGGTGCCGGCGTGGTTTCCTGGATGTCGTGCAGGTAGGCGTCCAGGCGATCGAAACTCCCCTCCCAAAATTGCCGGAAGGGCTCCGCCCATTCCGCGACCTGCCGCAACGGCTCGGCGCGCAGCCGGGCCGGCCGCCACTGTGCGTCGCGCCCCCGCACCACGAGCCCCGCACGTTCGAGCACCTTCAGGTGTTTGGAGACGGCGGGAAGACTCATCGTGAACGGCTCGGCGAGCTCTGTCACCGACGCATCCCCCGCGGCCAGTCGGCCGAGGATGGCGCGCCGGGTGGGATCGGCGAGGGCGAAGAGCGTCGCGCTCAGGGAATCGGTGGGCATCTTGTATTTAACCTAGCAGTTAAATACAATGCGAGCGCTTCTTCGTCAAGTGTTGGCGCTCACTGGGGAGTCACGTCATGGCCGTTCGGCGCCGACGACGCCCGGCGATCGGACGGACGTCTGACGTGCGCCGGGGCGGAGACCCTCACTCGAACCGCAGCGCCTCGACCGGGTCCACGCGGCTCGCGCGGAGCACGGGGACGTAGCTCGCGGCGAGGGCGACGATCGCGAGCAGCAGCGTGCTGCCGACCAACACCACGGGGTCGGTCCCGCCCATCCCATAGAGCAGCGAGTGCATGAGCCGCCCGACGGCGATGGCCGCGCCCAGGCCGATCACGCCGCCGATCGCGATCATCACGCCGACCTGCTTGAGCACCAGGCTCCGAACGCGTGCGGCGTCGGCGCCGAGCGCCATACGCACGCCGATCTCGCGGGTGCGCTGCTGGACGGTGTAGGCGAGCACCCCGTAGAGACCCACCGCGGCGAGCAGCGTGGCGAGCGACGCGAACAGTGCCGAGAGGATGCTCATCATCCGATCCTCGAAGGTGTTCTGTCGGACCTGCTCCGGCATGGACCGGAGGTTCTCGACCGGGACGGTGGGGGCGAGGCGCTTCAAGATCGGCGGGATGTCGCGGAGGAGGACGCCGGGTGCGAGCCCGCTCCTGAGGTAGAAGTACAGCGCGGAGGGATCGCCCGACTGCTGCCACGGCACGAAGAACACCGGCGGGACCGAGTCCTTGACGTCGGCGTACTTGGCGTCGCGCGCGAGGCCCACGATCTGGATGTTGAGCGAGTCCGGGCCGCTCTGTGACATGAACGTGCCGACCGGATTCCGGCCCAGATGGAATTTCGTGGCGAACGCCTCGTTCACCACGACGACGCGCGGGGCGCCGTCCACGTCGCTGGCCGTGAGCCCGCGCCCGGCCAGGATCGGGATGCCCAGTGTGCTGAAGTAACCCGGGCCCACCGCGTTGAACCGGCTGTTACGGTCCACGTCGGGGCCGCTCGGATAGCCCTGCACCCACACCGAGTTGCCCCAATTGCTCCCGGCGATCAACGGCACCATGGAGGACGTGACCGCACTGACGCCGGGCTGGTGGCTCAACACGTCGGTGATCCGGCGGTAGAGCGCCACCGCGCGGGCACTGTCGTAGCCGCTCCGCTCCGGCGCCATCGAGAACGTCACCACGTCGTTCACCTGGACGCCGAGATTCACCCGCGAGACGTTCACCAGACTCTTGAGGAAGAGGCCGGCGGAGATCAACAGTCCGGTGGCGAGCGCGATCTGCGCCGTGACCAGCGTGGCGCGGAACCGGCCGGCGCGCTTGTGGCCGGCGATCTGCCCCGTGTTGGAGCGGATGGTGCCGATCAGCTCGGTGCGGGCGTTGTGCAGGGCGGGGAAGAGCCCGAAGAGCAGCCCGGTGCCGACCGCGAGCGCCCCGGCGAAGAGCAGCACGTTCGGCTGGAGCGAGAAGTGGAGCGCGGTGGTGATCTCGCCCGGCAGCAGCGACGCCAGGAGCTTCAGGGTGAGCGCCGCGACGGCGAGGCTCGCGACCCCGCCCATGAGTGCCAGGATCACCGATTCGGTCAACATCTGCCCGATCAGCCGGCGGCGCGGGGCGCCGAGTGCGAGGCGCATGCCCATCTCCATGGACCGGTTGGCGCCGCGCGCGAGCAGCAGATTGGCGATGTTGGCGCACGCGATGAGCAGCACGACGGCCGTCACGCCGAAGAGCATCGCGAGCGGCGTGGTCGCCTCGTGTTGCAGCTGGGACTGGCCGTGGTAGCCGGGGTTCACGCCGATCAGCTTGGCCTTGAACCGCTGCATCGTCGCGGCGCTCATATTGTCCTGGAGCGGCGCCTCGACGTTCTGGAGAATCGGCGTGTAGATCGCGTTGAGCGCGGTGCGCGCCTGCGCCGCGGTGACACCCGGCTTCAGGCGGCCGAACAGGTAGATCCAGTACGTGGTGCGGCTCTGGTATTGATCGAACCCGCTGAATTCCTTCCTGATGGTGATGGGCGCGAACACCTCGGGGGTGATGCCGAGGGTCGTGCCGTCGAAGCCGCGGGGGGCGACGCCGATGATCGTGAGCGTGGTTCCGTCCACCACGATGGTCTGCCCGACCACGTGGCGGTCCGCGGCGAAGTGCGTGTTCCAGAATGCATGGCTCAGCACGGCCACCTGATCGGCGCCGAGCACTTCATCGCCGTCGGCGATCAACCGGCCGAGCACCGGCGTGATCTCGAGCGTCCGGAAGTACGAGCCGGAGACCAGCATGGCCGTGCCGCTCATCGGCGCGCCGTTCACCGCGAGATTGACGCCCTGGGAGACGTGGCCCGCGAGGCCGGTGAGGACCGTCTGCTGCCGTTCCAGGTCCTTGAACATCGGGTAGCTGAAGATTTCCCGGCAGTTTCCCGCCTGGCCGCAGCTCTGCCAGCCGGGGTTGGGCCCGGGGGCGGTGAGGTTGATGAGCCGTTCGGGATGCGGGACGGGCAGGGGCTTGAGGAGGATCTGGTTTGCCAGCGAGAAGATGGCGGCATTGGCGCCGATGCCGAGTGCCAGCGACAGCACCGCGACGGTGGTCACGAACGGGGTCCGGAAGAGGATCCGGAAGGCGAGCTTGATGTTCGGCATCGGCGACTCGGGGATAGCGGATGGTCACGATACGCGATGCGCCGCGGTGAGGTTTCGTCGCGGGTCAGTGGGTTGGACAATCTGGGGGGCGGGAGGGTTGCGAGGGTGGGCGGCCGCGCGGGCGGTCCGCCGCATCCGGCCCGGAGTGACGAGCGGGGGTCGCTACCGAGGCGCCGGCAGTCCTTCGCTCTCCAATCGCGACAGGTCCACACGCTCGCGCGCGTGATCCAGATCGATCCCGATGAGCCGTCCCGTCGCGTCGAAATCGAGCACGATGCCCGTCGCGACCTCGCGCGTGTCGGCCGCGTCGCCGGCCGACAGCTCGATGTAGAGCGAATCCGTGTCGGGGTAGTAGTGCAGCTTCACGGCTCGGGCTCCTGGTAGCGCCGATCGGGAAAGGCGTTGTGGACGGTCTCGCCGTCGGCGAGGGTCACGACTCTAAGGTACCTGCCCAATTCGGGGATGAACACCCAATAGCGTACGCGGCCGTCGGGTTGGACCCGGCGTTCGACGGCCTCACGCAGTGCCCGCTCGCACCACTCGCGCCGGAGATATCGGCGCTTCCGCAGCACCTGCTCCTCGAAGTAGCGCGTGGTCTTCACGAGGCCGATTCCGTGGGTGACATCGGCAGTGAAGGTGAGGGCGCCGAGGGGAGGAGCTCTCATTGCAACGTTGCGCCACGTGTCGAATCTGCCGCACTCGGCCCGCAAATGTCCCAAATCCGCACCACGATGTCTCAAATTGCCGCTATCGCGGGGCGTGGATGCGTGCCACATTGACGAGTGAGGCGATGGGATAGATCGAATGTTTGACCAATCGACTTGTTCCGGCCGCTCAGCGGGTGTGTGGGTCGCGGTCGTCGCGTCGCTCGTGCTCGCGGCGGGGGCGGAGGCGCAGGGCCTGCCGGAACTTCCGTACATCATTCCCAACGATTGCCAGCTCGAGTGCTGCCGACTGGGCGACTGGCACACGACGTTCGCGCCGTTGCCGGTCGCGAAGGGGCCGATCGACACGCAGCGCGTCGCGGTGATCGCGCCGCGGACGGCGTTTCACGTGGACTCGACGGTGATCGTCGTGCGCCAGGCCGGCGTCGCGGTGGTGACCAAGCCCGTGCGGATGCAGCAATACAGCCGTGACTCCACCATGCTGATGCCGGGCGACACCGTATACCTCCTCAACTACGAGGGGAATGACTCGTTTCGGGCCGTCGTGCACGGAAAGATCCAATACGTGGACGGTTTCTGGGGCGCCGGCGGGCCCGGCATGGGCAAACCGGCCGACACGCCGAGCTACGGCAAGGTCCTCCGCGAGGAGGTCACGGAATGGTGGGTGCGCGTCGCGCGGCCCGCGGAATTCGTCGGGTGGGCGAACATGACGCAAGTCCAGTCGGTGGCGGGGCCCGATGCGTGCTCGGAGGGAGACTGACGAGGTAGAGCGAGACGGTCGCAGATCGCATAGCGTGAGCTTCGAGTTCGTAGCAGACATGGGGAGCACGACCTGGGAGGGGGAAGGCAATGCGTCCGTACATTCTCATCACAGCGCTCACCGTCGCACTCGCGCGTCCCGTCGGCGCGCAGACGTTGGATCGGCCATTCGGCGCGAGCGCGAGCGCCGGCATCGAGGCGCTCGGCGGGCAGTACGGCTCGAGCTGGAACGCGGGGTTCACGGCGCAGCTCGGGCTCTACGCGCGCCCGACGCGTGACGCGTGGGCCATACGTCTCACGGGGACGTTCTACAACCGCCAAAGCGACGCGCGGATCCAGATGGCGGGGTGGGCGGCGGAGCTGAGTTACGATCTGAGCCGAGGGGCGACGCGGCCGTACGTACTCGGCGGCGTCGGCATGGATTGGCTGTTCCGCTCACTGGACCAGCCCGCCGATCCGCTCGGCCATTGGTCGGGCGCGTGGATCCTGGGTGCCGGCGTGCAGCATCGGTTCGCCGGCCTGTGGTGGTTTGCCGAGGCGCGCTATCACCACATGACCAAGGGGTCGTTCTGGGGTTCGCAGGCGATGCCGCTGACGGTGGGGGTGCGGTTCTAGG
>DATFMZ010000273.1:0-7147 GCA_035266665.1 Gemmatimonadales bacterium | reverse complement strand
CGGGGGCGCGCGCAGGCCGAACGCCGCACGCTGGAGCTCCGGCGCGTGGACCCGGTGCTGGTGCGCGGGAACGCGACGCTGTTGCGGGAAGCGCTGGTGGAGCTCCTGGCGAATGCCATCACGCATGGCGCCCCGGAGCGTCCCGTGGCGGTATCGGTGTATCGGGAGGACGGCGATGCGGTGCTCTCGGTTTCGAGCGGCGGGCCCAGGTGGGTGCCGGTCGAGAACGGCGCCGAGCCCGGGGCGCCGGACACCCACGGGCTCGGACTGGCCATCGTGCGCTGGATCGCCGACGTGCACCACGGCACGTTGCGACATGAGTACGAGGACGGCGCGAACGTCTTCGCCGTCCGGTGGCCCGTCTAGCGGCCGCCGTCACCCTCCGCGCCTTCGCCCTCGTGCTCGAGCGGCGCGACGGCGCCGGTGCGGGCGTCCACGTGCACTTCGGTGATGCCCTTCTGGCGCGGCACACGGATGTCGAACGAGTAGATCAGCTTCCCGCCCTCTTGCTCGAGCTCTGCTTCCACGATCCGGCCGTGCGGCACGGCCGCGCGCGCCAGCGCGACGGCGCTGTCCCCGGAGATCACGGCATCGGCCGCGAGTCCGGGGCGCGCTTCCTTGATGTGGACGTGGGCGGGGCGGGGTGCGGGACGCTGGGCGGCGAGCACGGCAGGGGTGCCGAGCGCGATCGCCGCGGCGAGCCAGGGGGTGAAACGCATGCGGATACCTCCGGTGGAACGAATGCCTCGAGATGCGAACACCGGAGAAGCTAACGGCGGCGGGTGACGGGAGGATGACGCCCGTCACCCACCGCCACGCCGTCTCAGCGCTCGAGAACGAGGAGCGTGAAGCTTCCAGGGACCATCGTGCGGCGCCGATAGCGCTGTCCGGGCTTGGCCGGCGCGGGCGGACCGAACTTGGCGGTCGCCGTGAACAGCCGGTGGGTCACGGGATCGAGTGCCATCGTCCGGGCGCCCTCCTGCGTTTTCACCGTCTGCACGACCTTGAACGACGTCGGACTCTCTTCACGGATCACCGTGATGTGGCCGTCACCGGTCGAGGCGAAGGCGAGCCCGGTGCCCACGTCGTAGCGACAGGCGTCTACGCCGCGCCCGATCGGCACACTCGCCACGACCGTTCCGGTTACCGCGTCCGACATCGCCATTACCTGATTGTGGCAGCCACTGAACAGGATGTGGTGCACGGGATCGATGGCGAGGCCGGACGGCGATTCACACGGCGCGAGCGGCCACTTGCGCACCACCCTCAGGGTGTGCGCGTCGATCTCGGCGATCTCGGAGCTGCTCTCGAGATTGACGTAGACCTTCCCGTGCCCGTCGGACACGCCGAACTCCGGCTTGGCGCCGAGGTCGATGTTCGCGAGCAGCTTGCCCGTCACGGCGTCGATCGCGCTCGCCGATTGCGCATCACCGTTGAAGGTGAAGATGCGATTCGTGGCCGCGTCGAACGTGACACCGTCGTCGTCCACGGCGGCCGTGGTCTTCCCGAGCACCTTGAGCGTCTTCAAGTCGAACATCGTCACGGTGCTGTCGGCGCCGGAGGTGGCGAACCCGTGGCCCGCCGCCTGCGCGATCGCGACGCCGTGCGCACGATCCATCCCGGAGATCTCGGCCAGCACCTTTCCCTGTGCCGGGTCCACGACCATGATGCGGTCGTTCCGTCCGATGAAGAGACGGTGCGCCGCGGTATCGTAGGTGAGGTAGTCCCAGAATCCGTCACCGCCGAGGGTGAAACGGTGGGCGACGTGATACGATTGGGCAGCAGCGGGCAGGACCGCCGCTACCGATGCCATCAATGCGATGCCGATGGCACGCGAGAGTTTCTGCATCGCGGCTCCTGGTGAATGAACGGCGACAGGGTACCGGGCCAACGTGTCAGCAAGATGACAGGGGCGGCTGGGCGGCGCCGCCGCATCTGCCGCCCCTGCTGCGATTGGCAGGAGGCCGCTCACGCCTCTGCCACGCATCGGTGGTATAGGAGGCCGCTCAAGCGGCCACTCGGCCCCGTTCTGCCCGTGAACGGGTGTAGGCCGCCCATCGCTTGAGCGACAGTGCGGGGCCGAGCAGGCGCTTCAGCGCCGTCCAAGAGTCACGCCGCTTCTGCCGCTCTGCCACTCTGCCACCCTGCCACTCTCTAGTACCCCTCCCCCTCGACCTCCGCCTTCCCGCCAAAATGCCGGTACACGTACACGAAGTATCCCGCGGCGATCAGCATGCCGGGAATCCACCAGACGAGTCCGAGCTGGAGGCCGGCGAGCGGCGCCGCGACCGATTGCGCCGTGAGCCCGTACGCCGGGTCGGTGCTCGACGGGAGCACGTAGGGGTAGAGCCCGAAGGCCGCGCTCGCGAGCATGCCCACCAGATACACGGCGGAGGAGAGGAAGGCCGTTCGCGGCCGATCGGCGATGATGCCGCGTACCACGCCGCCGACGCCGGCGATCGCGAGCGCCGGCAGGACGTACCCCCAGGGGCGCGCCGCGAGGTGCTCCGGCACGACGGGTTGCACGACCCAGGTGACCGCCGTGACGGCCGCGATCATCACCAGCACGATCGGCCACGCGCGATGTGCCAGGCGGCGCGCTCGCTCGGCGACCGGCCCGTCGGTCTTGAGCCATACCCACAAGGCGCCGTGCAGCGCGAGGGAGACGACGGCCGCAACACCGACGATCACGGTGTACCAGTCGAGGATGCCGGTGTTGCCGCGCGTCGAGAAGTTCGTCCAGAGCGGCTCGAAGAACCAGCCGTCGGCATTGAGCGGGACGCCGCGCACCACATTGCCCAGCGCGACGCCCAGGAAGAGCGCGAGCAATCCGCTCGCCAAGCAGAAGACCACGTCCCAGAACGGCGGCCAGAGGGGGCCCTCCAGATGGTTGCGGAACTCGATCGAGATGCCGCGGAGCACGAGCAGCCAGAGGACCATCATCAGCGGCAGGTAGAACCCGCTGAATCCCGACGCGTAGAGTCCCGGGAAGGCGAAATAGAGCGTGCCGCCCGCGGCGAGGAGCCACACTTCGTTCCCGTCCCAGACGGGGCCGATGGTCTTGAGCACGAGCCGGCGTTCTGCATCGGTGCGTGCGAGCACGAGGTGCAGCAGTCCCGCGCCCAGATCGAAGCCGTCGAAGACGACGTAGCCGCAGATCATGATGGCGACGAGCCAGAACCAGAGGGTCTGCATCACGCCCTACCTCCTTCCTGCAGCGCCGGCTCCGGCTCGGGGCCGTGGTGAATCTCCCGGGTCACGAGGAAGAGGAAGAGGACGCCGAGCACCAGATAGAGCCCCATGAAGCCGAGGAGCGTGAAGGTGCCGTTGCCGGAGGAGACCGTGGGGGAGATCCCGTCCGACGTGCGCATCAGCCCGTAGACGATCCACGGTTGTCGGCCGACCTCCGCGGTGATCCACCCCGCCGTGTTCGCGATGTACGGGAAGGGCAGGCTCAGCATGATGATCCAGAGCATCGCGCGCGACTCGAAGAGCGTCCCGCGCCAGAGCTTCCACGCGGAGATCGCGAGAATCGCGATGAAGATCGTCCCGAGCCCCACCATGATGTGGTACGCGTAGTAGAGGAGCGGGACGTTGTCGGGCCAATCGGTTTGCGGAAAATCCTCGAGGCCGCGCACCTCGGCGTGCCACCGGCGATACGTGAGAAAGCTCAGCGCGCGCGGGACGGCGAGCCGATTGTCGAGCGTGTGCTTGACCATGTCGGGTTGACCGAGGAGCACCAGCGGAGCCCCCTGCTCGGTCCGGAACAGGCCCTCCATTGCCGCGAGGGTCACCGGCTGATGGTCGGCGACCATGCGGCCCTGCTGGTCGCCCAGGGGGAAGAGCTGAATGATGCTCGCGATCACGCCGACCACGACGCCGTAGCGCACGAACGTCCGGCCGTACGTCTCGTGGCGCCGCATGAGCAGGTAATAGGCGCCGATCGCGGCGACCACGAACGCCGCCGTGATCACCGCGCCGACCATGTTGTGCAGGTACTGCCAGACGAGCCAGGGATTCCCGAGCAGGCCGCCGAGGCTCGTCAATATGAGCTTGCCGTCCGCTCCCATCGCGTAGCCCGACGGATGCTGCATGAACGCGTCCGTCGCGACGATGAAGAATCCGGAGAGCCACGAGCCGAGGAAGATGAGCAGCGCCGTCGCCCAATGCGCCGCGCGGCTCAGGCGCTTCTCGCCGAACAGGAAGAGGCCGAGCACGCTCGACTCGAGAAAGAAGGCGAAGACCCCTTCCATCGCGAGCGGCTGGCCGATCACGCCGCCGGCAGCGCGGGAGAAGGCGGCCCAGTTGGTCCCGAACTGAAACTCCATGGGAATCCCGGTCACCACCCCGACCGCGAAGTTGATCGCGAAGATGCGCGCCCAGAAGCGCGCCGCGCGATCGAGGTGCGTATTGCCGGTCCGCCACGCCGCCGTCTTCAGAATGAAGAGGATCAGCGCGAGGCCCATCGTGAGTTGTGGGAACAGATAATGGTAGGTCACCGTGAACGCGAAGAGCAGGCGATCCACGGTTATGGGGTCGGACATGTCCACCTCCCAGGGGTGGGCGGCCCCTGCCGCCCGTCACGCACTACGCGCCGTGAACTCTGGTATGCGGACGCGGTGGGCGCAAGGGAGGTGGTGGTGCCCTAGAGGGCGAGCTTGCCGTGCGGATCCAACCAGCAGTAGAGCGCCGGCAGGAGGAAGAGCACGATGATCCCGGAGACCATGAATCCGCCGATCACGGCGATGGCGAGCGCTTGCATGATCTGCGAGCCGGACCCGATCGCGAGCGCGAGGGGCGCAAGTGCGAGGTCGGTGGCGAGGATCGTCATCACGACGGGCCGGAGGCGCGTGCGCGCGACGCGGAACCATGCCTCGCGCGGGGGATACCCGAGCCGCAGCTGGCGGCGACCCTCGTGGATCAGGAAGATGGCCTTCTCGCCCACGATCCCCACCATCATGATCGCGCCGACGTAGCTCGAGATGTTGAGCGTCGTGCCGGTCACGATGAGGGCCACGAAGACGCCCGCAAGCACGGCGACCGCCGAGATGGAGGTGAGCACGGCGGCGCGCCAGTCGCCGAACTGGAAGAGCACGATCACGGAGACCAGCACGAGGCCGCCGAGCAGGACGTAGAAGAGGTCGCTGAACGACTTCTGCTGTTGCTCGTAGAGCCCGCCGTAGCGGATATACTGGCCGGGCGCGAGGGTGAGCCCCTTGGCGAGCGCGCTCTTGATGTCCGCGCTGGCACTTCCCAGATCCCGACCCGACAGCCGCGCCGTCACGCCGACGTAGGTCCGGAGATTCTCCCGGTCGATCTCTGCCTCGGGCGGTCCGGTGGAGATCGACGCGAGCTCGGAGAGTGGGACGAGCGCCGCCGGTTGAGTGTTCGACCGGATGAGGAGATTGCCGAGCGCCTGGTCATTGTTCACGAAGACCCGGAGATCGTAGAGCCGATCGCCGACCCGCACCTGATCCGCCACCGTACCGATCACGGCAGGCTCGACCGCGTCGTGGATATCCTCCGTGGTGAGACCGTACCGCGCCGCGGCCTGCGGCTTCACCCGGATGTCGAGTGCCGGTCCCGCGATGGTGATCCCGTCGAAGGCATCCTCGACGCCCGGAATCTTCTCGATGATCGCCGTCGCCTCGCGTGCCTTCTGCTGCAGCAGCCCCACGTCGCTGCCGAAGATCTTGATGTCGATCGGCTGCGGCTCACCGCCCGTGAGATCGCCGATGTCGTCCTCGATCAGCTGCCCGAAGTCGGTCCGGATAGCCGGCTCGATCGCGGCGATCTTGGCGCGGAGATCGTCGATCACTTCGTCCACGGGTCGGCGCGTGCCGCGCGGCTTCAAATTGATCACGTAGTCGCCGGTGTTGGGCTCGGTGATGAAGAATCCGAGCTGCGTACCGGTCCGGCGGGAGTAGCTCTCCACGTCCGGCATCGAGTCGATCACCTGCTCGACGTCACGGAGCATGCGGTCGGTCTCGGTGAGCGACGTGCCCGGCGGGGTCCAGTAGTCGAGGACGATCGATCCCTCGTCCATGCTGGGCAGGAAGTCCGTGCCGATGTTCCTGTACGAGACCCATACCACCGCGATGAGCCCCGCGAGGCCAAGGAGTGCGAGCGCGGGCCAGCGGATCGACGCGTGCACGATGGCGTCGAACGCGCGGTTCACGGCGTTGCCCGCCGCGCGCGCGATGCGGAACGGCGCGCTCTGGCGGGGCGCATGATGCTTCGGCAGCCCGACGAGATGCAGGGCCGCCGGGATCAGGAGCCACGCCAGCAGGAACGAAACGATGAGCGAGAGCGCCATCGTGAGGGCGAGCGGCTTGAAAAAGGCACCGACGATGCCGGTCAACAGCGCGAACGGAATGAGAATGACGGTCGTCGAGAGACTCGAGCCGAGGAGCGCGGGGAAGAGGCGGCGCGTCGCTTCTTCGGTTGCCTCATGGCCCGGTTCGATCTGGGCGTGGGCCTCGATCCGTTCGACCACCACGATCATGTCGTCGGCGATCAGACCGATCGCGGCCGCGACGCCCGCGAGCGTCATGAGATTCGTGGTCTGTCCGGTGGCGCCGAGGAGGAGGCCCACGATCGCAATCGTGATCGGGATCGCGAGACCGGCCACGACGGTGAGCCGTACGCTCCCGAGTGCCACGTAGAGCACGAGGGCGGCGAGCAGGAAACCGATCCAGATGTCGTCGATCGTGCCGTTCACCGAGGCGGAGACGAACCGCGCCTGGTCGTAGAACGGGGTCCATTGCACGCCGGACGGAAGCAGGTCGGGCCGCTCCGTGAACAGCTTCCGGACGGCGTCGGCGATGGCGACGGTGTTTCCGCCCGGCTGCCGGATGAGGTTGACCAGCACCGCGGAATCGCCGTTCGCGGTCGTCCGCACGTACGAGACCTCGTCCGCCACGGTGAGGCGACCGAGACTGCCGAGCGTCGCCGGCGGTCCATCGGCCACGGGCACCGAGAGCTGGGCGAGCGTATCGAGCGCGTGGACCCGGCCGTTCACGAGGGTCAGATACAGCTCGTGGTTCTGCTCCACCAGTCCCGCCGACTCGACGCTGTTGTTCGCCTTGATCGCGGCGACCACGTCGGTGACGGAGAGCCCGCGGCCCTGGAGTGCCGCCGGGTCGAG
>DATFMZ010000272.1:0-4379 GCA_035266665.1 Gemmatimonadales bacterium | reverse complement strand
CACGCCGCACGCCATCGCCTCGAGGATCACCCGGCCGAACGCCTCCGGCCGGAGCGAGTAGTGCACCACTGCGTCCATCTCCGGATACACCAGCTCCACCTTGGTCTGAAACGGCAGGAGATGCACGCGCTTTCCGAGCCGGGCGTTTGCCCTGGCAATCGCCCCCCGAAGCCGCGCCTCGAAGTCGCGCTCCGCCACGGTGTCGTAGATCGTCCCGCCCACGAAGACGAGGTCCACGTCGGGATAGCGCGCCGCCATGCGCGCGAACCCGTGCACGACCTCGAGCTGCCCCTTCCACTGCGCGAGCACGGCCGGCATGCCGACGAGCCGCTTGGCACGGTCGAGGCCCAGTCGCTGATGAATCCACCCGGTCCGCTCGCGCGGGCGGAAGCGGTCCAGATCCACGCCGTTCTCGACGACGCCGATCGGCGGGCCGCGATACTTGGGCCGCCACGCGGCCGCCACCCCTCGGCTGTTGGCGACGAGTGCCACGGGCACGCGGTGCCCGAGCGAGGTCCAGAACGGACCGGTAATGGTGGGCGGGTACTCGTGCAGGTGCCAGACTACGGGCACGCGCTGCCGCGCGGTGCCGACGTACGCCTTGAAGGCGACGGCGTAGAGCAGGTCGGTGTCGGCGACGTAGGGATGCCGCGCGAGGCGCCGCGCCCACTGTGCGAGCCCCACGAGCGCGCCGGGGATGGAGATCAGACTCCCGACCCGCTGCGAGCCGCGCATCATCCTGGTCGGCCCCGGCACGACCTCCGTGGGGACGCCGATCTCGTTCAGGATGTCCACCAGCGGTCCGTGGCGCGGCGTCACCACGCGGAGCGCGATGTCATGCTCGAACGCGCGCGCCGCGAAATCGAGCAGCACGCGCTCGGTCCCACCGAGCTGCGCCGCGGCGGTCACCGCGGTCACCCGGAGGGACTTGCCCTTAGGCCAGGGCACGATAGACGTCCGCGGTGCGGTTGGCGGTCTCGGTCCAGGTGAAGCGGCGCGCGCGCGCCACGCCGCGCGTGCGGAGCGTCTCGCGCCACTCCTCGTCCTCGTGGATGCGTTGGAGCGCTTCGACGAACGGCTCGGGGTCCCGTCCCTCGACGACGGTGGCGGCGTCGCCCGCGACCTCGGCGAGCGCCGCGGCGCCGGACGTGACGATCGCAAGCCCAGACGCCATCGCCTCGAGCAGCGGCAGCCCGAACCCCTCGTAGTGCGACGGAAAGAGCAGGACGTCCGCCGCGCGATACGCCGCCCGCAAGTCGCGCTCGGATGCCCCTTCGACCTGTGTCACGACGTCCTCGAGCCCGCGCGCCGCGATGTCGGCCTGCTGCTTGGCCGTGAACGTGCCGCCCACCTGGAGCAGCCACGCCGGTACGCCGGCCCGTTTCAGCCCGTCCACCGCGGCGAGCACGCCGGGGATGTTCTTCCGCTCGACCACGCTCCCCACGTGCAGGACCACGAACCGATCGTTGGGGATGCCGAGGCGCGTCCGCGTGACGGCGGGCGCCTCGTCAGGTGCGGTGAAGAAGGTGTCGTCCACGCCGTACGGAATGACGTGTATCCGCTCGCCGTCCTGGAGCCAGGTCGCGAGCTCGCCGCGCATCCATTCGGTGGAGACGATCCATGCGCTCGCCTGCCGGAGGGAATCCAGCACATAGCGGAGAAAGCCGTTCCGCACCCGCTCGCGCAGGCCCCGCGCGTGGCGGCGCACCGTGATGAGCGGGAGGAGGTCGTGGACGCTCACCACCGACGGCACGTCCGGCTTGGCGCGCACCACGTGGGCGTACGAGTGGTCGAGCACGTGAACGACGTCCGCGCGGCGCCGGCGCACGCGCCGGGGATACGACCAGTACCGCTCCACGTACCGCCGCACATCATGGACGTCGTGCGGGGCGATCTCACCCGCGCGCGCGCCCGAGCCGTGGACGATGCCGTGCGCCGCGTCCGTCGTGAGTGACGCGATCGGCCCGGCCAGCTCGACGTCCAGATCGGGACTCTCATCCGGCAGGTGCTCGACGAGCCGCGAGGCGTACCGGTCCATCGAGGGCCAGTGCTCCGAGGGGAGATCGGGAACGAGGAGGACGGTCGTCACGCCTCGAACGCCTCGGGATCCTCGTCGTCGAGCATGGCGAGCTTGAGCAGGGCGCCCAGGAAGAACCACCAGATGACGCCGTGCGGCGCCGAGGTGAGCGGGGAACCGATCAGGAGAATCACGCCGGTCGAGACGACGAGCGCTCCCAGGCCGAGCGCCACATCGTCGGCGGTGGTCTGGGCGAGCTGACGGGTGGCGCGGGCGGCGTACGGGATCAGCACGACGACGATGAGCAGGAGGAGGAGCAGGCCGAAGATGCCGAGCTCGACCGCCGCGCGGCCGACGTCGCCGTCGCTCCCCTGGAAGAACCCGGCGGGCATGGAGTTGAAGATCTGAAACGGCACACCGACGCCGGAGCGGCCGAGCCCGTAGCCGAACAGATGATGCGAGAGCGCGCGCAGGGCGACCGTGATCGGGGCCCAGACGTAGGTCCAGAGGAGACTCTCGCGCAGGAAGATCGTCTGCCAGCGCTCGAGGATGCGCCCCGCGGTCACAAGACTCGCGGCGTAGAGTGCCAGGAGAAAGATGGGCACGAGTGCGATCTGGCGGATGGTGAGGCCGCGATACCATCCGAGCACCAGGAGCCCGATGAAGAGGATCACCAGCGCCGCGCGCGTTCCGGAGACGGTCATTCCGAGGAAGAAGAGCGGGATCATGACGAGCGCGATCACGCGATCGCGCCTGCGGCGTTGCCGGCTCAGTGTGATGCCGGCGGCGAGGAGGATCCCGAAGACCATCATCCCGGCGAACGGGGCGGGGAAGGTGAACGTGCTGAACGCGCGGAAGTCGGTGGTGTTGGTGCCGGTGATGTCGTAAAAGATCGTCTGGCCGTGCCGGATGTCGGCGAGCTTGCTGACGTCGAGGACGGCGGCGGGCCCTGCCCGATACTGGAGGATGCCGTAGATCGCCGTGATCACGCACAGGATCAGGATCAATCCGACGTAGGCGCGTACCTGTCCCGGCGTCTTCACCACCGTGAGCGCGATCAGCGCCGCGACGGGGAAGGCGACCCACGCGCGGAGCCCCGCCAGCTGGATCAGGATGGGCGTGCCCGGCAGAACCAGGTACCCGAGCGGCACGACGATCAGCGTCAGGATGATGAGCGGCACGGCGCCCGGGCCGCGGATCGGGGCATGGCGGATGGCGATCCCGCCGAGCCAGAAGATGGCGGCGCCGATCAGAAAGAGATCGGCGAGCGCGTACGGGACCGGGCCCGCGATCCGGTCCTTGAGGTAGCCCTGAAAGGTCGCCGCGACGAGACACCCCATGAGGAGGAGGTGGATCGCCGTGTCACGCTTGAAGATGTCCGTCCAGCGGTTCTCCAGCGCGTGACGCGGGTCGTCGGCAATGTACGCTTGGGCCGTCATCTCACCTCGACCAAAGATCCGTCCGTGGCTCGGGTGGTCCCGTGTAGGAGGCCGCTCAAGCGGCCACTCGGCGCGCTCTGCCCGTGAACGGGCGCGTATTGCACGCGTCGCTTGAGCGACAGATCCCGCCGAGTAGGCGCTTCAGCGCCGTCCCATAATCGTGCAATCGAGCGCGCGCATGCCACACATCCGTCGCAGGTCCCTCCCCGGCCCGCGTTTCCGGGGCACGGGATGGTACGGAATAGAGATAGGAGGCCGCTCAAGCGGCCACTCGGCGCGCTCTGCCCGTGAACGGGCGCGTATTGCACGCGTCGCTTGAGCGACAGATCCCGCCGAGTAGGCGCTTCAGCGCCGTCCTAGACTCCCGACCTGCCGCCGCCGCCGCCGCCGCCGTCGCTACCCCTCCGCAAGATTCCCGTGCGGTTTCCACGATACAGCGACCTGGGTTCGCGCTCAATGCACGAACGTCCGCAGCGCGTCCACGGCGCGGGAAACCTGGCGTTCCGGCTCGGACAGCTCGTGTGCGCGGGCCGGTCCGGCGGCGCCGAGCTGGCGCCGTCGCCCGGGATCGGCGAGCAGCTCCCCGAGCACCCCTGCCAGCGCACCCGGATCGCCCGGCGGCACGAGCACGCCGGCCGCGGGTGCTACGACCTCGGTGGCCGCCCCGATGGCGGTGGCCACGACAGGAAGGCCGGCGTACATCGCTTCGACGAACGTGATCCCGAAGGATTCGGGCTCGACCGTCGGCTGGGCATAGAGGTCGGCGGCGCCGAGGAGCGCGGGGACGTCGTGGCGCGGGCCCAGGAATCGGACGCGCGAGGCGATCCCGAGCTCCTCCACTCTGGCGGCAATGCGGCGTGCAAGACGCACGTCGTCGGGTCGCTGGGCGCCACCGATCTCCCAGCACACCCAGTGGAGTGACT
>DATFMZ010000271.1:0-3044 GCA_035266665.1 Gemmatimonadales bacterium | reverse complement strand
GGGCTTTGGCGCCGGCTTCTGCGTTTCGACGGACGCGGCGGGCGCCTGCTGCACCGGCGTAGCCGGCACGCTCGGCTGCGAGTCCACCCGGGTCGTGGGCGGCTCGGCCGGCGGCGTTTGCGTCGCCGCGACGATGGCGGCGGTGTCGGGCTGGGTGGGCTGTGCCGCGGTACCCATGCCGACCCACGGCTTGAGCCAGACCGCCACGGCGGCCGCGGCGAGCACGATGACCGAGACACCGATCCACAGGCCCCGCCGCCGTTTCGGCTTCGCCGCATGCCCGCCGGTGGTCTCCCCAGTGGACATCCGCACGGTCTTGGCACTCGGCGACGTGCCCTGACGGGTCCGGGCCACCGGGATCGGGCTCCGGGGGGTGCTCACCCGCTTGAGCACCTGGAGCGCCGCGCCTTCATTCGCGAAGTCCACCATCTGCGTGCGGATGGGATCGTCGTAGGCGAGCGCGGTGCCGCCGATCGCCGCGGCCGCCGCCTCGATCGTCGGGAACCGGTCTTCCGGCTTCTTCGCGAGCATTTTGCGCACCGCCGCGGCCAGCTCCGGCGGACAGTCGGCGCCGAGCGACTCGGGCGCGGGCGCGGGCTCGCTCACGTGCTTGAACATGATCGTGAGCACGCTGTCGCCGTCGAAGGGCGGATGGCCCGTCAGCATCTCGTACGCGACACAGCCGAGCGAGTACTGGTCCGAACTACCCGTGATCTGGCCCGCGTTGCACTGCTCGGGGCTCATGTAGGTGGGCGTCCCGATCGTGGCGCCGGTCATCGTGAGCCCCTGCTTGCTCGCCACCTTGGCGATACCGAAGTCGGTGACGATGGGCGTCCCCTCGGTATCGATCATGATGTTGGCGGGCTTGATGTCCCGGTGCACGACCCCCTGCCGGTGCGCGTAGCCGAGCGCCTCGGCCACCTTGGTAATCACGTTCTGCACGAGGGGCACGGGAAGCGGCGCCGCAGTGTCGATGATCGAGTCGAGCGCCCGGCCCTCGATGAACTTCATGACGAAGTAGAGCAGCTCGTCCGTCTCACGGACGGCGTAGATCGGAATGATGTGCGGATGGCTGAGCCCGGCCGCCGTCCGCGCCTCGAGCTTGAACCGCTCGATCATCCCTTCGCCCTCGAGGAGCGCGGGGCTCATCACCTTGATCGCGACCTTGCGATCGAGCTGGATGTCGTGGGCGAGGAACACCGTGGCCATCCCGCCCCGTCCGAGCTCGGCCAGAATCTCGTAGTCGCCGAGCGTCGCTTCCTGGAGCGCATCCCGAATGCCGCGCTGCAGCTGCGCGGTCATGCTCGACTCGACGCGCACCTGGCGCGTCGCGACGTCGCCCTGCACGCCGGAGATGTTCATCCCGCAGCTCTTGCAGAACTGCTGCCCCGGCTCGATGGGCGATCCACAGTGCGGACAGGCCACGCCGGTGGTCATCAGTACCTCGACTTCATGTACTCGATGCCGGGCTTGAGCGCCGTGCGCCAAGCCTCCTCGACATCGGCACCGCACTGCGGGTCGTGGCGCCGGACGGCGGCGAGCAGACTGACCACGAAGTGCGGATAGAGATGCGCGGGGACGTTCAGATCGGCCCGGGCATGCCGTACGGCGATCCGCTCGAGCAACGACGGATTGGGCCGCTTCGCGTAGATCAGGAGCAGACCAAGTCCATGCTCGAGCAGCTTGTGCTGCCGCGCGAACTTGGTGTGCGCAAAGAGGGGCGGGATCTCCGGCGTGCTCGCGAGCAGCAGCTCATAGAACGTCGGGAAGAACTCCGGCACCGCTCGGCAGCGGGCCAGACTCGCCTGCGCAAGCTCCAACTGATCCTCGGTCGGGAGCGACTCGGGGATACGGCACCTCCAGGAGGCGGTGTCAGCGTCCGGCCCAGGATGCGCGGACGCAGACCCCTAATTTATGCCTCCTGGCCAATCGGGCCAGAGCAGACCCGATGGGGCGCAGGGAGCAGGGTTCGGCGCCCCCCCTTGCTCCCTGCTCCCTGCCCCGGCCTACTTCCCCGCTTTCCAGCTGTTGTTGGCCCGATCCACGTCGGGGAAATTGCCTGACGCGTCAAGCGTCACGGCGGTGACCCGGCCCGACACGGGATGTCGGGTCGTGATCGTGGTCGCGCCACCAAACCAGACGGAGGCCGGCGCCCGCCAGGAGACGGTCTTCCCGTCGGCCAGCGTGGCCGTGACGTCCACCGGAGCGTAGAGACCGCCCCTATTCTGCACGGTCACCACCAGGTCGTTCCCCTGGTGCCGGACCCCGGTCACCGCCTGGTCGAGCCACTCGCGGGAGAAGAACCACGGCTTGAAGAACCAGTCGAGATCCTGCTTGGTGACGTCGTTGAAGGTCCGGAAGAAGTCCCAGGGCGACGGGTGCTTGTACTCCCACCGATGGATGTACGTGCGATACGCCCGGTAGAACTCGGCGTCGCCCAGGATGGAGCGGAGCGCCCAGAGTGCGCCCGCGGGCTTCGAGTACGCCTCGATACCATAGCCGCTGTTCATGACGCCGAAGGAATTGGCGGGCGACATGATCTGCAGATCCTCGTCGGCGTGCTGCAGGAAGGTCGCGTACGTGCGGTGATCGCTGCGCACGCCTTCGCCCTTCATGGAGGCCGGCAGGAACGCGTCGGTGGCGAAGTACGTGTCGAACGTGTTCAGCCCCTCGTCCTGCCAGCCATAGCGGGTCTCGTTGCTCCCGACGAGCATCGGGAACCACTCGTGGCCGATCTCGTGGGCGGTCACCTCGTCCTCGCGATAGAGCCCCGTGTCGGCGCCCACGAAGACGGTCATCGGGTACTCCATGCCGCCGCGGCCGCCCTCGGTCTCGGTGAGCTGCGGCCAGGGATAGGGCACCATGCGGCTCGAGTGCGTCTCGAGCGCGGCGCGCGCCATCGCGGCCACCTGGTCGAAGCGCGGCGCCCCCTTGCGGTAGAACACGTTCACCGCGGCGTAGCGGTGGGCGGCCGAATCGACCATCGCCCGGGTCGCGTCCCACAGGTAGTGGTCGCCGAAGGAGAAGGCGACGTCACGCACGCT
>DATFMZ010000270.1:0-12809 GCA_035266665.1 Gemmatimonadales bacterium | reverse complement strand
CGCACGTCCTGCACGACGCGGATGTAGCCGCCCTCGAGGATCACGTCGACCATGTTGTCGTAGCCGTTCATGATCGGCCCCATGTGGGCGCTCGCCGCATACGACGTCTGGGCATCCGCGTTGTACGGCGTCCGCGTCAAGAGGATCGGCGCGTCGTGCGCGCCCTTCGGAATGAGGATCACCGTGTGGAGCTTCACGCCATCCCGCATCGGGATCATCACGTCACGCCGGACGTAGTCGAAGCTCGAGGTGACGGGCGTGAAATGTTGCGGCGTCTCGCTCGGGAGCGTCGTCTGTTGGGCGGCGACGACGGGCGGGCGGCAGATCAGCGCGACGCAGGCGAGGGTGGCGACATGGACCAGTGCACGGTGAGAATGCATGAAGATCGACTCCCGCGGATCGAGTGAGGGAGAAACGGGACGCTGCGGAACGTACCCCGACCTGCCGGCCGACGTCCAGCGAGCGGCTCACGCCGTCGGGGGATCGTCTCCGCCGCCGTCGTCCGTCGTGGCCGGCACGTAGTAGTCGCGCACGTACTCCTGGAGCATGCGGCGGGCGGTGAACCGCGCGCCCGCGGTGCGCATCGCGTGCTTCATCCGCTGGACCCAGCCGAGCGGTACACCGCGCGCGTCGCGCTGGTAGAAGAGCGGCACGACCTCGTCCTCGAGGAGGCGGTAGAGCGCCTCGGCGTCCTCGGCGTCGGCGGCCGCAGGATCGGCGGACGCCGCCACCGGGATCACCCACCCGTTCGTGCCGTCGTACCCTTCGGCCCACCAGCCGTCGTGCGTGCCGAGCTGCGGCACGCCGTTGAGCCCCGCCTTCATCCCGCTCGTCCCGCTCGCCTCGAGCGGGACGCGGGGAAGGTTCAGCCAGAGATCCACCCCTTCCACCAGCCGGTGCGCGACATGCAGATCGTAGTCCTCGAGGAAGGCGATGCGGCCTTCGTACGCCGCATCACGGCTCGCGCCGAAAACTTCCTGCAGCACGTGCTTGCCGGGGTCGTCGGCGGGATGCGCCTTCCCCGCGAAGATGACCTGCACCGGCCGGTGCGGGTCCGTCACCATCCGCCGCAGGCGCTCGGGATCGCGGAAGAGGAGATTCGCCCGCTTGTACGTGGCGAACCGGCGCGCGAAGCCGATCGTGAGTGGCGCCGGGCTGAGCAAGGTCCCCGCACCGACCAGCTGGGCGGCCTCCTCCCAGTGCTCACGCCAGCGATACCGCGCCTCCTCCCGAATGAACTCGAGCAGGACCCCTTTGACCGCGGTGTGCACCTGCCAGAGCTCCGCATCGTCCAGCTCGAGCACGCGATCCCAGAACGCCGGGGCGTCCACGCGCGCCGCCCAGTCCGCGCCCAGCCGCCGCGCGAACAACTCGGCGATCGCCTGCGACATCCAGGTCGGTAGATGCACGCCGTTGGTGATGTGGCCGATCGGGACGCGGTCCACCGCACGATCGGGCCAGAGCGACTTCCACATCGTACGAGTGACCCGGCCGTGCACGGCCGACACCGCACTCACCCGGCGCGAAAGCCGAAGCGCCGCGACCGTCATGTGGAAGGCGTCGCCGCCGTCCGGATGCCGTCCCAGCGCGAACCACTGCTCTCGCGTCATCGCGAACCGCTCCCATACCGGCCCCAACTCGCGCTCGAGATCGGTAGCGGTGAAGACGTCGTGCCCGGCGGGCACCGGCGTGTGCGTCGTGAACACGCTCGCCGCGCGCACGCCTCGTACCGCCTCGTCCCACGGCGTCCCGGCCGCGCACGCCTCGCGCAGCCGCTCGGCCAGCATGAATGCGGCGTGGCCCTCGTTCGCGTGCCATGCCGCCGGCGCGAGCTCGAGTGCGCGCAACACCCGCACCCCACCGACTCCCAGTACCCACTCCTGCTTGAGCCGCATGCCCGCGCCACCGGCGTACAGCTGGTGGGACAGCGCACGATCCACCGGATCGTTCATCTCGAGATCGGTGTCGAGCAGATAGACGGACACCCGTCCTACCTGCAGGTGCCATGCCCCGATGTGCACCTCGCGATCGGCGAGGCGCACGCTGGCGAGGGCGGACCCGCCATCGGGACCGTGCACGCGCTCGAGCGGCGTGCGCTCCGCGTCGAAGCGCTGATCCACGTGCTCCTGCCACCCGTCGAGCCGCAGTCGCTGGTCGAAATAGCCGCGCGTGTAACAGAGGCCGACACCGACCAGCGGCACGCCGAGGTCGCTTGCCGCCTTGCAGTGATCGCCCGCGAGCACGCCGAGTCCGCCGGAGTAGATGGGCACGGAGTTGTGGAGCCCGAACTCCGCGCAGAAGTACGCGATCGGCCGCCGCCCATTGGCGGTCTCCTCCGCGAACCAGGTGCCGGCCACGTCACCCTCACGCGGGAGCGCTCCGACGATCGCATCGAGGCGCTCGAGAAACCCGGAATCCGCGGCGAGCACGTCGAGCCGTTCCGGTGCGACCTGCGCGAGCAAGGCGTAGGGATTGTGCCGGCTGCGATGCCAGAGCTCGGGATCGATGGTCCGGAACAGCGCCCGAGCCTCGAGGTGCCAACTCCACCAGAGGTTGCCGGCGAGGGTCGAGAGACCACCAAGGCGTTCGGGAAGGCGGTGACGGATGTCAGCGTCCATGCAGTAGGGGTGTTGGGGTGGTGTACGGGCCACGCTCGGTGGCCACGGTCGACGTGCCCCATTACGATAATACATCATGCCCGCCGCCAAGAAGCCGGCCACCGCCGGCTCCGCGCCCCCGCGCCATCCGCCGCGCGTCGTCGTCGAGCACGTCCAACCGGTGGTGGACGGCGGGCGGTATGCGGCGAAATGCGTCGTCGGCACCCCCGTCACCGTGGAAGCGCTCGCCTACAAGGAAGGCCACGATCTGCTGGCCGGACGCCTGCGCTATCGGGCCCCCGGCGACGGCCGGTGGCATGCCGTTCCCATGACGTACGACGTGAACTTCGATCGGCTGCGCGGTGCCTTCACGCCCGACGCCGTCGGCCGGTGGGATTTCACCGTGGACGCGTGGACCGATCGGTACGGCAGCTGGTGCGCGGACCTCGCGAAGCGCGTGCACGTCGGCCAGGACGTCGCCGCCGAGCTGCCGATCGGCGCCGCGCTGATCGCGCGCGCGATGCGCGCCGCGCGTGGTGCCGCCCGATCGGCGCTCCGTCGAGCGGAAGATGCGGTGCGCGATGCCACGCTCACGAGCGACGCGCGCGCAGCGCGCGCACTCGACGAGGAATTGCTCGCGCTGGTGCGCGCGCACCTGCCGCCGGACGACCGCAGCGCCGCCCCGGCCACATACCCCCTCGACGTCGACCGCCCCACCGCGGCGTGCGCCGCGTGGTACGAGATGTTTCCGCGCTCGCAGGGAACGGTGCCCGGACGGCACGGCACCTTCGCCGAAGCCGCACGCCGCCTGCCGCGTCTCGCCGAGCTCGGGTTCGACGTGATCTACCTGCCGCCGATCCATCCGATCGGCGTCTCGCATCGGAAGGCCCGGAACAACGCGCTCACCGCGGCGCCCGGCGATCCCGGCAGCCCGTGGGCGATCGGCAGCGCCGACGGCGGGCACACCGCGGTCGAACCCGCGCTCGGGACGCTCGACGACTTCGATGCGTTCGTCGCACACGCCGATGCACTCGGCCTGGAGGTGGCACTCGACTACGCGCTCCAGTGCTCACCCGACCATCCATGGGTCACGGCGCACCCCGATTGGTTCTTCGTCCGGCCCGACGGCACCATCCGGTACGCGGAGAACCCGCCCAAGAAGTACGAGGACATCGTCCCGCTCAACTTCTGGTGCGCCGACCGCGACGCGCTGTGGGAAGCGTGCCGCGACATCTTCCTCTTCTGGATCGGCCGTGGGGTCAGGACCTTCCGCGTCGACAATCCGCACACGAAGCCGTTCGCGTTCTGGGAGTGGGTCCTCCGGGAGGTACGGCGGCGCGAGCCCGATGTCGTGTTCCTGGCGGAGGCGTTCACCCGCCCGGCCCGCATGCAGGGGCTCGCGCGGCTGGGCTTCACGCAGTCCTACACTTACTTCACGTGGCGGAACACGGCCGCCGAGCTCACCGCATACCTGACCGACCTCACCCGTCCGGAGATGGTGCGGTATTTCCGCCCGAACTTCTTCGCGAACACCCCCGACATCCTGCACGAGTATCTGCAGCAGGGAGGCCGGCCGGCGTTCCGGGCACGCCTGCTGTTGGCCGGGACGCTCTCGCCGCTCTATGGGATCTATTCCGGATTCGAGGTGTGCGAGAACGTGCCGCGCGAGCCGGGGAGCGAGGAGTACCTCCACTCGGAGAAGTACGAGATCCGCGTGCGGGACTACGAAGCGCCCGGCAACCTGAACGACGACATCGCCCGGCTCAACCGCCTGCGCCGCGAGCATCCCGCGCTCCGGCGGCTGGACAACCTCACGTTCTGTCGGTCGGAAAACGATCAGATCCTCTGGTACCACAAGGCGGCGCCGGGCGACGATCTCCTGATCGCCGTCAACCTCGATCCGCATCACGCGCAGGAGACGATGGTGCACGTGCCCCTGGAACCCCTCGGCCTCGCCGAGGATGCCGCGTACTCCGTGTACGATCTCTGGGCCGACGCCCGCTACGACTGGCGCGGCCGCCGCAACTTCGTTCGGCTCGACCCGCGGACCACCCCGGGGCACGTCTTCAGTCTGCACGCGCCCGGAGACGTCCCGTGAGCAACGCCGCCCAGTGGTACAAGGACGCCGTTATCTATCAACTGCACGTCCGCGCCTTTGCGGACAGCGATGGCGACGGCATCGGGGATTTCCCGGGCCTTACGTCGAAGCTCGACTACCTGCAGGACCTCGGCGTGACGGCGCTCTGGCTCCTGCCGTTCTATCCCTCGCCGCTCCGCGACGACGGCTACGACATCGCCGACTACGGCACCGTCAATCCCATCTACGGCACCCTCGGCGACTTTCGGAGCTTCCTCAAGGAAGCGCATCGACGCGGCCTCAAGGTCATCACCGAGCTGGTGATGAACCACACTTCGGACCAGCATCCGTGGTTCCAGAAGGCGCGGTCGGCCAAACCGGGCAGTCGCGCCCGCGACTTCTACGTGTGGAGCGACTCCCCCGACCGCTACCTCGACGCGCGCATCATCTTCAAGGACTTCGAGCCATCCAACTGGACGTGGGATCCAGTGGCCCAGGCGTACTACTGGCACAGGTTCTACGCGCACCAGCCCGATCTCAACTTCGACAACCCCGCCGTGCGTCGCGCGATGGTCAAGGCGCTGGACTTCTGGCTCGACATGGGGGTCGACGGGCTCCGACTCGACGCGGTGCCCTACCTCTACGAGCGGGACGGCACCAACTGCGAGAACCTTCCCGAGACCCACGCGTTTCTGCGGGAGCTCCGACGCCACGTCGACAACAAGTACGGCGACCGCATGCTCCTCTCCGAAGCCAACCAATGGCCCGAGGACGCGGTCGCGTATTTCGGCGACGACGACGAAACGCACATGGCGTTCCACTTCCCGGTGATGCCCCGGCTCTTCATGGCTTTGCACATGGAAGACCGGTTCCCGGTCGTGGACATCATGCAGCAGACGCCGTCGCTGCCCCCCAGCGGGCAGTGGGCCATGTTCCTCCGCAATCACGACGAGCTGACCCTGGAGATGGTGAGCGACGAGGACCGCGACTACATGTACCGGGCGTACGCGCACGATCCGCGCATGCGCATCAACCTCGGCATCCGCCGCCGCCTCGCCCCGCTGCTCGGCAACGATCGCCGGCGGATCGAGCTGATGAACGGCCTGCTGTTCTCGCTCCCCGGCACGCCGATCATCTACTACGGCGACGAGATCGGGATGGGCGACAACATCTATCTCGGCGACCGAAACGGCGTGCGCACCCCGATGCAGTGGAGCGCGGACCGCAACGCCGGCTTCTCGCGTGCCAATCCCCAGCGGCTCTACTCGCCGGTCATCATCGACCCCGAGTACCACTTCGAGGCGGTGAACGTCGAGGCCCAGCAGAACAACCCGCACTCCACGCTCTGGTGGATGAAGCGGCTCATCGCGCTCCGGAAGCACCTGCCCGGCCTCGGCCGCGGGAGCATCGAGTTTCTGCAGCCCGAGAATCGCAAGGTGCTCACCTTCCTCCGACGCTACCAGCATCAGGTCATCCTGGTGGTGGTGAACCTGTCGCGGTACGCGCAGTGCGTGGAGCTCGACCTCGCCGAGTTCAAGGACCTGGTCCCCATCGAGGCGTTCGGCCGGACGCCGTTCCCGCCCATCGGCGAGCTGCCCTACTTCCTCACGCTCGGCCCCCACGCCTTCTACTGGTTCGTGATCCAGCCCCGCGCGGCCGTCGAGACGCGCGAGATGCCCGAGCTCGCCTGCGCCGGCCCGTGGACCGACGTCTTCGCGCAGGAAGCCGGCATCGAAGACGCCCTGCTCACCTATCTGCCACCACGCCGCTGGTTCGCCGGCAAGGCGCGCGAACTGACCGGCGCCGTCATCGAGGACCGCGTCACGCTCCCGTACGACGGCGACGCGGCCGAGCTCGCGCTCGTGCGGTGTACCTACCGAGAGGGAGAGCCCGAGACGTACGTGCTGCCGCTCGCGTTCGCCACGGACGAACGACGTCTCCTCATCGAGCAGGCCTTCCCCTGGGCCGTCGTGGCGCGCCTCACCGCCGGAGCGCCGCCCACGGAGGGCATCCTCTTCGATGCCACCGTGGACGAGCCGTTCGTCTCGGCGCTCCTCGCGTCGGCCACCAGCCGCCGGCGGTTGAAGGGGACCCACGGCACGGTACACGCGCTCCGCACCCGCGCACTCGCGCGGCTCCGCGGTGCCGATGACGCGACACTCACCCCGGCGCTCCTGCGCGCCGAGCAGAGCAACACGTCGATCACGTTCGGGGACCGCCTCATCCTCAAACTCTTTCGCAGGGTCGAAGCGGGAGTGAACCCCGACGTCGAGATCGGACGGTTCCTCACGGAACGAACCGACTTCCCGAACGCGCCGCGCATCGGTGCCGCGTTCGAGTATCGCCGCCCGAAAGTCGAACCCACCACGCTCGGCCTCATTCAGGAGTTCGTACCCAACGAGGGCGATGCCTGGCGCTACACGCTCGACGGGCTGAGCCAGTACTTCGAGAGCGTGCTGACGCACGCCATGCGCGACACGCCGCCCGTGAACGAGTTGGCCAGCGCGCTCGCGCTCGTCGGACGTACGCCGCCTGCGCCCCTCGACGATCTCCTCGGCCGGCATCTGCAGCTGACCCGCCTCCTCGGCCAGCGCACGGGCGAGCTGCACGTGGCCCTCGCCTCCGATACGGCCAATCCCGCCTTCGCGCCCGAAGGATTCAGCGCGCTCTACCAGCGCGCGACGTATCAGGCGGCGCGCTCCCTCGCGCGTCGCGTCCTCGACGCCCTCCGGAAGACCCTCCGGACGCTGCCCGACACCGATCGGAACGCCGCGCGCGAGCTGTTGCGTCGCGAACCCGAGCTGCTCGAGCGCCTGAAGGCCGTGACGCGGCGCAAGCTCAGCGGCAAGCGCATTCGCTGCCACGGCGACTACCATCTCGGCCAGGTGCTCTTCACCGGCAAGGATTTCGTGATCATCGATTTCGAGGGTGAGCCCGCGCGCCCGCTCAGCGAGCGCCGGTTCAAACGGTCGCCGCTCCGCGACGTCGCCGGCATGCTCCGGTCCTTCGATTACGCGGCGGCCTCCGCCCTTTCGATCGGCCATGTCCGGACCGAGGACGCCGCCGTCCTCGCGCCGTGGGCCGATCTCTGGGTCGCATGGACCGAAGCGGCCTTCCTCGACGCCTACCTGGAGACCACCGACGCGGCGGGCATCCTCCCGCGTCGCGAAACGGATCTCGCCCTGCTCCTCGACGTGCTGCTCCTGGAGAAGGCGGCCTATGAGGTCGGCTACGAGCTCGCGGCGCGGCCGGGATGGGTCCACCTCCCCGTGCGCGGAATTCTGCGGCTGCTCGACCGCGGCGCGCCCGCATGAGCCGCATCGGCCCCGGCGCCCCCGCCCCCCTCGGCGTCACCTGGGACGGCCGCGGCAGCAACGTCGCCGTCTTCTCGGAGCACGCGACCCGCGTCGAGCTGTGTCGCTTCGCGCGGGCCGAGGACACCGAGCCGGTGGAGCGCATCACGCTCCCCGAACGCACCGGCAACGTCTGGCACGGCTCCTTCCCGCAGCTCAGACCGGGCGCGTTGTACGGATTCCGTGCCGATGGCCCCTGGGATCCCGACCACGGCCATCGGTTCAATCCCGCCAAGCTCCTGCTGGATCCGTACGCCTACGCCGTCACGGGTCCCATCACCTGGCACGAGACGCTCTACGATCACCACCTCGGCGACGGCGACGCGATGGTCCGGGATGACCGCGACAGTGCGGCCCACATGCCGAAGGCCGTCGTGGTCGATCACGCGTTCACCTGGAACGGCGATGCACCGCCGCGGACGCCGTGGGGCCATACCGTCATCTACGAGTGCCACGTGAAGGGCATGACGATGCAGCACCCCGAGGTGCCCGAGGAGTGGCGCGGGACCTATCTCGGGCTCGCGTCGCCGCCGATTCTCGAGCACCTGCGCGCGCTCGGCGTCACCGCCGTGGAGCTGCTGCCGGTCCAGCAGGCCGCCACGGAACCCGCGATCGCCGACCGGGGACTCGTGAACTACTGGGGCTACAACACGATCGGCTTCTTCGCGCCCGACGTGCGCTACGCCACCGCGCCCGGCCGCCAGGTCGACGAGTTCAAGACGATGGTCCGGCACTTCCACGATGCCGGCATCGAAGTGATCCTCGACGTCGTCTACAACCACACCGCCGAAGGCGGACGCGGCGGGCCCACGCTCTCGTTCCGCGGCCTCGAAAACGCTGCCTACTACCGCCTGGTCCCCGACCACCGGCGGGAGTACGTCAACGACACGGGCACCGGCAATACCTGGAACGCCGGCCACCCGCGCGCCCGGCAGCTCGTGCTCGACAGCCTGCGCCACTGGGTGCGGGAGATGCACGTCGACGGCTTTCGCTTCGACATCGCCACCGTGCTCGGACGGGAGCACGGCCCATTCGACGCCCACGCGCGGTTCTTCGAGCTCGTCCGCCAGGACCCCGTCCTCTCGCGCGTCAAGCTCATCGCCGAACCGTGGGACATCGGCGACGGCGGGTATCAGCTCGGACACTTCCCGGCCGGATGGTCGGAGTGGAACGATCGCTACCGTGATACGATGCGGCGGTTCTGGCGCGGGGAGCCGGGACTGATCGGGCAGGTCGCCTCGTGCCTCGCGGGGAGCAGCGACCTGTTCTCGCCGGCACGCCGCGGTCCGCACGCCAGCGTGAACTACGTCGCCTGCCACGACGGCCTCACGCTCCGGGATCTCGTGAGCTATGAGGAAAAGCACAACGAGGCGAACGGCGAGGAGAACCGCGACGGACACAACGCGAACTTCAGCCGGAACTGGGGCGTGGAGGGCCCGACCGACTCCCCACGCGTGCGGCACCACCGGGACCGCACGATGCGGAATCTCATGGCGACGCTCGCCTTCTCCCTCGGCGTCCCGATGCTCGCCCACGGCGACGAGCTGGGACGTACCCAGCAGGGCAACAACAACGCGTACTGCCAGGACAACCCGCTGACCTGGGTGGACTGGACGCACACGGGCTCCGACTTCCAGGAGTTCGTCGGCCGCGTCCTCGCGCTCCGCGCGGGCCATCCTACGTTCCGGCGGCACGCCTTCCTGCAGGCCGGAGTAGACGTTGCCTGGATCCGCTCCGACGGCGGCACGATGACCGACGCGGAGTGGGGTGACCCGCGGGCGCACACCCTCGGGATGCTGCTGCAGGCGGAGACGCCGCCTCCCGACGCATTCCTCCTGCTCTTGAACGGTGGCGGACGCAGTGAGCGCTTCGCCTTGCCGCCAATGGATCGGTCCGGACATTGGACCGTGCTGCTCAACACCGTCCGCCGCCGGCACCGCCCGCTCCCGAGCGACGGAGCGGCCCCCCTCGTCGCACACTCGCTCATGTTGTTAGGCTTCGAGAGCGAGTGATGACAATCAACACGACGCTGCAGACGGTCTTGGCCCTCCCGGCGGAGGACCGCAGGCGGCTCCTGGCCGGTGAGCACCACGAACCGCACCGGGTCCTGGGCGCGCATCCTGCGGGCCACAGCGGCGCGCGCGGCACGGTGATCCGCGTCTATCATCCCGACGCGGTCTCCGCGGAGCTGCTCGTGGACGGCGACACCGTGCGGTGCGCGTCGCTCGGCGAGGGGTTCTTCGCCGCGTATCTCGCGGACGTCGAGCCCCCCGTGCGCTACCGTGTCACGTTCCGCTTCGCCGACGGCGCGTCGTGGACGTGCGACGACCCCTATCGCTTCCTCCCCACGCTCGGTGACGTGGACCTCCATCTCTTCAACGAGGGATCACACCGCCGCCTCTGGGAGGTGCTCGGCGCGCATCCGCGGATGCTCGATGGCGTCGCCGGCACCGCGTTCGCGGTCTGGGCACCTTCGGCGCGCCGGGTGAGCGTGGTGGGCGACTTCTGCGGCTGGGACGGACGCCGGTATCCAATGCGACAGCTGGGATCGTCCGGCGTGTGGGAGCTGTTCATCCCCGCGGTGGATGCAGGCACGCTCTACAAGTACGAGCTCAAGACCGCCTATGGCGGGCTCCGCCTCAAGACCGATCCCTTCGCCGCCGCCATGGAGCTGCCGCCGGGCACCGCGTCCATCGTCTATCGCCCGGAGCACGCCTGGAACGACGACGCGTGGATGACGGCGCGAGCCGCGAAGGATCACGTCCGCGAGCCGATCGCGATGTACGAGGTCCATCTCGGATCGTGGGCCCGCATCCCGGAAGAAGGCGATCGGTGGCTCACGTACCGGGAGATCGCCCCGAAGCTCGTCGCGCACGTGAAGCGGCTCGGCTTCACCCACATCGAGCTGCTCCCGATCGCTGAACATCCCTTCACGGGATCGTGGGGATATCAGGTGTCGGGCTACTACGCGCCCACCGCGCGCTACGGCACGCCGGACGACTTTCGCTGGTTCGTGGATCACTGCCACCAGCACGGCATCGGCGTGATCGTCGACTGGGTGCCCGCCCACTTCCCCCGTGATGACTTCGCGCTCCGCCGCTTCGACGGGTCAGCCCTCTTCGAGCACGACGACCCGCGCCTCGGCGAGCATCCCGATTGGGGCACGCTGATCTTCAATTACGGCCGGCACGAGGTGCGAAATTTCCTCGTGGCCAACGCGCTCTACTGGCTGGAGACGTTTCACGTCGACGGTCTCCGGGTGGATGCCGTCGCCTCGATGCTCTATCTCGATTACAGTCGCAAGGCCGGCGAATGGCTGCCCAACCCGTACGGCGGGCGCGAGAATCTCGACGCGATCGGCTTTCTGCGCGCGATGAACGACACGGTGCACGCCGAGTGCCCCGGGTGTTTCACCGTGGCGGAGGAATCCACCGCGTGGCCCGGTGTGACGCGCGCCACGTCCGAGGGCGGACTCGGCTTCACCTTCAAGTGGAACATGGGGTGGATGCACGACACGCTCGAGTACTTCAAGCACGACCCCGTCCACCGGCGCTATCACCACGACGAGCTGACATTCGCGATGCTCTACGAGTACTCCGAGCGTTTCGTCATGCCGCTCTCGCACGATGAGGTCGTGCACGGCAAGGGATCGCTGCTCGCGAAGATGCCGGGCGATTTCTGGCAGCAGCTCGCCAACCTGCGGCTCTTGCTCGCCTACCAGTACACCCGCCCCGGCAAGCCGCTCCTCTTCATGGGCACCGAATTCGCGCCGCCGGGCGAATGGAGTCACGACCGCAGTCTGGACTGGCACCTCGCGGCCGAGCCGGCGCGCGCCGCCTTCGGGACCTTCGTCGCGGCGCTCGGCGCCTGCTACGCCGAGATCCCGCCCTTCTGGCGCCGCGATCCCGATCCGGAGGGCTACGCGTGGATCGACGCCGATGATCGGGCGAACTCGGTCATCGCGTACCTGCGCCAGGACGGCGCGGCGCACGTAGTGGTCGTGCTCAACTTCACCCCGGTGCCGCGCGCGGACTATCGGATCGGCCTCCCGGCCGAGGGGCCGTACACGGTGCGCCTGAACAGCGACGCCCCGGAATTCGGCGGCAGCGGCGCGGGCTCGACCGGCACCATCGTCACCGAGCCCGTGGGCTGGCACGGACGCGCCCGGTCGGCCGTGCTCACCCTTCCCCCCCTGGGCGCGCTGATCCTGGTCCCCGCGAGCTGAGCGACACCCCGCGGGCGCTCGACGCCCTCGCCGCCCGGGCGGGCGTCCTGCCCTCGTACGTGGACACCGCCGGCGTGACGCGCGTGACGAGTGACGATACGCGGTACGCGCTGCTCGCCGCGATGGGCTACGAGGTGGGGGACGCGCCGAGCATCGAAGCACAACTCGAGCGGCTCGATGCCGCCGAGCGCTCGCGCCCCGTCGATCCCGTACACGTCACCCCGCGCGATGTCGCGATCACCGTGGCGCTCCGACTGCCGCCGCACGCACCGGCGCGCTGGCGGCTCGAGCTCGAGCTCGAAGACGGTACGCGCGCGCATCGCGACGGCCGGGCGGAGGCCGACCATCCCGGGACGATCGCCCTGCCGTTCCCGTTCGATACGCCGCCCGAGGGATACCATCGGCTGCGCGCCACCGTGACCACGGCGGATGGCGAAACCGCGATGGACCAGCTGCTCGTCGTCGCCCCGCGGATGTGCACACCACCCGCGGCGCGGCTTCCCGGCGGCAAGGGCTTCGGGATCCTCACGAACCTCTACACCGTGCGGAGTGCCGCG
>DATFMZ010000269.1:0-3296 GCA_035266665.1 Gemmatimonadales bacterium | reverse complement strand
GGCGCGCCCGTCGCATCGGTCACGCCACCGAGTACGTACAGGTAGCCGGCCGCCTGGGTGATGCGCGAATTGGCCGGAGTCGCCGCGACGGCGGCCTGGAACGCTACGGGACCGGGCAGCGCGTGCAGCGTCGTCCATGTCCCGAGGAGCCCGCTCGCCTGGACCGGCGCGGCCATCACGTTCGTCGTCGCGGCGGACGTGACGTTCGACCCGCCGATGACGTACACGAGGTTCGTCGGGCTCGCCGCGCTGCCGACGGTTGCGTAGACCGCGGCGTGGCCGCTCAAGCCCATCGGCATGGCCGTCGTGGGCTGCCAGGTCATGGTGGAGGGGTTGAACGTGGGGGTGGGAATCACGAGCGGGAGCGACGCACTGCCGGTTCCGGTCTGGATCGTGACCGACCCGGTGGCCGCGCCCGTCGGGACGGTCACCGCGACCTCGCCGTCCGACCAATCGGCCGCCGCGGTAAGCACGCCTGGCACCGTGCCGCCGGATCCGTCGGAAAAGAGGACCTGGCCCGGACCCTGGAGGTCACCGAAGGCCGCACCCTCCAGCACCACGGAGCTGCCGAGGGCCACCGATGGCCGCGATGCGCCGTTCGCGTAGATGAGCGTGGGCGCGACGGCGGTGAAGGGCGTCGGCCCCGCGGCGGTTCCGGATCCGTTGTCGACGGACACCGGGTAGGTGCTCCCGGCCGCTACGCCCGCGGGTACGTACGCGTACAGCGTCGTCTGATTGACCACGGTGACCGAATCCGCGGCCAGCGTGCCGACCAGGACTGTGGCGTTGTCGTAGAAGCTCGTGCCCGTGATGGTCAGGCGGGTCCCGACCGTCCCGGTGAGCGGATAGACGCTCGTGACGGACGGTCCCGGGATCGGGCTGGTGCCGTGGTAGTTGGGGCATCCGAGCACCGCGGTGCCGGCGACCAGGGTGAGCGGTACCAGCCATCGAGACTTCATCCAACCTCCGCACGTGAGAGCGCCGACCGGTACCAGCCGCGCCTCCAACATATTACCCGCTTCGCACCGGTTCGGCGCGGCCAGCGGTCACATCCGACATTCGAAGCCGCGCGCCCCGAGGCGGTGGGGCCCTCGACTCATTGTCCCGCCCAAACGTGCAGCTCGCAGATACGATGCGTCTCGGCGCGGGGCAGGGCGTCTCCCGTGAGTCCGCAGCGCGTCCCCCGCGCCTCCTCCATCGCATGGCGGCAGGTGGCGCACGTCCCGAACGTGCGTCCGCCGCCCGCCTCCTGCATCCCTCGGAGCAGGCGTTCCAACAGGTCGACCGCCGCCCGAATCTCGTCCCGGCGCATGCCGTGCACCGCCGTTTCGGCCGCTCCCGGCTCATCGCCCGCCGCCCGCCGCCCCTTCGCGGTCAGCTCGAGCCGGATCACGCGCCGGTCGCGCGCGTCCCGCCGCTTCTTCACGTAGCCCCGCCGCTCCAGGACCCTGAGCGACTGGCTCACCGTTCCTTTGGTCTGTCCGAGGTAGGCCGCGGCGGCTCCGGGCGTGTCCGAGTACCGGTTGCAGCGGGCGAGGTAGCGGAGCAGGGCACGGTGGATCGGCTGCAGCGCGCCGTGCCGGCCGACCTGGCGATCGTCGGCCCGGAGGACGACTCCCAGGCGGTCCAACAGCGCGTACAACCGTTCGGCGTCGTGCATCCGGCGATAGTATCGAGTCGCTAACATCGGCGCAAGCCGCCGTGCATACTCTTATCGACTCGATACTATTATCGCGGAGCTGACAAGGCGATCGAGGTCGAGGTCGCAAGCCATTGCCGTCTATTATGTTATGTGCTATGGCGGTGGCAACCGCTCCGGGCCCGTGTGTCCACATCCTCGTGCACCCGCGCCCGCCAACACCCGCCCGTGCCCGCCCGTGCCCGCCCGTGCCCGCCCCTGTATATTCCCGCCATGTCCACGCGCTTCGGCTTCGGCTACGACTCCCACACCTTCGGGGCCCAGCGCCCGCTTCGGCTGGCGGGAGTGGTCCTCGATCCCACGGCCGGTCTCACCGGGCATTCGGATGGCGACGCCGTGGCCCATGCGGTGATCGACGCGCTCCTCGGCGCGACGGCGCTCGGGGACATCGGCGGGCTCTTTCCCGATACCGATCCCCGATGGAAGGACGCCGATTCCATGGCCCTGCTCCGCACGGTTCGGGAACGGCTCGCGGAGCACGGCTTCACACCCTCCAATCTCGACGTCACGGTTGTCACGGAGGCGCCGCGGCTCGCCCCGCACATCGAGGGGATGCGGCAGCGGCTGGCGGAAGCGCTCGGGCTCGGCGTGGGCGCCGTGTCGGTCAAGGGGAAGACGAACGAAGGGATGGACGCCGTCGGGGCTGGGCGGGGGCTCGTCGTCTACGCCGTCGCGGCGGTCGATGGGAGCTAGGCCTGTTCGGAGACATCGTCGCCCGCCTCCAGGCCCTCTCGCCCGATACGCTGTATGCGGTGCTGGCAGGGTTCGCGGCGCTGGAGAACATCTTCCCCCCGGTGCCGGCGGATACCGCCGTGGCGGTCGGGGCCTTCGTGTCGGTGGGCGGGCGCATCACGGCCGTCGGGGTCTTTCTCGTGACCTGGCTCGCCAACGTCTCGAGCGCCGCCGCCGTGTATGCCGTGGCGCGTCGGCCCGGCCGGCGCTTCGTCGAGGGGCGCATCGGCAGGCGATTGGTGAAGCCGGCGGCGCTGGTGCGCATCGAGCGGCTCTATCAGCATTATGGCACGTGGGGGATCTTCCTGAGCCGCTTCATCCCCGGCGTGCGGGCCGTCGTCCCGCCCTTTGCCGGGATCGCGGGACTCGGGGTCGTCCGGAGTCTCGCTCCCGTGGTCGTCGCCTCGGGAATCTGGTACGGAGTCGTCACGATCGCAGCGGTCACCGTGAGCCGGGAATCGGGCAGGATCGGTGCGCTCGTGGCCCGGCTCAACCTGACCGCGGCAATCGTCGCCGTCGTGCTCGGCGGGGCCATCGCCCTGACCGTGATGCTGCGGCGCCGGACACCACCTGACGATCCGGGATCCCACGCGTGAGCGAGCTGGACGTCGACCGCGCGTTTCTGCTCGAGCCGTTCGCCGATTATCTCTCGCTCGAGGCGGGGAACAGTCCCAATACGGTCGAGAGCTATTTGCGGGACATCCGGCGGCTCGCGACGTTCGCGGTGAGCCGGCGGATCCGGCGGCCCGACCGCGTGAAGGCCGAGACGGTGCGCGATCTGGTGTACCACCTCAAGGATCTTGGCTTCAGCACGGCGAGTATCCGGCGTCAAATTGCCGCCACCCGCACGTACTATCGGTTTCTG
>DATFMZ010000268.1:0-25657 GCA_035266665.1 Gemmatimonadales bacterium | reverse complement strand
GGCGAACCGCGGCTGGCGGATCGACACGCCGTACGGGGCGTCGCCGCGCGCTGGGAGCGTGAGATCGGGAAGCAACGTCGGCAGGGGCGCGACGTACATCCGGCCGAGGAGCGTTTCCAGATAGAGGTCGTCGTCGAGCATCCGCGCCCACTCCGCGGCGTGGAGGAAGCCGCGCAGTGCAAACAGATGATAGTTCTCGCCCTCGTGCCAGAGTCCGTCCTCGCCCACGCCGCGCATCAACAGCCCGCGCGCGCCCCGCGCGGCCGCCCGGGCGGCGCGCCGCTCACCGAGGAGCATGCTCGCGGCGAGGATCGCCGTCTGATTCCAGGTCTGGCGATTGGAGAGCCCTTCGTCGAACTCCGCGATCAGCGCGCGCGACTCGCGTACCATCTCACGCACCATGTCCCGTTGGGCGAGCGGGAAGTCTACCGCGCCACACGTTTCGAGCAATGCCGCCGCCCACGCGATCTGCGTGAGCCAGATGCTCTCGAGATACGTCGAGAAGAACAGGCGCGACGGACCGAGCACGTTGTCGCGATTCGGATAGTCGCGATATCGCTCGGCGTAGCCGTCGAGGATCGCGAGGGCGACGCCGGCCGCGCCGCCATCGAGCCCCATCGCGGCGAGGAGCGCGGCGTGCACGGCGCGCTCGCTCAACCAGATCTGGTACCGCATGACCCAGGCGCCGTGATGGCGCTCCCCGGTATAGACGGCGCCGCACCGCGGGCAGGTGTGCCGTTCGGGGGAGAGCGGATCGAAGATGAGGCGCGCGCCGTCCACGGCGCAGATGCCGCCGTCGCGAGCGAGCAGCGCCTTGCGCTCGGGGAAATACGGCGTGCCGAGTCGCAAGGGATCGAGCTGCTGTGCCAGGCGCGCGGCCAGGGCGCCGAGCACGGGCGTGCTCGTCACGAGGGCGCGTCGCGCCTCCACCTCAACCGCGAGCGTCTTCGTCGCGCGTGACACGCACACCGTCCATGTCGAACGCCACCTCGAGCACCCGGGCGCCGGCAGCTTCCGCCGCACGCCGCGCGTCGCGAGCGTTCACCGTGAGCGCCGCCAGGCAGCCGCCCGCTCCCGCGCCGGTCGCCTTGAGGCCGAGCACGCCCGCCGCGCGCAGGGCTTCTTCCACCGTCCGTACCGCCGGCGTCGCCATCGTCGCGTCGAGGCGCCGTTGCTCCGTCCAGTTCGCGTCCATCAGCTTCCCAAGTCGCGGCCAATCCCCGGCGCGCAGGGCGGCGGCGGCATCCTTCGCGAGATCGCGCATGGTGCGGAGTGCGTCGACCACGTCGGGCTGCTCATCCCGGTAGGCGCTCCACACCCGCTCGTGCGTCTGGGACGAAAAGTGGGATTGCCCGGTATAGGCCAGGACGAGCAGTTCGCCCAGCTCGCGTTGCGCGGACCGGTCGGCCTCGATCCGGCGGACCTCGACCCCATCGGCGCTCACGCGCAGCTCGTTCCACCCACCATGTGCCGCGGCATACTGATCCTGGCGTCCCCCCTCGAGCCCGAGCTCCGTGGCCTCCACGTCATACCCAAGCTCGGCGAGCTCGGACGCCGCATAGTGCTCGTCGCGCGCCGCCGCCAGCGCGGCTACGAGCGCCACGTCGAGCGCGCCCGACGCGCCGAGTCCGGATCCGACGGGGACCTCCGAACGGGTCAGGATCTCGATGCCGCCTGTCACCGGCAGCATGTTCAGGGCGGCCTTGTGGAGGTCGAGCGTGCCGTCATAGCGGAGCGCGTGTGCCGCCGAGACGGTCACGTGCTCGTCCAGGTCTTCGGCGCGCAACCGGATGGTGGCGCCGCCGAGGATGCACTCGACGTGCACGTGCAGGGCGAGCGCCGCGCTGACCACGACGCCGCCTTCCCGGTCGGCGAAGTGCGGGACGTCGGTCCAGCCGCCGGCGAAGTCGATCCGGACCGGTGCGCGCGCGCGGACGATCACCGGCCCGCTCCCGCCGCGACGGGGTGCCAGCGGGCGATGCCCGCGAGCTCCCCGCGGAGATCGATGTGCACGCCCTCGATTCGGCGCGATGCGCCCTGTACCCCGCGCGCATGGTAGAGCCACGTCGTAGGGAGGTCTCGGGCCAGCATGCGCTGCACGTCCGCCCAGGCCGCCGCGAGCTCGGAGTCCGTCGTCGCCTCGCGCACGCGCCGAAAGGCCGCGTGGGCCGCGGCGCTCCGATAACCGGGATAGGCGAGCGGGCCGTCGCCGTCGAACATCGCGGCGACCTGACTCAGGGCGAGATCCCCCGGGATGCCCGTGACGAGCGCGTCGAAGTCTCGTTGCGCGCCCTGCGCCACCGCGAGGAAGGTCGACAGCTCGAGCTGGCGGATGGTAAGTGCGACTCCCACGGTCCGGAGCTGTGCCTGGAGCATCTGTTCCATCGCATTGTCGCCGCTCCCCACCGTGAGCAGGGTGAAGGCGAACCGCTTCCCGTCCTTCACGCGCACGCCGTCCGGTCCCCGGTGCCAGCCGGCCGCATCGAGCAGCGAGTCCGCGGTGCTCGTGTCGTAGGGGATGTGTGGCACGGGCACGTACCACGGATGGGCGGGCTGCACGGGTCCGTCGGCGACGGATCCGAAGCCGTACAGATACGCCTTGACGATGAGCGAGCGATCGATGGCCGCCGTCAGCGCGCGGCGCACGCGCTCGTCCTGGAAGAGCGGACGCCGGAGATTCCAGACGAGCGCATAATCGAGGAAGATCGGGTACTCGATGATCCGCAGCCGCCTGTCGGCGCGGACGAACGCCGCATCGGACGGGCTCACACCCGCGAAATCGAGCTCGCCGGACGTGAGCGCCGCGAGCTTGGTGGTCGGCTCGTTCACGATCACCACAACGAAGCGCTCGAAGCGCGGTCGGCCGAGATCGCTGGGAAAGGTCGAGTCCCGCTCGAAGATCCAGCGCTGATTCGGGAGATGCCGCACGAACCGAAACGGCCCGTCACCCACGGGGTGTTGCTCGAAGGCGGCATGCCGGAGCGTGGCCCGAGGCACGTCGCGCAGACGATGCGCGGGCAGGATCGGCAGATCGGTCAGCACGTCGGGAAACGTAGGCACGGTCCGCGTGAAGCGCACGGCGACGGTGAGCGAATCGATCGCCGTGACGGACTGGACCTGGGCGAGATCGGCGGCGCGGGGATAGGCAACGGCCGGGTCGCGCGCCGCGGCGAGCGTCCAGACCACGTCTGCCGCCCGGACCGGCACGCCGTCGTGCCAGCGCACATCCGAACGCAGGTGAAACGTCAGCACCGTACGATCCGCACTCCACGCGAACGAGCGCGCGAGGCGCGGCACCGGACGGAACGTGGAGTCATAGGAGGCGAGGGTGAGAAACAGCACGTGCTTCTCGACCTGCTTTGCCAGGGGATGCACGGTCACGAGCGGATCGATCGACTGCAGCTCGGCGCCGGAGGCGTAGATGACGGTGGCCGTGCGCGTGGGGCTCGGCGTAGGAGCGCATGCGGCCAGCAGCGGCAGAAGCGGCAGAAGGAGCAGCGTGGCAGAGTGGCAGGGTGGCAGGGACGCCCCGCTTGACGATGGACGCCCCCCGGGGCGAGCATAGCGCATGGCTCGCCGAGTGGTGCTCCGGCTGTTGACGGGTCTCGCGCTCGTTCTCGCGGTCGTGACCGCCACCTTTCTCCTCATCAACCTCGCCCCGGGCGATCCCGCGCGCCTCTGGGTGGGACCGGGTGCGGGCGCCGCGGAGCTCGCCGCAGCCCGCCACGCGCTCGGCCTCGATCGGCCGTTGCTGGTGCGCTACCTGGCATGGCTCGGCCACTTCGTGACCGGCGACTGGGGAACGAGCCTGGTGCTCGGCCGTCCCGTCCGCCAGGTCCTGCTCGATGCCCTGCCCTACACCCTGCTCTTGTCCGCGGCCTCCCTCGCCGTCACCTACGTTGGAGGGATTATCGTCGGAATCGCGCAGGCGGTAAAGCGAGGCACCGCCGCGGACACGCTGCTCACCGTCGCCACCCTCGCCGTCTACGGCATGCCGTCGTACTGGCTCGGGCTCGTCCTGGTGCTCGTCTTTGCGTACGTGGCCGCCCGCCACGGGTGGCCCGCGTGGCTCCAGCTTCCCGCGCTGGGCGCGAGCGGCATCGACGCCGCATTTCTCTCGCCGTGGGGCAAGCTGGTGGATCGCGTGCGTCATCTGGCGCTGCCGCTCGCGACGCTCGGGGCGATCGGCATCGCCGGAACCGCACGGTTCGTTCGCGGGGCGGCCGTGGACGTCGAGCGCCAGGATTACGTGCGCACCGCGCGCGCCAAGGGGCTGGCGCCGCACGTCATCGAGCTGCGCCACGTCTTGCGGAATGCACTCCTTCCGGTCATCACGCTGCTCGGTCTTTCGCTGCCCGCGCTCTTCTCCGGCACGGTCTTCGTGGAGACGATCTTCGCGTGGCCCGGCATGGGCCGGACGCTCGTGTCGGCCGTGTCCGCGCGTGACTATCCCGTCGTGCTCGCCGCGACAGCGGTCTATGCCGTCCTGGTGGTGCTCGGGAATCTCCTCGCGGACGTGCTCTACGCCGTGGCCGATCCGCGGCTCCGGCGGGAGGGGGCGTGAAGACGGGGCGCGCAGTACTCCGCGACGGCCGCACGGCGTGGGGGCTCGCGCTCCTCGGCGGGATGGCGCTCGTCGCCATCCTGGCGCCCGTGCTCGCCCCCTTCAATCCCATCGCCCAGCACGACATCCTGGCGACCCGATTTCTCGCCCCGTTCACGCGGGATCCGTCGGGGGCGATGCACTGGCTGGGCACGGACAATCTCGGCCGCGATCTCCTGAGCCGGCTCCTCTATGGCGCCCGGATCTCGCTCAGCGTGGGGCTCCTCGCGGCGGGCCTCGCCGCCGCGATCGGCACGGTGATCGGCGCCGTGGCCGCCCTCGCGGGTGGCGCGGTGGAGCGGGCGCTCATGGCCCTCACGGACGGACTGCTCGCGTTGCCCCGGCTCGTGCTACTCCTCGCGATGGTCGCCTTTCTCACGCCGAGCTTCGGATTGATCGTCGTGATCATCGGCGCCACGGGCTGGATGAGCATCGCGCGGCTCGCGCGGGCCGAGGTGCATGGGCTCCTGGCGCGGCCGTTCGTGGATGCCGCGCGTGTCGCCGGCGCGACGCCGGTACGCCTGCTCTTCCGCCATCTGCTGCCCAACGCCCTCACGCCGATCCTCGTGGCGGCGGCGCTCGGCGTCGCCAACGCGATCGGGCTCGAGGCGGGGCTCGCGTTCCTGGGCATGGGGGTACCCGCTCCCGCGCCGTCGTGGGGCAACATGATCGCCACCGGACGTGACGCCCTGGTGCAGGCCCCGTGGCTCGCCACCATACCGGGGCTCGCGATCGTCCTCGCCGTGATCGCGTGCAATCTGGTGGCAGATGGGGTACGAGAGGCATGACCGACACCCTCGATCGACGCACCTTCCTTGGCGCGCTCGGCACCGCCGTGGGAGCGGCGGCCTTCGGCCCGGCGGCACGCGCACGCCTCCCCGGCACCCGGACGCGCCTCCGGCGCATCGGCCTCGAGCTGTACACGGTTCGCGAGCAGATGAAGCGCGATCCGGTCGGTACCCTTCACCAGGTACGCGTGATCGGTTACGACCAGGTCGAGCTGCTCTGGTCGTGGAACAACTTCGGGCAGACCACGGCCGAGCTCAAAGCGACACTCGAGCACGAAGGACTGCGGGCCCCATCCGCGCACATCGCGCCGGAGCTCCTGCTGCACGATTGGCAGCGGAGTCTCGACACCGCCAACTCGATCGGCCAGCAGTATCTGATCGTGCCGAGCCTGCCGGAAGAGACCGACCACTCCCTCGATGCCTGGAAGCGGTGGGCGGATCACTTCAACGTGGCCGGCGCGGCGGCGCGGCGCGCCGGACTCTGGCTCGCCTTTCACAACGAGCCGAACCACATGACGCCGATCGACGGGCAGGTACCGTACGACGTGTTCATCGCCCGCACGGATCCCAAGGCGGTGCGGCTGCAGCTCGACACCGGCAACATGATCATGGGCGGAGGCGATCCGCTCGCCTATCTCCACCGGTACGTCGATCGGTATTGGAGCTTCCACATCAAGGACGTCGTCGCGGACCGCTCGCACGACACCGAGCTGGGACGGGGCACGGTGAATCTCAGGGCGTTTCTGGCCGCGATCCCCGAGATCCACCGGAAGCCGTGCTACGTCGAGCAGGAGACCTCGGCGGATCCGCTCGCCAGTGCCCGGATCGACTACAACTACTTGAAGAACTTGAGCTTCTGAACTCGGGACGGCACGCGCCGGCGACGCCGGCCACTCCCTCTCACATCGAGTTCAAGGCTCCTTCACCGCGTCGCACGTAGGCTCATTTGCATGCGGGTGAAACTTCGACGTCTCCTCCAAATCCTCGGCGTCGTCCTCGCGGTCCTCGTGATCGCGGGGGCAGCGACGATGTACGCCACGAACCGTACGCACGATACGCCGCTCCTCGTGGTCAATCAGAGCGGGCGGGCCACGGCACTCGTCGTCTATCAACCGGGCCTCAGCGCGTTCCAGCAGGAGATGACGGACGCCTTCCTCGATGGGCTGGTGGACGTGGGATGGCGGGTCGAGGTGACCACCGTCGGCGATCGCGGGCCGCAATACGTCGCGCCATACGGCCTCGTCGTCTTCGGCGGCCCGGTGTACTGGTCATCACCGGCACGACCCCTGAGGCGCTACATCGCGCAGGTCAAGGGTCTCCACGATATGCCCACGGCGATCGTGCTCACCGGGTTGGGCTCGGTGAAGGGCGCCAAGGCCGAGGCCGAGCATCTGGTGCGTGCGGCGGGGGGTGCGATCGTCGCATCGCTCGCACTCACGATCATGCGGCCGAACGACGAGGAGGCGATGCGCGCCGGCGAACGGAACCGGGTCACGGCGGCACGCCTGGCCCGCGAGGCGGGTCGGCAGATCACGCCACCAGCCCGGTGATTCGGCATCTCCCATCCGCACTATCGAGTGCGCGACTCGCGGCGGCCCCCGCGCTCGCCCTGCTGATCGTGCGCAATCACTGGACGGCGGCCCTGGCATGTTTCGCTTGTATCGCCGCCAGCGATCTCCTCGACGGCCCGCTCGCGCGCGCGCTCCACGTGGCGTCACCCCGGGGCGCTCGACTCGACATCGCAGCGGACCTTGGCGTCGTGTTGTGCGGGTTCGGCGCCTTCGCGATCCTCAGCGTGTATCCCTGGTGGCTGCTCCTGGTGTTCGGCGCCATGTTCGCGCAGTTCGTGATCACGTCGCGCCACGCGCGCCGGCCGATCTACGACCCCATCGGCAAGTACTACGGCGCCGTGCTCTTCGCCGTCCTTGGCGTGACGCTCGCGGTCCGGGACGGCGGCCTGATCATCGCCCTGACGTCCGCGGTGCTCGCGTTCACCGTGATCGCCATCGCGAGCCGGATGTTTCGGCTTCTGCGCGCGGGGCGGCGGGACGCCGATCCCGCCTTGCCCCGGCATCACCTCTCCGGTTATTCCTGAAAGCACAGCGTGAGGGAGCACTCCCTCCCGGCCTCCACCTTCCGACATCAGTCGAGACCTTCATGCCCCGCTTCCTACAGGACGACGACGACGAGATCCGGAGCCCTTTCATGGACTCGTTGTCCGAGCGACTGCTCCGTGCCCGGACCGTCATCATCAGTGGTGAGATCACGCAGCGGCTCGCCGCGCGTACCTCGGCGCAGTTGCTTGCGCTCTCCGCAGAGGACGAGGCGCCGATCACGATGTTCGTCAATTCGCAGGGTGGCCACGTCGAAGCCGGCGATACGATTCACGATCTCGTCCGGTACATCCGGGCCCCCGTCCGCATGGTGGGCACCGGGTGGGTGGCGAGCGCGGGGGCGCTGATCTACGTCTCCGTACCGCGCGAGCAGCGGTACTGCCTTCCCAACACGCGCTTCCTGCTCCATCAGCCGGCGGGTGGCGCGGGCGGCTCGGCCGCCGACATCGACATCGAGGCGCGCGAAATCCTCAAAATGCGCGACCGGTTGAATCAGATCTTCTCTACCGCCACCGGCCAGACGATCGAGCGCATCGAAGAGGACACCCACCGCAACTTCTGGCTCGATGCCAAGGCGGCGGTGGACTACGGTCTCGTCGGGCAGATCATCGAGCAGGAGACCGAGCTCGATGGCGCGCGGGGACGCGGCGGGAAGTCCACGGGGCGGTAGTGCCCCCGCACATCGCGCTCCTCCGCGGCGTCAACGTCGGCGGCCACAAGAAGATCGCGATGGCCGACCTGCGTGCCTGCGTCGAGAGCCTCGGATTCGGCAACGTCCGCACGGTGCTGCAGAGCGGAAACGTCGTCTTCGAGGCGGGCCGCCGATCGCCGGCATCGCTCGAGGCGCTGCTCGAGCACGAGGTCGCACGTCGCCTGGCACTCACGACCGACTTCTTCGTACGCACCGCCGCACAGTGGCGGCAGATCATCGAACACAATCCGTTCACGATGGAAGCTGCGCGTGACCCCGGGCATCTGCTCGTGCTCTGCTTGAAGGACGCACCGTCCGAGGCGCGCGTCGCGGCACTCGACGCGGCGATCGAGGGACGTGAGAGGGTGCGTGTCTACGAGCGGGCGATGTACGCGGTATACCCGGATGGCGTCGGCCGGTCCAAGCTCACCGTGACCCTGATCGACAAGGTGCTCGGCACGAGCGCGACCGGCCGCAACTGGAACACGGTGCGGAAGCTGGCAATCCTCACGGGTGGGGGCGCCTAACCCGCGCCGGCCGTCTCCCCTCTCCTGCCCGCCCGGCCGTGAGCAGCCCACCGACAATCAGGATCAGCAACATTGCCCCGCCGCCGAGCGCGAGGCGCGGCTGGGTACCGACGATGGCCGCGAGAATCAGCACCTGCAGCACGATCGCGAACGCGGGAAGCCACGGGTACCACGGCACGCGCATCGGGCGCGCGAGCTCGGGGCGCGTCCGTCGGAGACGGAAGAACCCGAGCAGGACCATCGTGTCGATCGAGATCGCCACCAGCATCATGAATCGCAGAATCCACTCGAACGCCCCGGTGATCGCGAGCGCGAAGAGCACCGCCGAGAAGAAGACCAGCGCGCGGCCCGGTGTGCCGCGCGCGCCCACCCGCGCGAATCCGCGCGGGGCGAGCCCGTCGCGCGCGAGGGCCACGGCTACACGGGGCGTGGCGAGGAAGTTCACGTTGAGACTGCTCAGGAGAATCAGGATTCCGGCCACGACGACCACCGTCCCGGCGGCGTGCCCGAAGGTGCCGGCCACGGCGTCCTGCGCCACCAGCTTGGAGCCCGCCATCTGGGCCGGCGAGAGCGCAGTGAGGAACGACACGTTGATCAGCAGGTAGAGGATCGCCACCGCCGCGGCACCGCCGAGGAGGATACGCGGGAGCGCGTGGCCGGGATCGCGCGTCTCCTCCGCCATCTTCGCCGCATCCTCCCAGCCGTAGTACGCGAACGCGACGTTCTGATAGGCGAGCGCGATCCCGAGGACGGTGATCGGCACGAGCGCTCCCGCCGCCGGTGCGGGTGCAGCCGCGTGGTGCGCCCCGCCCACGCCGAGTCCGGCGGCGACACCCGCGGCGGCGATCACGAGCAGAATGATCACCTTCACGAGCGTCGTCACGTTCTGGAAGGTGCGCCCCGTCTGTACGCCGGCGAGATGCAGCAGGACGAACATCACCACGATCGCCCCCGCCGCCGCGGGAACGTTCAGGCCGTGCACCAGGAGCCCGAGGTACTCCGCGATCACGACCGCCTTCGCCGCACCCGAGAACCCCCGCGCGACGATCACCTCGCCCCAGCCCGCGACGAACCCGGCCACGGGACCCCAGGCCTCGTGGGCGTAGACGTACTTGCCTCCCGCCCTCGGGAGTGCCGCCGCCATCTCGGAGAGGAGGAGCGTGCTCAAGCCGGCAACGAGTCCGCCGAGCAGCCAGACCGCGAGGATCAACCAGGAACGGCCGAGGTACCCGGCGATGTCGCCGGGCGTGCGCAGGATGCCGGCACCGATCACGATACCGACGGAGACGGCCAGCCCGTCCCGAATGCGGAACACGCGCCGGAGACCCGGAGTGGGAGAATCGCGGCGCGTGTCCATGGCGCCAAAGATGGGCGCGCCGTCGCGACGCGCCAGGGTTCCGCCCGGCACGCTTGCCGAGCGCGGCACGGCACGGCATGATTCCGCGGCGTCCGCTCCGACCACACCATGCCCTTTCCCGAATCGTTCCGCACCGAGCGCCTCATTGCCGAGCGCCTCCGTCCAGACCATCAGGACGAGCTCCGGCGCATGCAAACCGACCCCAAGCACATGGCGATGCTCGGCGGCGTGCAATCGGAAGAACAGATCCGCGCGTACCTCGAGCGGAACCTCGCGCACTGGGACGAGCACGGGTTCGGCGTATGGATGATCCGGGATGCCGAAAGCGGCGCGATGGCGGGCCGCGCCCTCCTCCGGCACCTGACGATCGCCGACATCGACGACGTCGAAGTCGGCTACGGCTTCGATCCGGCCTTCTGGGGCCGCGGCCTCGCCACCGAGATCGCTCGCGCGTGTCTCGCGCACGGCCGTGCCGATCTCGGGCTGCACACGGTGGTCGCGATCACGCTTCTGGAAAACACGCGCTCACGCCACGTGCTCGAGAAGATCGGCATGACGTATGAGCGCGACGTCGCGCACGCGGGGCGCACGCACGTGCTGTATCGCATTCGGTGGGACGACGAGCGCCCGCCACACCGGACCGGCGGCTGAATGGGACTGCTCGTGATGCTCGCGGGCGCCGCCGTGTTCGTGGGGGCGTTCATGCTGCTCAAGCCGGTGTTGCTGCGTCTCACGGCGCGCGAGGTCGCGCGGGAAGCGGGTCGGCCGATCCCGGCCCGATGGCGCACGGTGCTGTCGTGGGCCGTGCCACAGGGACATCGCTTGCCGCTCGGCGATCAGGAACGCTGGTTGCGCCGCATTCGGGAGCTGATCGTCACCACGCGCTGGGAGGGATGCAGCGGCCTGGTGCTCACGGAAGCGATGCAGCTGACGGTCGCCGGCCAGGCGTCGCTGCTGACGCTCGGCCTCGGCGAGGCATCGTACCGAGGGCTGCGGGAGATCCTGCTCTATCCGCGGACCTTCGTTCCCACGCGGGTGTGCGATCCGCTCGCGCGCCCGAGCGCCGACAACCTCGAGCGCCCACTTCCCGAGCTCGGCGAAGCGTGGAGCAACGGCATCGTGGTCCTGTCATGGGACAGTGCACGGGATGGAGCGGCGAATCCCCGAGACGGCCGCAACGTGGTCTACCATGAGTTCGCGCACCAGATCGACTACGATCACGGGCTCACCGCCGGCGCCAGAACGGACCGCAGCTTTCAGGAGGCCGTGGATCGCGGGTTCGTGCCCGACGTGGACGCCTGGGAGCGCGCGGTCACGGAATCCTTCGCCCAGCTCTGCGACAAGACCAACGCCGGCACTCCCAGCGTGCTCGATCCGTACGGGGCCACGAATCTCAGTGAGTTCTTCGCGGTGGCCACCGAGGCCTTCTTCGAGCGGCCGAGCGCGCTGGCGGCGGAGTATCCGGCCCTCTTCGGCCAGCTGAAAGCCATGTATCGAGTGGATCCTACGACATGGACGGATGCGATCTCGGGGCCGGGAGCGTAAGTTCCACGATGTTCCATCGGACCGGAGCGCCGCCGATGATCCCAGAACTGCCGCATCCCAAGCTGCCCCACGGCTCACTCCACGATGACGTCACCGCATGGGCGGTGCACGCGTCGCCGCGCACGTTGATCCATCTGCTGGCCGGCGCGGTCACGGTCGCCACGGCCGCGGTCTTTGCCTTTCCGAGCTGGCCGCTCGGCGCGGTGAGCGGACTCGCGGCTGCGGCGCTCGGCCGCCCCTGGAAGCTCTGAGGCCGGCCGCATCACCCTTCCCCCAACCCCCGGAACCATGACCAGACCCGACATGCGCTTCGCCGCCCTGGCCGCGCTCCTCGTCGCGTGCCCCCTCGTCGCCCAGCAACCGGCCGTCCGCTCCGCGCTCCGCCCGGGCAAACCCGATACGTCGATCTTCCGGCCGCTCGACCTCGCGCCGCCCAACGAGTACCGCACGGCGTCCGGCATGCCGGGGCCGGCGTACTGGCAGCAGGAGGCGGACTACACCATCCGCGCCTCGCTCGATACCGGTACCAACACGATTCACGGCGAGGAGACGATCCGCTACACGAACAACTCGCCGGACACGCTGCGGTTCGTGTGGATGCAGCTCGACATGAACATCGGCTCGCCCGAGACACGGTTCGCCCCGCTCGCGAGTCCGTTCGCGCGCAAGGAGCCGGGCTTTCAGGCGGGCGCCAGGATCGAGTACATCCGTGCGCTCCGGTGGGTGAATCCCAAGGGCGCCCCGGTCGCGACCCCGCTCACCTACCGGGTGAACAGCACCATGATGCGGGTCGATCTCGACCGGCCGCTCCCCCCGCATCACTCCACGGCGATCGCGATCAAGTGGCACCACCAGATCCCCATGTTCGGGCGCACGGGCCGGCAGCGCTTCCCCGCGGGCTGGCTCTACCAGGTGGCACAGTGGTATCCGCGCATGGCCGTCTACGATGACGTGCGGGGCTGGAACACCGATCAGTACATCGGCGCCGGCGAGTTCTACCTCGAGTACGGTAACTTCGACGTGACCCTCACCGTGCCCGCCGACTACACGGTGGCCGGCACCGGCACGCTCAAGAACGCCACCGCCGTGCTGCCCGCGATGATCCGGCGCCGGCTCGCGCAGGCCCTGCACAGCGACACGATCGTCCACATCATCACGGCCGACGAGATCCGGACGCCGCAACTCCTCCCGCCGCGGGCGGGGGCGACGCGCACCTGGCACTTCACCGCCAGGAACGTGCGAGACTTCGCGTGGGGCGCGGCACCCAACTTCGTCTGGGACGCCACGAGCTGGGACGGGATCCTCATGCAGGCGCTCTACCCGCCGACCGTCGCCGACGTCTGGAAGACGGCCGCGGACATGAATCGCCACGCCGTGATGATGCACTCGAAGTGGTTCCACTATCCGTGGGCCACCGCGATCAGCGTCGAAGGGCCCGTCGGGGGCATGGAATACCCGATGATCACCTTCGACAACGCGCGCAACGAGAAGGAGCTCTACTACACGATCGCACACGAGCACGGCCACGAGTGGTTCCCGATGCTCGTGGGCTCGGATGAGCGCCTCTATCCGTGGATGGATGAGGGGTTCAACACGTTCATCGACTGGTTCAGCTTCCGGAACCGCTACCCGCAAGACACGACCCGCATTCAGACGCTCGAGTTCGGCTCGATGCGCGCCTACCAGAACTACCTCGCGCACGATACCGCCACCGAGACCCCGATCATGGAGATGCAGGACCGCTCACCGAGCGGGCTCATGAGCGGGTGGAACGCGTATGGGAAACCGGCGGTGGCCCTGCACTTCCTGCGGGAGCAGGTGGTGGACTCGACGGCGTTCGACAACGCCTTCCGCACCTACATTCGGCGCTGGGCGTGGAAGCACCCGCAGCCCGAGGATTTCTTCCGCACGATGGACAACGCGCTCGGGGAGGACCTCTCCTGGTTCTGGCGCGGCTGGTTCACGACGACCGACCATCTCGACCAGGCGATCGACTCCGTGACCCAGACGGATACGCTCGGCCAGGTGCTGACGCGTGTCTATCTCTCGAGCCGCGAGAAGATGGTCGCCCCGGTGGCGATCGGCATCACGTACAGTGACGGGTCGAGCCACATGGTGAAGTTGCCGGTGGAAACGTGGTACCGGGGTCCCCGGTATCGCTGGCTCCTGCTCACGCCCACCGACGCCAAGCCGGTGCAGATCGTGATCGACCCCAACGGTGACTATCCGGACGTCGATCGGTTCAACAACTCCTGGTCGGCACCCCCGGCGCCCGCGCCCGGTCAGTAGCGGCCGAGGAATACGGACGGGCCGCTCCCCGCCGTGGCGGAGAGCGGCCCGTGGTCTCTTCTGACTGGTCGCGTCAGCCCTTACACTGGAACCCGCGGTAGAACCCACGGCCGTTTTGCGCCTCCTCCTGAGGCGCCGCCGACCGCGGCCACGTGTTGTCCTGCACGTTGTTGTCGGGGAAGCGACAGTGCGGATCGAGCACGATCCGATCGATCTTCCGCGCGCCGAAGTTCAGGACGGCGTTGAACGTGCGACTGCCATCGAACCAGACATTCACCGGATAGGTGACCTCAGCCGTCGAATCGTCCACGATCTTGGCATTGGCCATCTTGGCGATCGCGGGGCCTTGCGGCGCGAAGTGCACGGCGAGCACCACCGGTGAGGGCATCTGCCCGTCCTGCCGCACCGTCACCGTCGTGCGGCCGCCGGACGTCTTCACGCTCTGGATGGAACCGTCCACGGCGTCGGTGGTGAAGAGCCAGTAGTACCAGAACCAGCCGAGATTCCGGTGCAGCGCGCGATCCATGAAAAACATGTAGTCCCAGGGCGAGGGATGCTTGAGCCGCCACGTCTGGGCGTACGCCTTCATCGCGCGCCAGACCGCGGTGTCTCCGACGATCCCGCCGAGCATCGAGAGCATCATCGGCGCCTTGACGTACCCCTGGAACGAGTACATCGGGCCGCCGTAGTTCGCATCCCACATGAGCGGCGCTTCGCGCTCGTTTCCGCTGAAGCGGCCGTACGCCTGCCCGTAGCCGTCGAGGCTCTGCGGCATCGGCCGATGCCGCACGTCGTCGGCCGAGAGGATGTTCATGTACTGATTGAATCCCTCGTCCATGAACGGATACCACGTCTCGTTGGTGCCGAGGGTCATCGGCCACCACTGGTGTCCGATTTCATGGTCGGCGGCACCGGTGGAGGACATGATGAACATCGGGTACTCCATGCCGAGCTCGGGTCCGTCGACCATCGTGAGGTTCGGGAAGCGATACGGAATCCAGAGCTGGGAGTAGAACTCGAGCGCGTGGCTGGCGGTCCGTCCGGCGGGAGCATAGCGGGCGGAGTCGCCCGGCAGGTACATGATGTTGACCGGGATGTTGTCGCCGCCGGGAATCTGAGCGTGCGTGGCGTCCCACACGAACTGGTTCGAGGTGGCCCACGCGACGTCACCGACGCTGTCGGCCACGAAGTGCCACTGGAGCCGGTCGCCGTTCGCGGTCGCGGTGCCGGGTCCGAATTCCGTCGCGCTCAGGATGCGGACGGTCGAATCCGCCCCCAGCACCCCTTTCAACCGGTCGCGCTCCGTCTGCGAGAGCACCTCCGCGGGGTTCTGGAGCACGCCGCTCGACCCGACGAGCCAGCCGGCCGGCAGATCGAGCGTCACGTCGAAGTGGCCGAAGTTGTTGTAGAACTCCGAGCCGCCGAGATAGGGATCGGTATCCCACCCGCCCTCGCGGAGGTCATCGAAGACGGCGACGCGCGGGTACCACTGCCCGACCTGATAGAGCGAATCGCCCCACGCGCCCATCCGCATCCCGCGTTCGCCCTCGGGCACCTTCGGCACCGTGAAGTGCCAGTTGGCGACGAGCGTTACGGAGTCGTGCGCGGGCACCGGCGTCGGCAGGGTGATCATCGCGCTGGTCTGATCGATGTTGTACGCGGCCAGCAGCACCTGGGGGCGCTGCGCGTTGGGACCGAAGCGGAAGCGCCGGGGCGGCGGATTCAGATCCACCGGTTGCCCGTCCACCCAGAGGCTCGTGAGCTGCATCCCGTCGGTAATCTGCGGGACCGCCCGCGACCGGGGCACGTCGGCGCGATAAATGTTCTGATCCAGCCGCATCACGATGACGTGCATCGCGCTGTCGCTGGTGTTCCGGACGACGATCTGTTCGTGGCCGTCGAGGAAGCCGGTGGACGGCTCGAACTGCGCGTGGATCGTGTACTCGGTCCAGAGCTGCCAGTACTTCGGGCCGGGCACGCCCGCGGAGTCGCGGGTGTGCGCGGCGAAGGCGCGCTGGATCATGTCGGTGAGTGGGATATCGTGCCGGATGGCACGCGCGGGATACTTGCCTGAGGTCTGCGCCGTGGCCGAGGCGGGCAGCACGGCGAGCGCGCTGAGCACGGCGAGCACGCGCACGGAACGAGCGGTCATCGCGTCTCCTCTACGGAATTTCGAGGCCGGTCGCGGAGATCGGCCGGTGGGCAACCTGGATTACCCGGACTACGTATCGGCGGCGGCGAATGTTGGGCGCGCGATGCCCGCCCGGCGAACGACGGCCTCATGCGACGCTCACCGCGCCTTTATAGACCTGGCGCCACGTTGCGGCAGCCCATTCGGAGCGAAACGATGTCGCATCTCGTCATTCGGCCGCTCACCCTCGCGTGCCTCGGTATCGCCGTGGCCGTGAGTGCGCTGCACGCACAATCGGACTGGACCTTTCAGACGCGGGCGATCGTCACGGGCAGCTCCGACCGCTCCGATCCGACCGGCTACACGGTGTACACCGCGCTCGCGTGGGAGGCAGGCATTGCCCGCACGATGCCTCGCGGGTTCGCCATCGAGCTGAGTGTGCGCACCGAGTCGCGCGAGGTGGATCTTGCCGCACCGCCCGGCCCCGACCTCCGGCTCGGCTCGCTCGAGGTGGTTCCGGTCAATCTCCTCGTGCGCTACGCGCTCCCGCCGCGCCGGACCGTGCGCCCGTACGTCGGACTGGGCGCCACGCTCACGATGGTGTGGGAGAAGAGCGGCGCGCTCGACGCCGACGGCTTCTCACCGTCCATCGGCCCCGCCGTCGAAGGCGGTGTCGACGTCGAGCTGACGCCGACCGTGCTCCTGACCGGCATCTTCCGGTGGAACGTCTGGCGCACCGACCGGCGCGTTGCCGGCGTGACCGTGGCGACCCTGAAGATCGACCCCGCGACGCTGGGGGTGGGCCTGGCATTCCGCCTCTGAGCGGCCCGCTTGCGCCGGAGCGCCGCGGGATGGATACTCGGGCGCCTCCACGGAGAGTCATCATGCCCGGCAGACCGAACCACACGATCCCCTGCTCCATTTGCGCGAAGTCGTTCCCGGCGCGCGAGCTCGTCCCCGGCTCGACGATCCGCGACGTGATCGTGGCGACGATTCGGCGCGAGCATCCGGACTGGTCGGTCGATCAGTTCGTCTGCCGCCCCGATCTCAATCGCTACCGCTCCCAGTACGTCCACTCGCTGCTCGAGTCGGAGAAGGGGGACCTCACCTCGCTGGAACGGGAGGTGCTCGACAGCCTGCGCGAGCACGAGGTGCTCGCCAAGAACGTCGAGGTCGAGTTCGAGCAAGGGTGGACGTTCGGTGAGCGGCTGGCCGACCGCATCGCCTCCTTTGGCGGGAGCTGGGCGTTCCTGATTCTCTTTGGCGCCTTCCTCACGGTGTGGATCGCCATCAACTCGGTCGTGCTGCTGTGGCACCCGGTCGACCCCTATCCGTTCATCCTGCTCAACCTGGTGCTTTCGTGTCTGGCGGCGATCCAGGCGCCGATCATCATGATGAGCCAGAACCGGCAGGAGGCGAAGGACCGGCTCCGCTCACAGCATGACTATCAGGTGAACCTCAAGGCCGAGCTCGAGATCCGACATCTGCACGAGAAAGTGGACCATCTGCTCTCGCACCAATGGGAACGGCTCGCGGAAATTCAGGAGATCCAGCTCGAGCTGCTCTCGGAGATCGGACGGAAGTCGTGAAATCACGCTTCGCGAAGCCCGCGATCGCCGGCAGCGCCCTCTGCGCGCTCGCTGCCGCCGGTGGTTCGCCACGCCACGCTCCCCCGCCCCACCTCGCGGTGCTGGTGGTCGTCGACCAGCTGCGAGCCGACCTCCTCGACCGCTACGACACGCTCTTCACCGGCGGATTCCGTCGCCTGCGCGACCGGGGATTCCGATTCACCGAGGCGCGGGTGGACCACGCCATCACGATCTCCCATCCCGGTCACGTGACGATCGCGACGGGGGATGAGCCCGCACGCCACGGCATCGTGGACGCTGCCTTCTACGAGCTCGACCATGGGCAGTGGCGCTTCACCGATGCGCTCGCCGACTCGACGGAGCACATCCTCGGGGCTCCGGGCGAGCCCGGCGTGTCGCCCAGGAAGATCCTCGTCTCGGCGCTGCCCGACTGGTTCGTCGCGGGCGATTCCTCGTCACGTGTCGTCGCGGTAGGCGCGGGCCGCTATTCCTCGTTGCTCCATGGCGGGAAGGGACATCCCGACGTGTACTGGTATTCCGCGCCCGCAGGACGGTTCGTGACGTCGAGCTACTATCGTGCGCGCACGCCGTCATGGCTCGACACGTTCAACGCCGAACGGCTCCCGACGTTCATCCGGGAGTCGCTGGACTGGGAGACGTCGGTGCCGGCGGCCGCGCGCGCGCTGGCCCGCCGGGACAGCGCGCCCTACGAGGGCGCGTACGGCCTCACGGCATTTCCGCACCGCATCACCGACGCGCTCACTCCGGAGCATGCCCGCATGGCGGCCTACCAGGCGCGCTGGTTCGCCAACACGCCGATGCTCGACGCCGCGACGCTGGACCTCGCGGCAACCGCCGTCCGAGCCCGGGCCCTCGGCCAGCGCGATGCGGTCGACTATCTCTCGATCGTCGTGTCTCAGGTGGATGACATCGGACACTTCTACGGGCCGCGCAGTCAGGAGCAGCTCGACAATCTGCTACGCCTCGACCGGGAACTGGGCGCCTTCTTCGCCTTTCTCGATCGTATCGTGGGACGCAACGGATGGACGGTGGCGGTGACGGCGGACCACGGCACACCGGACATCCCCGAGTACCAGCTGGAAACGGGACGTCATGCGTACCGCGTTCCGCAAGCGGAGGTGGATACGATCCTCGCCCATGTGCGGGCGTTGGTCGCGCGGGATCGTGGGACGCGCGAGGCGGTGGCGGAGGACGTCGCGACCCTCCTCGAGCGGGATTCAATCGTGGCCGACGCGATGACGCCCGCGGAGCTGCTCGCACGGACTCCCGCCCGCGACTCGTTCGTCGTGCTCTATCGGCATAACTACCGGGCGGATCGCGTCCCGCGCTATCCGCTTTTCTCGTTTGACAGTGGGACATCTCCGGTGGCGGCGGCGGGCGTTGCGGTGCGGCTGCGCGACGGCGACATGCTGGACATCGACCGTGCGGTGCACGGCTCGCCGTACGACTTCGACCGTCGCGTCCCGATCGTCTTCATGGGCCCGGGCATCACACCGGGCACCTCCCCGGGCCGCGCACGCACGATCGACGTGGCGCCCACGCTGGCGGCGCTCGCCGGCGTGCCGGTTCCCCCGGATCGTGACGGGCGGGTCCTCCACCGTGCCGACGGGGAGCCCCTCCGGCGTTGAGCGGGCGGCGCTAGTTCTGTGCCGCCACCTGATACTGCTCCAGCTTGCCATCGGGCATCTGATACGTCCACACGCGGAGGGTGCGGTCCGGGAAGACCGCGACGAAGCTCCGCTCCAGCATCCCGCCCCTCAAGGACTCCCCGACCTGGCGGAACGCGCGCGGCGCACCGAGGGGTGCGAGGCTCGATGCGAAGTCGTCGATCGCCTGCGCGCTGAAGTAAGCGTTGGCATCCGCGGTGAACAGCGACCGATCAATCCGCCCGTGCTGGAGCCCCTCGAAGATCTGGCGCGCCTGCGCGACGCGGGCCGCGGTGTTTGAGTCCTGGGTCGCGAACAGCAGCCGCGCGACACCACTCGCGATCCCGCCCGAGGCGCGCGCCGCGTCCTGGTTGGTGAGCACGACGATCGCCGCGCTGTCATCGGGAAAGACCATGTTCTCCGCCGTGAACCCGGAGACCTCGCCGCTGTGGGAGATCACGCGGTGACCGAGTGACATGCCGACGTCCACGCCGAGGCCGTAGCCCGTCGCGACGCCGCTCGTGAGCAGGACGTCCGTCTCCATGGCGCGATACGACGCGGGCTGCAGCAAGCTCTCGTCGATCATCGCGATGTCCCACTTGGCGAGGTCGCTCGGCGTCATGCCGAGCTCGGCCATGGCGAAGAGCCATCCTTCGCCTTCCTTGGGCGCGGGACGCAGGGGCCCCAGGGCGTAGCGGAGGTAGCCCGTCGCCGCCGGCTGCGGCAGACGGCTCGCGTTCACGTTCACGGCGGTCGACATCCCGAGCGGATCGAGGATGTGGCGTTTGATGAACTGGAAATAGGTCAGCCCACTCACCTGCTGGATGATGGCGCCGACGATCACGTAGTTCGTGTTGCTGTACTGCCAGCGCGTGCCGGGATCGAAGTCGAGCGGCTTCTTGGCCCAGCGATCCATGATCTCCACCGGCGTCGTGGGCTTGAGCATCATCGGCGGTACGTAGTCCTGCGGCCAATAATCCTGGTAACCCGACGTGTGCGAGAGCAGCTCCCGGATCGTGATCTCGTTCGCGCGCGTGAGATCCGGCAGATACTTCGCGACCTTGTCATCGAGCGAGAGCTTGCCCTCTTGCTGCAGGATCAGCACGGACGCCGCGGCGAACTGTTTGCTGATGGAGCCGATGCTGTAGCGCATGTCGGGGCGGGCCGCGACGCTGTCGGCGAGCTGCGCGTAGCCGTAGGCCTGCACGTAGGCGACGCGCCCGTGCCGGACGACCGCGATCGACGCACTCGGCACGCCCGTGGCCGCGAGCACGGCGTGGGCGACGGAATCCACGCGTTGCGTGAACGGCGATTGGGCGGCGAGGGGGACCGCCCATGCGGTCGCCATGAGGGTTCCGGCGCACAGCAGTCGGCGCATGATCAACTCCGCGATGTAGGGTGAGGCGGCGCGCCGCATCAGCGTGCCGCCACCTGGTATTGTTCGAGCGTTCCATCCGGCATCTGGTAGGTCCACACGCTCAGCGTGCGACCGGGAAAGACCGCCACGAAGTTCCGCTCCAGCATCCCGCCCCGCAGGCTTTCCGACACCTGCCGGAACGCCGTCGGCGCGCCGAGCGGTGCGAGACTCGAGGCGAAGTCACGGATCGCCTGGTCGCTGAAGTAGGCGTTGGCATCCGCGGTGAACAGGGATCGATCGATCTGCCCGTGCTGGAGGCCCTCGAAGATCTGGCGCGCCTGCGCGACGCGGGCCGCCGTATTGGAGTCCTGGGTGGCGAACAGCACGCGGCTGATCCCGCTCGCGATCGCGCCGGCGGCCCGCGCCGCGTCCTGGTTGGTGAGCACGACGATCGCGGCGCTGTCGTCGGGGAAGACCATGTTCTCGGCCGTGAAGCCCGACACTTCGCCACCGTGCGAGATCGTCCGGTGCCCGAGGGTCATCCCGACGCCCACGCCGAGGCCGTAGCCCGTCGCGACGCCGCTCTCGAGCCGGACGTCCGTTTCCATCGCCCGATACGATGCGGGGTGGAGCAGGCTCTGCTCGATCATCGCGACGTCCCACTTGGCCAGGTCACGGGGCGTCATCGCGAGCTCGCCCGCCGCGAAGAGCCACCCCTTCCCTTCCTTGGGCGCCGGGCGGAGTGGACCGAGCGCGTAGCGCATGTAGCCCGTGGGATCGGACTGGGTGAGACGTCCGAGATTCACGTTCGTGACGCTCGTCATGTGCAGCGGCATCAGAATGTGCTGCGTGACGAAGTCGAAGAACGGCATCCCACTCGCCTGCTCGACGATCGCGCCGACGATGACGTAGTTCGTGTTGCTGTACTGCCAGCGCGTGCCGGGATCGAAGTCGAGCGGCTTCTTCGCCCACCGGTTCATGATGGCCGCGGCGGTCGTCGGCTGGAGCATCATCGGCGGCACGTAGTCCTGGGGCCAGAAATCCTGATAACCCGACGTGTGCGAAAGCAGCTCGCGGATCGTCACCTCGTTCGCGCGGGTGAGGTCGGGGAGGAACTTCGCGACCTTGTCGTCGAGCGAGAGCTTGCCCTCCTGCTGCAGGATCAGGACGGCTGCCGCGGCGAACTGCTTGCTGATCGAGCCGACGCTGTAGCGCATGTCGGGCGTCGCCGGCGCGCTGTCGGCCAAGTGCGCGTAACCGTACGCCTGGAAGTAGGCGAGCCGTCCATGCCGGACGATCGCGACCGACGCGCTCGGTACGCCGGTGGTCTCCAACACGGCGTGGGCGATCGAATCCACGCGTGAGGCGAAGGCGTCCTGGGCGCGAAGCGGCGCTGCCCAGGTGACGATGATCGACAATCCGGCGAAGACGGCCCTACGCATGATCGACTCCTCGGAGGAGGTCCCGGAACGCGACTCGGCCGCAATTTGGCCACGCGGCCTACGCGACACAATGCGTGACGCGCGCCGCCCGCGCGCTTGTGTCGGTCGCCGCGCCGCCGTATCGTCTCCTCCCCACTCGCCCATGAACGCCGAACGGTGGTCCCGGATCCGCACGCTCTTCGAGCGCGCGACGACGCTTCCGCCCGAAGCGCGTACCGCCTATCTGGACGCGGAGTGCGGCCACGACGCCTCACTTCGCGCGGAGATCGACGCGCTCCTCGCGGCCGACGCCGAGGCCTCGGGATTCCTCGACCGCGCCGTGGCGGACGCGGTGCGGGAGGTCGGGAGCGGCGTGCAGCTCGGTCAGCGCGTCGGGCCGTACGTCCTCGATCGTGAGCTGGCCCACGGCGGGATGGGCGCCGTCTTCCTGGGACGGCGTGCGGATGACGCCTACGAGGCCGCCGTGGCCATCAAGGTCATTCGGGGTGTCCGCACCGGCGACCTGCAGCGCCGGTTCCGCACCGAACGCCAGATTCTCGCCTCGCTCGACCATCCGAACATCGCGCACCTGTTGGACGGCGGGGCCACCGGGGACGGCGTGCCGTACCTCGTCATGGAGTACGTCGATGGCCGGCCGATCGATACCTACTGTGACGAGGAGGGCCTCGATCTCACCGCACGCATCCGGCTCTTTCGTCGCGTGTGCGCCGCGGTCGATCACGCACACCACGCGCTGATCATCCACCGCGACATCAAGCCGTCGAACGTCATGGTGACCGCCGACGGCGCCCCGAAACTGCTCGACTTCGGGATCGCCAAATTGCTCGACCCCACGGGAGAGGGCGAGACGACGACGCTCGCCCTCATGACGCCGTCGTACGCGAGCCCCGAACAGATCCTGGGCAAGCCGATCGGCGTCGCGAGCGACGTCTATTCCCTGGGCGTGCTGCTCTACCGGATCCTCACCGGGCGCCTCCCGTTCGACACCGAGGGCACGTCGGCGGCCACGCTGGCACGCCAGATCGTGGAGCGCGCACCGCCACGGCCGAGCGCGTGCCCCGGTCTTTCAGCCCCGACCGCCCGGGCGCTCCGCGGCGACCTCGACGCCATCGTGCTCACGGCGCTGCGGACGGAGCCCGAGCGACGCTACGCCTCACCCGCCCGCCTGAGCGAAGACCTGGAGCGCTACCTCGATGGCCGGCCGGTGACCGCGCGCCCGGACCGCGTGACGTACCGTGCGGGCAAGTTCGTCCGCCGCCACGTCGCGGCGGTGGCCACCACGGCGGCAGTGCTGATCGCGCTCGTCGCCCTCACGGCCTTCTATCTCACGGGCCTGCGCGCCGAGCGCGACCGGGCCGAGCTCGAGGCCGCCCGAACCCGCAAGGTCGCGGCGTTCATGGGCGACCTCTTCTCCTACGCCAATCCCGCGACGACGGGGGGCCGGGAGATCTCGGCGCGGCAGATGCTCGATCGCGGCACCGAGCGGGTCACGACGGATCTCGATGACGACCCGGAGACGCAGACGACCCTGCTGCTCAGCGCCTCGGACGCCTACCGCGAGTTGGGGGACAACCGGCAGGCGGTGGTCGTCGCGCAGCGCGCCGCCGACATCAGCGCGCGTCGCTTCGGCCCCCGATCCCTCGAGGTCGGGCGCGCCCTGGCGGCGCTCGCGCTCGTCGTCGGCCGCGCCATCGGCGACGATTCGGCGCTCGTGGTCGCGCGGCGCGCGGACAGCATCTTCCGCGACCATCCTGGCGAGGATCCGTTGGGGTACGCCCTCGCGCTCCATCGGCTCGGCTGGCTCATGGAGGTGCAGGGTGCGTACCGCGCCTCAGACTCGATGCTCAGCCGCGCACTCGCGCTCCAGCGCGGTCGCCCCGATTCCGATGCCGGCGAGGTGGCCTCGCTCCTGAACGACATGGGCATCGAGCGCCAGGAGCTGGGGGATACGGTCGGCGCCGATACGCTGCTCCAGCAGGCCGTCGCGCTGAACCGCGCTCTGTACGGCCCGAACCACCCCGAAACCGCGATCGCCCTCGGGAACCTCGGCATCCAGCGCGAGCTGGAAGGCCGGCTGGCCGACGCCGTGTCCCTCTATCGCCAGTCGATCGAGATCGAGCGCCGGCTTTACGGCCCGACCTATCCGGACGAGGCGGCGCACTACATCAATCTCAGTCGCGTGCTTCGGACCATGGGCCGATTGCGGGAATCGGACAGCGCCGCGCGGGCGGCACTCGCGATCGACAGCGCGCGCGGCCCCAACCACCCGTACGTCGCCTACGATCAGCGCGTGCTGGCGGCCGTCGTGGCGAAAGAGGGAGACCTCGCCGAAGCGGAGCGGCTGTTTCGGTCGGCGAGCCGCATCTACCGACTGCACTACACGCCGGACAACATCGCCTTCGGCACCGTCGACGAGGGGCTGGGCGACGTCCTTCGCCGCACCGGACGGCCGGCGCAGGCCGTTCCGCTCCTCACACATGCCATCGCGCTCTACACGAAGGCGTTGGGGCCACGCCACCTGCGCGCCGAACACAGCCGGATCCTCCTGGGGGAAGCACTCACGGCGCTCGGCCGCTACGCGCAGGCGGAGCCGCCGATCCTCGATGCATACCAGTCCCTCGCGGCGGCGGCGCGCCCCGACACCGCCGAGGTCGCGTTGGCGCGCCGGGCCCTCTGGACGCTCTACGTCGCGTGGAAGAAGCCCGAGAAGGCGAAGGCGTTCGCGGACGTGGAGGCGGCTACGTCTCCACGATGATCGTCACGACCTCGCGCGGTGCGGCGCTGAACCGCACCACGCGCCGGGGCGGATCGAGGGCAATCTCTTCCAGCACCGTCTCATCGAGCCGCGTGCGATAGGCGCGCTTGAGCGGGACGGGCCAGGTCCACGTCCCCTGCACCGTCTCGCCCGTCACGTTCACCGCGCGCACGACAATTCCCGACCCATCTTCCCGCGGCTTCGCCGCCTTGAAGGCGAGGCCCGCCCCGTCGAGCGCGGGCCCCGAAACGCGGTCGGGCACGCGGATCCCGTACCGGAGCATCCAGCCGCCGAGCGGTGCGTGGAATTCCTCCGCGAGCTGCTCCGCATCCGCCCAGCGTTCCGGTGACATCGCTTCGTCGAGCGCGAGCGGCGCGATGGCGAGCTCGGCGCGAAACGGACCGCGCTCCTCCGCTCCGGGCGTCGGCATCGGCCAGGCGGCATGGCCCGGCCGCGCGCCCAGATCGTCGCGCGACAGGGCGCTCACCGACCGGAAGAGCGTCACGAAGAGGACCCCGCGCGGGCTCACCTCATACTCGAAGCGATCGCGCGCGAACAGCGTGACGCCGCCGGTAGAGACATAGCGGTGCATCGGCGCCGTCGCGACCGGCCACTCCTTGGGGTACTGCGTGGGATCGTAGCGCCGGAGCTCACGTGTGGTCGGCCCGTAGAGCATGTCCGCGACGGCCGACCGCGCAGGCTCGGCGAGCGGCACGCCGACCCGCAGGCGATGGCCCGCGGCGAGATTCTCCCCCTCGACCGCGATCCGGACGAGCCGCGAGGCGGCATCGAGCCGCAGGAA
>DATFMZ010000267.1:0-2116 GCA_035266665.1 Gemmatimonadales bacterium | reverse complement strand
TGATCTCGTTCATCGTCATGCGCGTGATCGGCGTCAACGCGAACATCATGAGTCTCGGTGGGATCGCGATCGCGATCGGCGCCATGGTGGACGCCGCGATCGTGATGATCGAGAACATGCACAAACATCTCGAGCGCGCGGAACCGGGCACGTCGCGATGGGAGATCGTCCTCGCGAGCGCCAAGCAGGTGGGGCCGCCATTGTTCTTCTCGCTCCTCATCATCACGTGCAGCTTCCTGCCCGTGTTCAGTCTCGAGCAGCAGGAAGGCCGGCTCTTCAAGCCGCTCGCCTTCACCAAGACGTTCTCGATGGCGGGCGCCGCCATTCTGTCCATCACGCTCGTGCCGGTCTTGATGGGCTACTTCATCCGCGGCAAGGTGCGGCCGGAGTCGCAGAATCCGATCAACCGTGCCCTGCACCGGGCCTACCGGCCCGTGATCGACTTCGTGCTCAAGCGGCCGTGGTCGGTGATCGCCGCGGCGGCGGTGGTGCTGGCGGCAACGGTGATCCCGTGGCGCGGACTGGGCAGCGAGTTCATGCCACCGCTCCACGAGGGCACGATCCTCTTCATGCCCACGACGGTTCCCGGCGTTTCGATCGCCGAGGCCAAGAAGATCATGCGGTATCAGGACAGCGTGCTCGCCTCCTTTCCCGAGGTGCAAACCGTGCTCGGCAAGGCGGGGCGCGCGAACACCGCGACCGACCCGGCACCACTCGCCATGTTCGAGACCACGGTGACGCTCAAGCCGGAATCCGAGTGGCCCCGCGGGGTGACCTACGACGATCTCGTCGCGGCGATGGACAAGGCGGTGACACTTCCCGGCGTCACCAACGCCTGGACGATGCCCATCAAGGGACGGATCGACATGCTCGCCACCGGGATCCGAACGCCGGTGGGGATCAAGATATTCGGACCCGATCTCGACACGCTGCAAACGCTCGGCGAAGCGGTGGAGAAGGTCATGCAGAGCGTGCCGGGGACGCGAAGCGCCTTCGCCGAGCGCGGCGTGTCGGGCTACTACGTGGACATCACCATCGACCGGTCCGAGGCCGCACGCTACGACCTGAACGTGGGGGACATCCATCACGCCATCATGGCGACCGTTGGCGGGATCACCGCGGCGACCACCGTGGAAGGCCGCGAGCGGTACGCGGTGAACGTGCGATATCCCCGCGAGCTGCGGGACGACGTCGGAAAGATTCGCGAGGTGCTCGTTCCCGCGCGCGGCGGTCGGCAGATTCCGCTCGGCCAGGTGGCGGACGTCGAGATCCGCCAGGGCCCGATGTCGGTCAAAACCGAGAACGCGTTTCCGGTGACCACCGTGTTCGTAGACATCGGGAATCGCGACGTCGGGACGTACGTGAAGGACGCCCAACGGATCGTGGCGGATCGCGTGCATCTCCCGAGCGGGTACACGCTCGTCTGGAGCGGACAGTACGAGTTCATGCAGCGAGTGCTTCGGAAAATGCAAGTCGTGGTGCCGGTGACGCTCGGCATCATCTTCCTGTTGCTCTACCTCAACTTCCGGAGCGTCCCCGAATCCCTGATCGTGATGCTCGCGCTGCCGTTTTCCCTGGTGGGCGGGATCTGGTTCCTCTGGGGACTGCACTACAACACCAGTGTCGCGGTGTGGGTGGGGTTCATCGCCCTCGCCGGCGTCGCGGCTGAGACGGGCGTGGTGATGCTCATCTATCTCGATGAGGCATTTCATCGACGAAGTCTTGAGGGCCGGATCCAGGAGCCGGGCGATGTGCGAGACGCCGTACGCGAGGGGGCGCTCGAGCGGTTGCGGCCGGTGATCATGACCGTCACCGCGATCATCGCCGGGTTAGCGCCCATCCTCTGGAGTACCGGGACGGGTGCCGACGTCATGAAGCGGATCGCCGCGCCGATGGTGGGCGGCATGGTGACGGCGACGCTGCTTACGCTCGCGGTGATTCCGGCGATCTATCTCCTGTGGCGACGGTGGGAGGTGGCACGGCGACCCGACGCGGTGGTGCGTGAAGCCCTCCGTGACGAAGTGGCCATGGACGTGTAGTATCTTAGCGTCCACCGCCCCTTCCGCCTCGATCACTTCGCTCTGCAGGGAACCGGCCATGGTCCTGTCGCCCGACG
>DATFMZ010000266.1:0-18858 GCA_035266665.1 Gemmatimonadales bacterium | reverse complement strand
CGGCCCGTGCCCATGTCACGCAGGCCACCGCGCTCCACGAGCAGGGACTCGTGACCGGGCTCGACGCCCGCCTCGCGAGCCTCCGCGCCTCGGAGATCGAGGCCCAGCTGCTCGCCGCGCACGCCGACGCGGAGAACGCCCGCAGCGCGCTCGCGACGATGCTCGCGCTCCCCGACGACGCGCCGCTCGTCCTCACGGATTCGCTCGACACCCCACTCCCGACGCCACCCTGCACCGGCGACACGGCGTGTGACGTGACCCATCGCGGCGACGTGATGGCGTTGCGCCTCGGCGCCCAGGCCCTCGGCCTCGGTGTGGACCGTGCGTGGGCGAGCCAGCTGCCGCAAATCGCCGCGTTCGGCTCGTTCGCGCACTACTCCCGGACGTCGCCGTTCGGCAACGGAAGCGGCGATTGGACGATCGGGATCGGCCTCAAGTGGAACATCCTCCAGGGACTCGGCGGGCCGGGTGCCGTCCGCGAAGCCGCGGCCGCGCGCGACGCCGCACGGGCCCGTGCGGAGGCGGGCGAACGTCAGGCGCGGCTCGAGGTGCGATCCGCCGAACGCATGCTCGCCGCGGCCCGCGCCCGCGTGCTGGTCGCCGAGCACGCCGCCGCCGAAGCGGGCCAGACGCTCGCGCAGGCACAGCTGAGGTATCGCACGGGTGCGTCCTCGATCACGGAGCTGCTCGACGTCCAGACGGCCGCCACCAACGCCACCCTGAACCTGCTCGCCGCGCGGCACGATGCGCTCGTCGCCAGCGCCGCGCTCGCCTTTGCCGCCGGAGCCAACGACCAATGACCCGATATCTGTTCGCCGGATTGCTCGCCTTCGCCACCGCCGCATGCAGCGACGGCTCGGCGTCCCCCGCGGCCAAGACCGCGCCGCCGGAACCGGCCCTCACGGTGCGCGCCGAAACGCTCGCGACGGTTCTGCCCGTCTCCGGTACGGTGATGGCGCGCCAGCGCGCCGAGATCGCGACGCGCCTCATGGCGCGGATCGCGCGCGTCGCCGTGGACGTGGGAAGTCGCGTCCGCGCCGGACAGACGCTCATCCACTTGGGCGGTGACGACATTGCCGCCGCGCGCCAGAAGGCCGCGGCCGCCCTGAGCGCCGCAGAGGCCGCGCACGCCGAAGCGGTCCGCCAGGCCGCCCGCATGGACACGCTCTACGCGAGCGACGCGGTGAGTCAGGTCCAGCGCGACCAGGCACATCTCGGCCTCGCGCAGGCCACCGCCCAGCTCGCGCTCGCCCAGGCCGCCGAGAAGGACGCCGAGACGGCGGCGGGCTATGCGACCATCGCGGCGCCGTTCAGCGGCGTCGTCGCGGCGCGCTATGTGGACGCCGGCGATCTCGCGAATCCCGGCATGCCGCTCCTCGTGGTCGAGAGCACGGGACCGCGGGACGCCGTGCTCGACGTTCCGGTGGACATCGCCGCCCGGCTCCACCGCGGCGATACCCTGCGCGTGACCGGCGATGACGGCCGCGAGGCGAAGGCACCCGTCCGCGCGATCGCCGGCGGCGCCGATCAGCGCACGCGCACCGTCGAGGTGCGCGCCACGCTGCCCGCCGACTGGCCGACGGGACTCGGCGTCACCGGGTTCATCCCCGCCGGGAGTCACCCGGGTGTGGCGGTCCCCGCCGACGCCATCGTCCGCCGCGGCCAGCTCACCGGCGTACGCGTCGTCATGGCCGAGGGGACGACGCTTCGCTGGGTCCGCGTCGGCCGCACGCTCGCCGACGGGCGCGTCGAGATCCTGAGCGGGCTCGAGCCCGGGGACCGGGTGGTGCAATGAAGACCGGGATCTCGGGCGGCATCGCCCAGCGTTTTCTCCACTCGAAGCTCACCCCGCTCCTGATCGGCGCGGCACTGGCCGCGGGCGTGGGAGGGCTCCTCACTACCCCACGGGAAGAGGAGCCGCAGATCCGCGTGCCGATGATCGACGTCGCGGTCGGCCTCCCGGGCGCGAGCCCGAAAGAGGTCGAGCGTCGCGTCGTCGAGCCGCTCGAGCGCGCGATCTGGGAGATCAAGGACGTCGAGTACGTCTACAGCGTCGCGCAGTCGGACGGCGCGCTGATCACCGCGCGCTACAAGGTCGGCACGGAGCCCGAGCTGGCGTTGACGCGCCTCTACGGCAAGCTCATGGCGAACGCCGACAAGGCACCGCCGGGCGCCACGCCGCCGTTGGTGACGCTCCACGGCATCAACGAGGTCCCGATCCTCACCCTCACGCTTTCAGGGGGCGCGGATCAGGGTGACGGATATCTCCTGCGCCAGCAGGCGGCGGAGCTCGCGGCGGAGCTCAAGCGCATCCCGGACGTGGCGCAGACCTGGGTGACCGGCGGCGCGCCACGCGAGGTCGCCGTCACGCTCGATCCGCAGGCCCTCGCCGCACGCGGGCTCTCGGCGGCGGCGGTCCTGCACGCGATCGGCATCGCGAACGCCGAGCTCCCGGCGGGCGACATCGTCGCGGGGAATCGAAGCGTTCCGGTGCGGGTGGGCAATCTCCTCCGCAACGCGGACGACGTCCGGGACGTGGTGGTGGGCGTCCAGGGGAACCGGGCGATCCGGCTTCGCGACGTCGCCCACGTGCGCGACGGCGCGGCCGAGCCCTCGCAGTACGTCTCGTTCCTCGCGGGCGGCGGGACAGAGTTCTCGCCCGCCGTGACGATCTCGATCGCGAAGCGCGAAGGGACCAACGCGGCGCACATCGCGGACGAGGCGCTCCAGCGCGTGCACGACCTTCGCGGCACCCTGCTCGCGAACGACGTGCAGGTCACCGTGACCCGGAACTACGGCGCCACCGCCAACGAGAAGGCGCGCGAGCTGCTGCTCCACATCCTGATCGCGACCGTCGGCGTGGCGCTCCTCGTCTGGCTGGCGCTCGGCTGGCGGGAGTCGGTCGTGGTGCTCGTCGCGGTTCCGGTGACGCTCGCGCTCACGCTGCTCGTCTACCGGCTCTACGGATACACCCTCAACCGCATCACGCTGTTCGCGCTCGTCTTCGCCATCGGCATCCTGGTGGACGACGCGATCGTGGTGGTTGAGAACATCGCGCGACACCTCCGGCTCGGGAAACGTCACCCGGACGAAGCGGCCGTGATCGCGGTGGACGAGGTCGGGAATCCGACGATTCTCGCGACGCTCACGGTGATCGCCGCGATTCTCCCGATGGCGTTCGTGAGCGGGCTGATGGGCCCCTACATGCGGCCGATCCCGATCGGCGCGTCGGTGGCGATGATCTTCTCGCTCGCCGTCGCGTTCATCGTCACGCCGTATCTCGCCTTCCGCCTGCTCCGCAAGCACGCGGCGGCGCATCCGCCGACGGGCGGCGACGACACCGACCAGGCGCCCGCGGGGCGCGTGGCGGGCTGGTACCGGACGTTCCTCACGGGACTGCTCTCGAACACGCGTCGCCGCCTGATGGCGTACGGCACGATGCTCGTGCTCCTGCTCCTCGCGATGGCGCTGGTGCCGCTCAAGCTGGTGCAGGTGAAGATGCTGCCGTTCGACAACAAGAGTGAATTCCAGCTGATCATCGACATGCCCGAGGGAACCGCCCTCGAGCGCACCAGCGAGGTGGCGCAGGCGCTCGCGCTCGCGGTCGCCAAGGATCCGGCCGTGCACGACGTGGAGACGTACGTCGGGGTACCCGCGCCGTTCAACTTCAACGGTCTGGTGCGGCACTACTTCCTGCGCCACGGGCCGACGGTCGCCGACATCCAGGTGAACCTCAAACCGAAGGATGAGCGAAGCCAGCAGAGTCACGCGATCGCGCTCCGGGTGCGGCCGGTGGTGGATTCCATCGCGCGGGGCTACGACGCCGACGTGAAGGTGGCCGAGATCCCGCCGGGCCCGCCGGTGCAGTCCACGCTCACGGCCGAGATCTACGGCGCCAACTACGCCCAGCAGATCGCGGCGGCGGCGCGCGTCCGCGAGATCTTCGCCAGCACGCCCGGCGTCGTGGACGTCGATTGGTCCGTAGCGGCACCGCACGATGAGGTGCACGCGGCCGTAAACGAGGCCGAGGCCCGCGCGGCCGGCACCGACCCCGCGGCGGTGGCGCAGACGATCGCCGCGTCGCTCGGCGGTGCGACGGCCGGACTCCTGCACGACGATCACGCCGCGGAGCCAGTGGCGATTCGCGTCGAGCTGCCGGATTCCGGGATGGCGAACGTCGGGGATATCAGCACCCTGCCGATCGCGACGCCACAGGGGGCGCGGCAACTCGGCACGCTCGCCACGATCGACAGCGTGCCCGCCCAGACGCCGATCTTCCACAAGAATCTCCGGCCGGTGGTCTACGTCACCGGCGACGTCGCGGGCAAGATCGAAAGCCCGGTCTACGCCATGCTGGCCATGGCGGACAGCATCGAGCAGGGGCCCAGGGGGCTCCCCGTCTACTATGCGAGCTCGCCCACCCTCACGGAGCACAACTTCCTGGTCTGGGACGGCGAGTGGAAGATCACGGTGGACGTCTTCCGCGATCTGGGCATCGCGTTCGCCGCCGTGCTGGTGCTGATCTACGTGCTGGTGGTCGCCTGGTTCCAGTCGTTCACCACCCCGCTCGTGATCATGGCGCCGATTCCGCTGACGTTGATCGGCATCCTCCCGGCGCACGCCGTGAGCGGCGCCTTCTTCACCGCCACCTCCATGATCGGCATGATCGCGCTCGCGGGCATCATCGTCCGGAACTCGATCCTGCTCGTGGACTTCGCCGAGCTCGAGCTCGAGCGTGGCCGCTCGGTGGCCGAAGCGGTCACCGTCTCCGGTCTCATTCGCGCTCGACCCATCATTCTCACGGCGGCCGCGGTCGTGATCGGCGGTGTGGTGATGGTCTCCGATCCGATCTTCCAGGGTCTTGGCATCGCGCTCATCAGCGGCGCGATCGTCGCCACCGGCCTCACGCTCGTGGCGATCCCACTCCTCTACTACGAGATGAAGCGATGAAACTCCTTCTCATCGTCGTAAACAGTGATCACGCGGCCGACGTCGGGGCGCTGCTCGAGCAGTACGGCGTGCCGGGCTACAGCGAGATCCCCACGATCCTCGGCAAGGGCGCGACCGGCCGGAAACTCGGTACCCGCGCGTTCCCCGGCACGAGCACGCTCTTCTTTGCCGCCGTGGCCCCGGAGCACTGCACCACTCTCGTGGACGAGCTGCGCGCACTCCGCGATGACCGCGGCCCGGAGGAGGGGCTCAAAGTCTACTCCCTCGACACCAAGGAGCTGTTATGAAGATGGAAATGTTGATTCGTCGATTCGCCGGCGTGTTCGTGCTCGTCTCGCTCGCGCTCGGCTATTGGGTGCATCCCGCCTGGTTCCTGGTCACCGCGTTCGTGGGCGTGAACCTCCTGCAATCGAGCTTCACCAGATTCTGCCCGTTGGAGACCGTGCTGGAGAAGGTGGGGGTGGGGAAAGAGAAGGCGGCAATGGGCGGAAACAGCCTGTAGGCCCTTCCGCCTCCATCGCCGACCCGACACTTTAGCGCCATGTCCCGCCCCTGGCACGCCATGTACGATCCCGGCGTCGCGGCCGAGGTCCCGCTCGAAGCGCGCACCCTCGTGGACTTCCTGAGCGCTGCCGCGCGCGAGCACGCCGATCGTCCCGCCCTCTTCTTCCGGAATCGCACGCTCACGTATCGGGCGCTCGAGCGTGACGTGCGCCGTCTCGCGGCGGCGCTCGCCGGGCTTGGCGTGGAGCCCGGGACGCGCGTCGCGATTCAGATGCCGAATTTGCCGCAATTCGTGATCGGGTTCTACGCCACACTCCGCCTCGGCGCGATCCCCGTGCTCACGAACCCCGTGTACACGCCGCGCGAGATCGAGCACCAGTGGACGGATGCCGACTGCCGCGTGGCCCTGCTCATGGACTACATCTACACGGACCGGGTGCGCGCCATACGCGATCAACTCGCGGTCGACCACTACGTCGTCGCGTCCATCCCCGAGTATCTCGCCTTTCCGCTCAATCGCCTGGCCCCGCTGCAGCTGCGGCGCGCGGAGCCGCGGCTCATCGCCCCCGTCCCCAACGATCCCGGCGTCCACCGATTCAGGCGCCTCGTGGCGGGCGCGGGATCCGCCGAGCCGCCCGCGGCGCCGATCGGGATGGACGACGTGGCGACACTGCTCTACACGGGGGGAACGACCGGCGTCTCGAAGGGCGCGATGCTCACGCACCGCAATCTCTCGGGCAACGTGCAACAGCTCCGCGCGTGGTTCCCGGACGTGGTCCCGGGACAGGAGGTGATCCTCGGCGCCCTTCCGTTCTTCCATTCGTTCGGGCTCACCGTCGTGCTCAACTTCGCGATGAGCGCCGCGGCCGCGATCGTCCTCGAGCCCAATCCGCGCGACATTCCGCGCATCGTCGCCGATACCGAGAAACGGCGTATCACGCTCTTCCCGGCCGTCCCGGCGCAGTACAACGCCATCAACCAGTACCCCGCCATCCGGCGCCACGACCTCACGAGCATCAAGGCGTGCAACTCCGGATCGGCGCCGCTCCCGGGCGACGTGCTGCATCGCTTCGAGGAGCTGACCGGAGCGACGATCTCGGAGGGCTACGGGCTCACGGAGACGTCGCCGGTTACCCATTCCAATCCCCTCAAGACGAAGCGCAAGGTGGGCAGCATCGGCGTGCCGCTGCCGAGCACGGACGCGCGGATCGTGGACATGGAGACGGGCGAGCAACCCCTCCCGCCGAACGCCGTGGGCGAGCTGGTCGTGCGGGGACCGCAGATCATGAAGGGCTACTGGCGGAGGCCCGAAGCCACCGCCGACATGATCAAGGCGGGGTGGCTGCACACCGGAGACCTCGCGCGGATGGACGAGGACGGATTCTTCTTCATCGAGGGCCGGAAGAAGGACATGATCCTCTGCTCCGGCTACAACGTCTATCCCGATGAGATCGATCGCGTCCTGGTGAGTCACCCGGCCGTGATCGAGGCGGCGACGATCGGGCTCCCGGATCCGAAGCGCGGCGAGACCGTGAAGTCGTTCGTGGTGCTCCATCCCGGACAGCACGCGACCGCCGACGAGCTCATCACGTACTGCCGCGAGAACCTCGCGCCCTACAAGATTCCGCGCGCCATCGAGTTCCGCCGCGAGCTGCCCAAGAGCTCGGTCCTCAAGATCCTGCGCCGGACGCTCCGCGACGAGGAGATGCGGAAACGGGAGGCGGGAGACGGGAGACGGGAGACGGACGCGTGATCGCGCCGGCGACGCGACCCGCCCGAGCTACGCTTCGGCGGAGCTCGGCGCGTCCGTCGTGCGGGGCAGGATGACCCGGAACGTGGTCCCGGCACCGGGCGTACTCGTCACCGCGATGTATCCGCCGGTCTGCCGCACGATGCCGTAGACCATCGCGAGACCGAGGCCCGTTCCTTTCCCCGCGGGCTTCGTGGTGAAGAACGGCTCGAAGACGCGCGCGCTCACCTCCGGCGGCATCCCCATGCCGTCGTCTCCTACCTCGAGCTCCACGTACTCCCCCGGCGACGCATCCTCGAACTCGCCAGGCCGCGTGATCGTCCGCCGACGTGTCACGATCGTGATCGTCCCGCCGCCCGGCATGGCATCACGCGCATTGATCGCGAGGTTCACCAGTACCTGCTCGATCGCGCTCGGATCAGCGCGTACGACGCCAAGCTCGGCGGTGAGCGACGTCTCCAACAGGATGTCGTCCCCAAGCGTGCGCCGCAGCATGCGCTCGAGGTCCGCGATCAGGGCGTTGAGATCCAGCGGACGCGGTGACAGCGTCCGCTTGCGCGAGAACGCGAGGAGCTGCCGCGTCAGATCCGCGGCGCGGCGCGCGGTCTCGCGAATCTCGAGCGCGTCCTCGTGTGATTCCGACCCCGCGGGAAGATCGGCCACCAACAGATCCGCGAGACCCATTACCGCCGAGAGGATGTTGTTGAAGTCGTGGGCGATGCCGCCCGCCAGCTGCCCGACGGCTTCCATCTTCTGCGCCTGTCGGAGCTGCCGCTCGAGCGCGACGCGGTCGCGCACGTCACTGATGCTCCCCCGGACGAGCACGCGGCGCCGCGAGGGAAACCGCACGAGGCGCACCTCGCACGGGATCTCCTCGCCCTTTGCGTCGCGGTGCAACCACTCGAACCGCGGCGCCCCGCCCGCGACCGCCTGGTCGATCCAGGCGCGAGCGGCCGTACCCGAGGGGCGCCCATCCGCCTGCTGCGGGGGACTCAGCTCGGCGGGCCCGAATTCGAGCAGCCGCTCCCGCCGGAGCCCGAACAGGCGCTCGGCGTTCGCGTTGGCCTCCACGAACCGACCCGAGTCCACGTCGAACACGACGATGGCGTCGGGCGCATGTTCGAAGAGCGCGCGGTAGCGACGCTCGCGCTCGTTCGCGACTTGGGTGAGTCGTGTCACGAGACCCGCCGGCATCGCGAGGATGAGCCCGAAGAGCAGGGCCGCCGTGGGAAGATGGGACGTGGCCTCGGTCACGAGACTGTCACCCGGCCAGACACGGACGGTCCAAGGGGCCTCGTCGATCGGGAGTGTCGCGGTCTCCTCCCAGGGCTTCCCCGCCGTGCCCGCCCCGAGGCGCTGGAAGACGGGCACGTCCCCGTCGCGGACGGCCACGGCGAAGTCCGAGGCGGTGTTGGCCAGTGACGACGCGACGAAGGATGGGGCGTGCAGGAGAGCAACCACGTGGTGTCGCCGGCCGGCGGCCGACGCGCCGGGTACGGCGAGCACGAGACCCCGCGCGCCGTCGGGGAGCGATACGCCGAGCACGACGGAGCCGTCGGTATCGCGTGTCGCCTCGCGCACACGCGCCATGATGCCGACGGCGGCGACCGAGTCGCTGGGCGACCGCGACACCAGCGCGTGCCACGCGCCGGCGTCGCTCATCAACCCAAGTGCCCGCATGGAAGGAAAGTCCCGCAGATGCTCGCGGCCGTCGGCTTCCCAGACCGTGCGCGAGAACGCCGAGGGATAGGCGGCACGGCGCGCCATCCGGCCCATGGCCTGGAGATGGGAGCGGAGCTCCGTCTGCAGCTGTCCGATCACGTGATCGCTCGCCGCCGAGCTCGCCGCCCGCACGGCGCGCGCCTCACTGCGTCGTAGCGCGTCCCAGACGGCGAGCGTCGCGACCAGCTCGACCATCACGACCGCCGCCGGGATCGCCCAGCCCACGCCTCCGCGCCAGACATGCGCGAGCCGCCTGGTCCAGACGTGATCCTTCAATCCTGGAGCCTTACGCTCCACGTCGGCGTCGCCCCCGTCGCGTTGAAACTGGCCCCGAGCGCCACGCACGCACCCGGATTCCGCGCCCTGAGGATAAAGAATATGGCAGCCGTATGAGACCAACGTAAGGCGCGCCCGAACGCGACCATACCGCCCCCGCGCCCAACACCCTACTTTCCGTGCTGGTTCCTCCCTGGAGCACCCATGAAGCCGCTGTCGTTGATCACCTTCGCGCTCATCGTACTGGCTCCCCCCGCCGCAGCGCAGGATTCCTCGGCCGCTACCGGATCGCATCCGGCCGTCCGCGACACGAGTCCGGCCGCGGTCCAGCTGCGCATCGCCAAGAAGTTCGACTACCGGCTGCTCGGTCCGGCCGCGTACTCGGGACGGGTGACCGCGGTCGCCGTTCCGGCACCGTACGACCACACGATGTACGTCGGATCCGCCACCGGTGGGCTCTGGAAGACCGACGACGACGGGATCACCTGGAAGCCGGTCGCCGACAAGATCGGCATGCTCTCCATCGGAGACGTGGCGGTCGCCCCGTCCGATCCGAAGGTGGTGTGGGTGGGCACCGGCGAGCGCAATTCTCTTCGCTCGCAGTCCTGGGGGAATGGCGTCCACAAGTCCAACGACGGCGGGAAGACGTGGGCGAGCATGGGCCTCGCGGACACGAAAGAGATCGGGCGCATCGTGATCAGCCCCAAGGATCCGAACACCGTCTGGGTGGCGGCGCTCGGCCATCTCTGGGGACCGAACCCCGACCGCGGCGTCTACAAGACCACCGACGGTGGAAAGACCTGGCAGAAGGTGCTCTTCGTGGACGACACGACGGGTTTCGTGGATCTCGCGATCGACCCCGCGAACCCCGACGTGCTCTACGCCGCGGCCTGGCACCGCATCCGCTGGGGCGGTGGACACATGGAAGGTGTGGGCGCGGGGAGCGGAATCTACAAGACGACCGACGGCGGAAAGACGTGGACGCTCCTCACCGATCCCAAGCTCGACAACGGCCTCCCGGGCGGCCACAAGCTCGGCCGGATCGGACTCGCGATCTACCCGAAGAATCCGCAGATCATCTACGCGGTCATCCAGAACAATCAGGGGGTGACGTCCCAGCAATACTCGCCGTACGGCGGGATCTTTCGTTCGGACGACGGCGGGAAGCACTGGACCCAGGTGAACGACATGAGTGCGGCGCCGTTTTACTACTACAACGAGATCTGGGTGGACCCGAACGACGCCGATCATCTCTACCTGAATGCATCACCGCTCTACGAATCGAAGGACGGCGGGAAGACCTGGACGGTCGTGCACTTCGAGCACACGCACGTCGACTTTCACGCGTTCTGGCTCGACCCGGCGAATTCGAAGCACATCGTGTTCGGCAACGACGGCGGATTCTACGTGAGCTGGGACGGCGGGAAGCACGTGCGCCATGCCGAAATCCCGATCGGCCAGTTCTATACCGTCGCGATCGACAGCGCGCATCAGCCCTACCGCGTCTGCGGGGGGCTGCAGGACAACGGCACCTGGTGCGGCCCGTCGGCCACGCGCGATGCGCGCGGGATCACCGACGCCGACTGGTACCCGGTGAACGGCGGCGACGGGTTCTTCGTGCAGCCCGATGCGCACGACCCGAACATCGTCTACACGGAATGGCAGTTCGGGAGCATGTCGCGGTTCAACCTCGCGACCGGTGAGCGGACGGGCATCAAGCCCCTCGCCGCGGACGCGGGGGCCGAGAGCGGGTACGACTTCCGCTGGGGGTGGAATACGCCGATCCTGCTCTCCCGGTTCGATTCGACCGTGATCTACGTCGGGAGCAACTATCTGGTGAAGCTTACCGACCGCGGGGACAACTGGCAGGTCCTCGGCCCCGACATGACGCGCGCCGCACGGACCGATCCCGCCCCAGAGGTCGGGAACACCTCCTACCACGCGCTCTTCAGCATCGCCGAGAGCCCGCGGAGCAAGAAGATTCTCTGGACCGGCTCGGATGACGGCCTGGTCTGGGTGACCCAAGACGGGGGCGCCACGTGGACCGACGTGAGCGCGAACGTTCCCGACTCGGCGGCTACCAAGTGCTTCGTCTCGGCGATCGCGGCGTCGTACTTCGTGGACGGCCGAGCCTACGCCACCTTCGATTGCCACCGCCGCGACGACTACCGGCCGCATGTGTACCGGACGGAAGACTTCGGCCGCACCTGGACGCCGATCATGACCGGGCTCGACTCGACAACCGGCGCGCTCACGATCGTCGAGGATGTCCGGAACCCGAACCTGCTGTGGCTCGGGACGGAGACCGGCGTGGAAATCACCTTCGATCGCGGCGCGCACTGGCATCCGTTCAACAACAACCTGCCGCCGGTCGGGGTCCGGATGATGGCCGTCAACGGTCGCGCGCGGGATCTCGTCGTCGCCACCTTCGGCCGCGGCATGTGGATCAACCCGATCGGGCCGCTCGAAGAATCGACCGACTCGGTGGCCGCACTGCCGGCGTATATGTTCGACGTCCGCCCGGGCCGCCAGTTCCGCGAATCGAGCCGGTATCCCGCGAACGGAACCGCACCGTTCGTGGCCGATAACCCGCCGCGGGGCGCCGTCTTCACGTACTATCTTCGCGACAGCGCCGACCAGGACGTGAAGCTCGTGATCACCGACGCGAAGGGCGACACGGTTCGCACCCTGTCCGACCGCGGCTACGCGGGGGTGCACCATGTCGTGTGGGATCTCAACCGCGACAAACCCAGGCCGCGCGTGCTCCATGGGCCCACCGACCGGAGTGAGCTCCTGGCCGTACCCGCGGGCACGTACACGGTGACCACCACCCTCGCGGGGGAGACCTTCACCAGGAAGTTCGAGGTGCTGGGCGGCTGGCCCGACCCGGCGGCCACGGCCGCGGCCGACGAAGCGGGGCAGATCGAATAGCGGGCAGCGTGGCAGGGTGGCAGAGTGGCAGGGGGACGCCGTACTGCCACCCTGCCACCCTGCCACCGTGCCACCGTGCCACCGTGCCACCGTGCCACCCTCCCCTCCCCCCTTGCATCCCGCCCCTGGGCCCATAACTTTATACCACAAAGCACATGCCTCCGGGGGCCCCTTGAGTACGCCGACGCGCGAAGATCAGCAGCAGGCGCAGGAGACACTCGCCTATATCCGCCAGACGATGGAGTCGGCCGCGAGCTTCACGGCCGTCTCGGGTTGGGGGCTGGTCGGCGTCGGGACCGCGGGGTTTCTCGCCGCCGCCGCGTCGTCGCGGCTCGGCGGGGTCGCCAACCTCCGGGTCTGGATCCCAACGGCCACGTTCGCCATCGCGCTCTCGATGGTGGCCAATGCCTGGAAGGCGCGGAAGCTGGACGTGGCGCTCTGGTCGGGCTCGTTTCGGAAGGTCGTGTGGGTGATGGCTCCGATGCTCGCCGCCGGCGCGCTCCTCACCTACGGCCTCTTCCGGGCCGGCCAAACCGCGCTACTCCCGGCCACCTGGCTCCTGCTCTATGGGGCGGGGGTCACGGCCGGCGGGACGCTCTCCGTGCGGGCCATCCGTTCGATGGGCGTCGTGCTGTTGCTCCTCGGCGCGGCCGCGCTCTTCCGGCCGATCTACGGCGCCGTCCTGCTCGCCGCGGGGTTCGGGGCCGTCCACGTCATCTTCGGCATCGTGCTGGTGCAGCGTCATGGCGGTTAGCGTCGCACCGGAGGAGCTCGACCGCCTCATCCATGAGCGCATGCGGCTCGGGATCGTCTCGGCCCTCGCCGCGAACGACACGCTCGCGTTCGGGGATCTCAAGGAAATCCTCAAGACGAGCGACGGCAACCTGAGCGTCCATGCCCGGAAGCTCGAGGATGCCGGATATATCAAGGTGACCAAGGGGTTCGAGGATCGTCGCCCGAAGACCGAGTACCGGCTCACCACCAAGGGCCGGCGCGCGCTCGAGGGCTATCTCGCCCAGATGGAACAGATCCTCGGAGCCGCGCGGGAGGCGCTGGAACGCTCGTGACCGGTCTGCACGTGGGCATCATCATGGACGGCAACGGCCGCTGGGCCCGCTCGCAGGGGTACCCGCGGTGGCGCGGACATTTTGCCGGCGTGGACAGCGTACGCGAGATCGTGCGCGCCTCCCCCGATCTCGGGATCAGCACCCTCACGCTCTATGCCTTCTCGGCCGACAACTGGAAGCGGCCGGCCATGGAAGTGGGCCGCCTCTTCTGGCTGCTCCGGGAGTACTGCCGCCGTGAGTCGCGCGAGCTCAAGGCCAACGGGGTCGCGCTGACCGGCATCGGCCGGCGCGACCGCATTCCGGGCGCGGCGCGGCGGGAGCTCGAGACGGCCGAGCAGGCGACGGCGGGGGGCACGCGGCTCACGCTGCGGCTCGCCGTGGATTACAGCGCGCAGTGGACGATCGCCGAAGCGGCGCGCACGCTCGCGCACGAGGTGCGGCACGGGCTCCGGGACCCCGACGACATCTGCCGCGACGCCCTCGAGCACCACATCACCGGCGGCACGCCGCCGGTCGACCTCCTGATCCGGACGGCCGGCGAGCAGCGGCTCTCGGACTTTCTCCTCTGGGAAACCGCGTACGCCGAGCTGTACTTCACGCCGGTCCTCTGGCCGGAGTTCCGTCCCGATCATCTCGCGCACGCGCTCGATGACTTCCGCTGCCGCGAGCGCAAGTTCGGTGCGCTCCCCGGGGCGCCGAACGGCAACGGCGCCGCCAACGGAAACGGAAATGGAAACGGCCGCCCCGACCCGAAGGTGGTGGCGGCCGGTAGGGCGCGAGCCGGCTGACCGACTAGGAGACGGCGCCCCGGTCCGCTCCCGCGCCGAGCATGGCCGCGATCAGATCGCGGTTCAGCAGCGCGATGAAATCCGTGCTGATCCCCTTCGGACACGCCGCCTCGCAGGCGCCGTGGTTGGTGCAGCCGCCGAATCCTTCCTCGTCCATCTGCGCGACCATCTTGAGCACGCGCTCGAACCGCTCGGGCTGCCCCTGCGGCATCAGCTTGAGATGGGACACCTTGGCCGACACGAACAGCATCGCCGACGCATTGGGGCACGCCGCGACGCACGCGCCGCAGCCGATGCAGGTGGCGGCGTCGAAGGCGGTGTCCGCGTCGCGCTTCGGCACGGGCACCGCGTTGGCGTCCGGCGCGCTGCCCGTCCGCACCGAGATGTAGCCACCCGCCTGGATGATCCGGTCGAACGCGCCGCGATCCACGATCAGATCCTTGATCACGGGGAACGCGCTCGCACGCCAGGGCTCGATCCAGAGCTCGTCGCCGTCCTTGAAGCTCCGCATGTGGAGCTCGCAGGTCGTGACCTTCCGCTTCGGCCCGTGCGGGTTGCCGTTGATGACCATGCCGCACGAGCCGCAGATCCCCTCCCGGCAATCGTGCTCGAAGGCGATGGGTTCCTTGCCGCTCTCGATGAGGCCCGCGTTCACCACGTCGAGCATCTCGAGGAACGACATGTTGGGCGAGACGTCCTTCGCGTCGTACTGTGCGAACCCCCCGGGCGCGGAACGATTCGCCTGGCGCCAGACGTGCAGGGTCAGATTCATTACTTGTAGCTCCGCTGCGAGAAGTGGACGTACTCGAACTCGAGCGGCTCCTTGAGGAGCTTGGGGGCGGCGTCGGGACCGGCGTACGCCCACGCGGCGACATAGGCGAACTTGTCGTCGTTCCGCTTCGCCTCACCCTCCGGCGTCTGATACTCTTCCCGGAAGTGCGCGCCGCACGATTCGTCCCGGTCGAGCGCGTCGCGGCACACCAGCTCGGAGAACTCGAGGAAGTCGGCGACGCGGCCGGCCTTCTCCAGCTCCTGGTTGAGCTCGGCACCGGTTCCGGTGATGGTCACGTTCTTCCAGAACTCGTCGCGCAGCGCGGGAATCCGGGCGAGTGCCTCCTCCAGTCCCTCGCGGGTACGCGACATCCCGCACTTGTTCCACATCAGCCGGCCCAGCTCGCGATGGAAGGAGTCCACGGTGCGCGTGCCCTTCACGTCGAGCAGCCGCTGCGTGCGCTGGCGCACCGCGTCCTCCACCGCCCGGAATTCGGCATGATCGGTGCCGATGCTCGGGAGCTTCGCCTGCGCGAGATAATTGCCGATCGTGTACGGCAGAATGAAGTACCCGTCGGCGAGCCCCTGCATCAGCGCGCTCGCGCCGAGCCGGTTGGCGCCGTGGTCGGAGAAGTTGGCCTCGCCGATCACGTGGAGCCCCGGAATGGTGCTCATCAGGTTGTAGTCCACCCAGAGGCCGCCCATCGTATAGTGCGGCGCCGGGTAGATCCGCATCGGTACCTGGTAGGGATCGTCGCCGGTGATCTGGTGATACATCTCGAACAGATTGCCGTACCGCTCGGAGATCACCTGGTGGCCGAGCCGCTGGATCGCGTCGCGGAAATCGAGATAGACCGCGTGGCCCGTCTCGCCCACGCCCCGCCCCGCATCGCACATGTCCTTGGCGCGGCGTGACGCGACGTCGCGCGGCACCAGATTCCCGAAGCTCGGATAGATCCGCTCGAGGTAGTAGTCCCGCTCGCCCTCCGGAATCTGATTGGGGGCGCGCGTGTCGCCCGCGTCCCGCGGGACCCACACGCGCCCGTCGTTCCGAAGCGATTCGCTCATCAGCGTGAGCTTCGACTGGTAGTCGCCGCTCTGCGGGATGCAGGTAGGATGGATCTGGGTGAAGCAGGGATTCGCGAAGGCCGCACCCCGACGATAGGCGCGCCATGTGGCGGTGACGTTGCACCCCTTCGCGTTGGTCGAGAGGTAGAAGATGTTGCTGTACCCGCCGGTCGCGAGCACCACGGCGTGCGCGGCGTGCGACGAGACCTCGCCCGTCTCCAGGTTGCGCACGACGATCCCGCGGGCCTGCCCGTCCACCACCACCACGTCCAGCATCTCGGTGCGCGGAAACATCTGCACCTTGCCGGCGGCGATCTGCCGCGCCAGCGCCTGGTAGGCGCCGAGGAGCAGCTGCTGGCCGGTCTGGCCGCGCGCGTAGAACGTCCGGGACACCTGCGCTCCACCGAACGAGCGATTGGCGAGGAGCCCGCCGTACTCCCGCGCGAACGGCACGCCCTGCGCGACGCACTGATCGATGATGTTCACGCTGATCTGCGCCAGGCGGTACACGTTGGCTTCGCGCGAGCGGTAGTCGCCGCCCTTCACCGTGTCGTAGAAGAGGCGGTAGACGCTGTCGCCGTCGTTCTGATAGTTCTTCGCGGCGTTGATACCGCCCTGCGCGGCGATGCTGTGCGCGCGGCGCGGGCTGTCCTGGAAGCAGAAGCACTGCACGTTGTAGCCGAGCTCGGCGAGCGTCGCCGACGCCGATGCGCCGGCGAGGCCCGAGCCCACCACGATGATGTCGTACTTCCGCTTGTTGGCGGGGTTCACCAGCTTCATCTCGAAGCGGTGCGTATCCCATTTCTTCTCGATCGGTCCCGCCGGGACGTGCGATCTGAGCTCCATGTCGACGGCGCTCCGGAAGGTTACTGGAGATACCCGGTCAGCACGGCCACCGGGATCGACGTGAACCCGACGAAGATCGCCACCGCGATGACCGCGGCGATACTGCGCCGGAGCTTGTTGAACTTCGGATGATTCGCCCCGAGCGTCTGCAGCGCGCTGACGACGCCGTGATAGAGGTGCAACGCGAGCGCCGCCATCGCGATCACGTACACCCCCGCCACGGGCCAGCGTGAGAAGCTCGCCACCACGTTGTGGTAGACGTTCCCCGGGATGAAGTCGGGATTGGCCATGCCCCACGTCAGGTCCATCAGATGGAAGATCACGTAGAGCAGGAGGATGATCCCGCCCCACCGCATGGTCCGGGAGGCGTACGTGTCCTCGAGGTGCGGCGCCTGCTGATACGCGATCGGACGCGCCGCCCGTGCCCGCAACGTCAACTGGAGCGCCGAGAGCATGTGCACGACCACGCAGAAGAGCAGGACGACGCGGACGAGCCAGAGAAACTGCGACGGCCCGAAGAAGGGGGCGCCGAAGGAACGCAAGCCCTCGGCGTAGGCGTTATAGCGATCGGGCCCCTCGAAGATCTTCAGGTTGCCTTCGAGGTGACCGAGAATCCACACGAAGAGGATCGCTCCGGTCACGGCCATCAAGACTTTCTTGCCGACGGAGGAGCGGTAGAGCGTGGCTACCCGGCGCATCGCGACTCCTGCGGGGACGTGGTAGGAACGACGGATGATACGGATACGTACAGAGCGAATCAAGCCGCGCGACCGCCCGCCCACCTTGCGGGAACCGCCGCGCCCATGAGGATTTCGTCATGCATCTTCACGGCATCCACCACATCTCCTGCATTACCGGCGACGCGCGACGCAACGTGGATTTCTACACCCGAGTCCTCGGCCTGCGACTCGTCGCGAAGACGGTCAACCAGGACGACCCGTACGTCTATCACCTCTTCTACGCGGACGACGGCGCGCACCCCGGCGCGGACCTCACCTTCTTCGAGTACCCGCACGCCGTTCCCGGCCGCGCCGGCGCCGGGATGGTCCACCGGATCGTGTGGCGTGTGGCGGACGACGACGCGCTCGCGTTCTGGGCGACACGGCTGGCGGACGAGGGACACGAGGCCGTGCGCGCCGAGGGTGAGCTGCGGTTCACGGACCCCGAGGGGCTGGGGCTCGCGCTCGTGGTCGACGCATCACCGGACGCGCCGCTCGTCGCCCGGCATCCCGAGATTCCGGACGATGTGGCGCTGCTCGGCTTCGCGGGCGTCAGAGCCTATGGCGCCCGCCGTGACCATACGGCGCGGCTTCTGGAAGACGTGCTCGGGGCGTCGGCCACGGGAGACGGGACGTGGACGCTCGCCGGTTCGCGGAGCGGGTGGATCGCCTACGACCCGCCGCCCGCCGAACGGGGTCGGCCGAGTGCGGGGACCGTGCATCACGTCGCCTGGGCGACGACCGCCGCCGAGCACCCCGCCTGGCACGCGCGCCTGGCGGATGCAGGAGTTCCGTCGACGCCGATCATCGACCGGTACTACTTCCATTCCATTTACTTCCGGGAGCCGAGCGGCGTGTTGTTCGAGCTGGCCGACGACGCCCCGGGCTTCACCCGGGATCTCCCGCTCGAAGCGCTCGGGACGCGGCTGGTGCTGCCGCCGTGGCTCGAGCCCCGACGTGCGGAGATCGAGGCCCGCCTGACGCCCCTCCCGGACCCCCGGGCGACCCGGCGCGCGTCGGCTCGAGACCGAACCGGCGGCTAGGCGAGGCGCTCGCGAATGCGCCCGAGCGTCGCGATCAGCTCGTCGAGGGTGGCGGCGCCGAGGAACGTGAGGGCGTCATCGGCGACGCGAACGTGCTCGTCGAGACGCTGCATCAGCTCGAGTCCGTCGGGGGTGACCCGACAGATCACGCAGCGCCTATCCTCGCTCCGCCGCTCGCGGCAGACCCACCCCTTCCGCTCCAGCCGGTCCACCATCCGGGTGATGCCGGGCGATTGCTCGATCATGCGCTCGGCGATGGCGAGCGTCGGCAGCCCCTCGGGCTCCGCCCCGCGCAGGATGCGGAGCACGTTGTACTGCTGGCCGGTGATGCCGAACGGATCGAGCACCGCGTTGATGTTCGCCCGCAGGCGGTCCGCGGTGCGCCAGAGCGCGAGGATCGCCTCCTCGCTCTTCGAGGCGAAC